>JAUIIQ010000211.1 GCA_030431585.1 Gammaproteobacteria bacterium | reverse complement strand
ACCTCGGCGGCTTCCGCCGCCGGGGCGAGACGACTGTCCGCGAGCATTTCCTGCATGGCCGTCATTTCCTTGCCGCGCAATGCGCGCACCACCGCCTGGCGCACCAGCGGACTGCCGAGATTGGCATAAAGGCTGTCGCGCAGGCGCTGACGTAGCACCGGGCTGTCGGCGAAGTGACCCAGCTCGAAGGCCAGCTGTACCTGCACGCGCTCGGGCGCGGCCGCCAGCGCTTCGCCCAGCGCCAGCATATCTGCCTCGCCAAGCGCTTCTGCGCCCGCGCGCAGTGCCTGCACCTGACGCCAGGGATCGTCGCGCTGCGCGACCCGCATCACCAGTTCGGCATCGAGCTCACCGCGTCCGGCCAGCGTCCATATCGCATGGCCTGCAGCAACGCTGTTCTCGCCCATAGCGAGTGCTTCCAATGCCGGCGCCAGATCTCCCGAGCGCTGCAGCAACAAGCGTTGTGCGGTATCGCGCTGCCATCCATTGGTGCTGGTAAGCAGTTCAACCAGCGCTGCGTTATCCGCTTCAGCCTGGTTTACACTGGCCCGCGCCGGGGGCCGATCAACGTGCCGAACCCGCCAGATGCGCCCCTTACCAACGGGCTTGTCGAGCTGGCGCTGTAGAATCTGTTCGCGCAGCTCGTCCGTGAGGAAATACACGTCCTGCACAATTCCGCGATACATATCGACAATATAAAGAGCCCCGTCTGGGCCGTTAAACGCATCAACCGGACGGAACCGCTCGTCGGTGGAACCCAGGAACTCGCGTTGACCCCACTCGGGGTCGTCGTACAGCATATGTTCCGCGCTCAATTCCATGCCGCGTTCATTCAAGCGCAAATGCGCTACCGCATTGGCCGCCACTTCCGGGACGAAAACATCGCCCGAGTAGCTTGCGGGAAACTGATCGCCACGGTAAACCGCCAGGCCGCTGATACCGGTGGCATTATGCAGGCGTCCGTCCGCACGCAAGGTACCTTCAAGATAGGCGCGGTTCACCCCGGGGTTCACCCGCACTGAAAACACCTCACTTGTCTCGGTCAGGTTGACACCCAATCCCTGATACTGCCCTCCGCTATCGGACTCCACCAGGTCCTCGCCCGCGAACAGGTCGGCCTGCACCCAGGTAGAATTGTTGTTGTAAAACAGCCGGCCATGATCGTCCTGGGCAATACCCCATTGGCCACGCTGGGGCGAAGCACGCTGCTGCAGCTCCCCCTCCTGCAGACGCAGGCTGCGCTCTGACTGGGTGTTGTACAACCAGTTATCAATACCTGTCAGCAGGCCATTTTCCAGGTACTCGACATTGCCTTCCTCGAAGTTCGGCGCATAGTCACCGACTCGCCGCTTTGAGCTACACAGGTCACCTGCCTCCGCAAGTTCACATAGCCAGAGATTGGGCGGCTCACCAATCAGGATGCCGTCATTGCTTACCGCAACCGCACGGGGGTTTACCAGTTTATCGAGGAACACTTCTGACTCATCCATGCGTCCGTCGCCATCGACATCGCTGAGGCGCACGACCCTGCCCACGGGTTCGTCTTTGCCGTTACCGTAGGCATCAGGCATGTAGCCACGCATCTCTACGACGTAGAGGCGGCCATACTCATCCCAGGCCATGGCGACAGGGTCCTCAACCAGTGGCTCTGCTGCCACCAGTTCGATCTCGAAACCCGGCGCGATGCGAAAGCGCTCCAGCGCCTGCTCCGGTGACAGTACCGGCGCAGGCTCGGTATCGAGTGTCTTGTAAAAGTCCACACGCCCGTCTTCTGCCGTCTCATCAGGTGAGGATGTCATAAACCACCAGCCGAGCGCTGCCAGCGCGGCGATAAACACTGTGGTGAAAATCGTTTTCTTCATAGTTCTACCTGCTTAGCTGCT
This sequence comes from Gammaproteobacteria bacterium, assembly GCA_030431585.1. GTDB lineage: Bacteria > Pseudomonadota > Gammaproteobacteria > Pseudomonadales > Halieaceae > Halioglobus. Next base: position 3,688 of record JAUIIQ010000211.1, on the reverse strand, counting down.
ACGGCAATGCAAAATCAAATAATGTTCGACAACCAGTGCCTTCACCCGCGCCCCAGGTGCAGCGTGGCTGCCATTCTCAGGCTTCGACCCAGCCCCGGGAAACCCACGGCGGTCTGAAAGCGCTCATCAAGCACATTGTCCAGCGCCAGTTCGACTTCCAACGCCGCCAATGCGCGCCAACTCAGGCGCCAGTCCAGGCGCTGATACGAAGACAGTTCGGTCACCACGGTCTGGCCGGTATACAGAGACGATGCCAAAATCGTACCCGTGTACTGATAGTCCAGCCCCGTATGCAAATGCTCTGACAGCTCCCAATCCAGGGAGGCACCGAGCTGCCAATCGGGCCGGCCTAACAGACTTAGGCTTTCGCCCACAACATCGATGTCGGTGTAGGTGGCATTTGCCTGCAACGAGATGTTCTCTGCCGGCTGCCATGCCAGGTTCGCCTCGCCGCCGCGGGTTTTCACCTCGCGACGGTTGATGTTGGTAAAGGCCTCGGGATCAAAATCCACCAGGTCACGGTATCGCGTAGCAAACGCGGTGAAACTGGCCTCCAGACCATCGGCAGGTCGCCAGCGCAAGCCAGCATCCCAACCCCTGGCCGTCTCCGGCTGCAAAGCTGGATTACCAACCAGCGCATGGCCGAGGGCAAAAAAGCTGGGCAGCTTGAAGCCCTCACCCCAGTTCACCAGCAATTGCAGCGAAGGCTGCAACGCATAGCTCGCGCCCAGGCGCAGGGTCGTCTCGCTGTCAAAATCGTCAGGATCATCGAAGCGAACACTGCCTTGCAGCAATACAGCATCCAGCGGTCGCAGCCGCGCATCGACAAAGGCGCCACGGTTTTTTCTCGAGAGTGCGAAATCTGTCGGCACACGCATACCCACATCGAGATACCCCCGGCTCTCTCCCGACTCATCGCGATAGTCCACACCCAGGTTGAACTGATACTGAGACGATAGCTGCAGCGTATTCACCCAGCTCAGCTGACTGCGTTCAAAATCGGTGTCGCTGCCGTTAGCTGGAACAGCCTGGTAGGGCGCCACGCCTGGAGAGTCGAATCGTTCGCTGTGGTCAAAGTGATCCGCCGCCAGCCGGCTGCGCCAAACCGAATCGACCTGCACCTCCCAGGCAAGGGCTGCACTGAGGTCACGGTAGTCACTGACATCAACTGCGTCAGAGCGGGCCAGCAGCGGACCGCCACTCTGCTCAGGGTAGTTGCTGCGCTCACCGTCCAGGTAACGCAGCTGGGCACTGAGCTGTTGCGCGCTGGCATCGCCCCAGCTGATGCGAAGATTCGCACTGTCCACCTCGCGGCGGCTGCCGTCCTGCCAGCCCTCATCGTCGCGCCGGCCCAGATCCAAAGCGATACCGATATCATCGGCGGCCGCGCCGGCGGCAAGCCGGTAATCACGGTAGCCGCTTTCGCCGACTTCCACTCTGAGCTCAGGCGCCCTGACCTCCCTTGGGTCCCGGGATATCAGGTTGATCACACCCGAGAGCGCGTCCGAACCATACACCGCGGATTGCGCGCCGCGCACCACCTCAATTCTGGCAATACTTTCACTGCTTATATTGCCGATGTCGTAACTGCCGCCGCGTGTGTTGGTCGGGTCATTGAGAGGCACCCCGTCCAGCAGTACCTGGGTGAAATTCGACTCACCGCCCCGCACCGAGATGGTCGTCAAACCGCCGCTACCGCCCTCCTCTTCCACCAGTAGCCCTGGCACAGTCCTGAGCGCGTCTGCCAGCTGGCGTTTATTCAGTTGCCGCAAACGCGCTTCCTCAAGCACCGTCACCGATGCTGTGAGTTCAGCCAACGGCTGTGGCGAGTACATGCCGGTCACCACGATCGTCTCCAGTTCGGTGGCCGCGTCTATACCTGGCGCAAGCACGGCGGTAAAACTAATAACGAACGCAGCAGCTCCCGCCCTGGCGATCGTCGCGAACCTGTCTTTCAGTACTGCCATCACCAACACTCAGTGCAAACCATTTACAGTACTGTCGTCTGCCAAAGCCTGTGCCTGCAGACTGAGTTGGGCAGCGGTAAACGCGTGCTCCTGGCTCATGGCGTTTTCGGTGCGGTTCAGGCAATCGAGGATCAACTGGCCAAAAAACGGGAATCCGGTGTTGCCGAGGCAGTCTTCCATTTCCTCCCCCTGCGCATTCACCAGAAACAGGCGCGAGGCCGGCGCAGCGACGGTAACGTCAATATATTTACGCAACTCGATGGTACCCTCGCTGCCAACGATAAAGGTGCGGCCATCGCCCCAGGTACGCAGTCCCTCCGGTGTATACCAGTCCACGCGACTGTAAAACGAAGCACCGTTGTCGCCGGTCATCGACATTTCGCCGAAGTCTTCAAGCCCAGGCCGATCGGGATGGCTGAAGTTGGCGACCCGGGAAAAGTTGATCGTCGCCGCACGACAGCCGGCATAGGTAAGAAACTGTTCCACTTGATGCGAACCGATATCGGTGAGGATGCCTCCGTAACAGCGTTTGTCGAAGAACCACGCCGGTCGGGTTGTCTTCGCCAGTCTGTGTGGAGCGAGATTCAAGACCTGAAGCACCCTGCCAACAGCACCCTGTTTTATCAGTTCACCCGCCCGCCAGGCAGCATCGTTGTGCAATCGCTCGGCATAGTACACAGCGTACTTCTGCCCGGTTTGAGACGCGACTTCACGCGCCTCCTGCAATTGTTGCAAGGTGGTGAAGGGTGATTTGTCTGTAAAGTAATCCTTACCCGATGCCATCACCTGTATACCGATAGCCGCGCGTTCGCAGGGAATGGCAGCCGCACATACCAGCCTGATATCCGGGTCCTGCAAAATCACATCAAAGCTCTCTGCGACTTTTACCCCGGGGTAGGTATTGCAGAATTGTTGCAGGCGCTCCGGGTCGGTGTCGTACACGTATTTCAGCGTGGCCCCGGCGTCACACAGGCCATTGACCTGGCCGTAAATATGACCGTGATCGAGAAAGGCCGCCGCAATCAGGAACTCGCCGGGCGCGACAACCTGCTCTGCCTCGCCGCTGGGGGCGTAACTGGCGCCGTCTTTGATATTTGCCAAAGTTGAATCCTCTCAGATGATATCCAGCGCCACCGCCGTGCTGTAACAGACACTGGCCAGCACGGTGATAATGCACAGCACCATGGCAAGGTTATACAAGCGCGCACGACCACCCGTAGGGCGAGCGTCGCCCAGGTAGTCTTTGCGGTTATTGAGCACCAGCCAGCCAAGGTAGGCGATAGGCAACAGGAAGCCGCAAATTGCCGAGGTGGGCAGCACCAGGTAGGCGCCCATGGTAGACCAGAGAAACACCCCCAGCACCGCTGGCGTAGGCAGTAACAGCGCGAGACGATACTTACGCGAGTGCGGCTCCCAGTTAAACAGGGCTCCTGCTGCTGCACCGCAACACAGCATGTGCATCACCAGAGATCCTACCGCCATCCCCAAAACACCCAGAGCGAATATCAGGCGACCGGTAAGCGGCCCCATACCCGCATCGACAAACATCTGGCCGGCGCGGGCCGGGCTCAATTTTCCCTGAATAGACAGGTCACTGCCGTGAAACGCCGCCGCAGCGGCAATCGCCATCAGACTGGTGACCAGAATATAGGGCAGCACCAATCCCATCACGATATCGTAACGGGCCAATTCCCGGTGCTCCCTATGCCAGCCCCGCTCCA
>JAUIIQ010000210.1 GCA_030431585.1 Gammaproteobacteria bacterium | reverse complement strand
ATGTCTTCCTGCCACGTGCGCGCAGTGGCGTGTTCTGTTGGCAGCCTCTGCTTCCTCTGCAGGGTGCCAGGCAGGTCGCAAGTGTGATTAATCACATCGCATTGATCCCCCGCATCGCTTCACCTACAATTCCCGCCCTTTCCCGTCTGCACATAACAACTCCTTTGCCGATCGGTTTCCTTTTCGCCGCGCCTGACCGCGCGCGCATGACAGTTTTAGGTGCATGTCCTGATGTTCGAGATTCATCCGAGTAAAGTCGCGACCGTAAAAAATGACGTACTGTCAGGGCTCACTGTGGCCCTGGCACTGGTGCCCGAAGCGGTAGCCTTTGCTTTTGTAGCCGGAGTAGAGCCACTTGTTGGCCTCTACGCAGCCTTTATGGTGGGCCTGATTACGGCCTGTATCGGCGGTCGACCGGGCATGATTTCCGGTGCTACCGGAGCCCTGGCCGTGGTGATGGTGGCGCTGGTGGCAGACCATGGCGTTGAATACCTGTTTGCGACAGTGGTGTTGATGGGCCTGTTACAGATTGCAGCGGGGGCCATGCGCCTGGGCAAGTTTATTCGCATGGTGCCGCACCCGGTGATGCTGGGTTTCGTAAACGGCCTGGCCATCGTAATTTTTCTCGCGCAGTTAGGGCAATTCGGCACACCCGGGGAAGCGGGTTGGCTGGCGGGAACATTCATGGAGGGCACTATTCTCGATGTTGCCTGGCTGGAAGGAACGCAGCTTTACATGCTGTGTGGCCTGGTGTTGTTGACCATGGCCATCATCCACTTTCTGCCGCGCCTGACCACGGCCCTGCCGTCGTCCCTGGTTGCCATTGTCGTGGTGAGCCTGCTGGTGGTCGGCCTCAGCCTGGATACCAAGGTAGTGGGTGATGTGGCGTCCATCAAGGGCGGCTTACCGCAGTTTCATATTCCCCTGGTACCACTCAACTGGGAGACTTTGACCATTATCTTCCCTTACGCGGTGGTCCTCGCCGCCATCGGCCTGATCGAGTCCCTGCTGACACTGCGCCTGGTGGATGAGATTACCGAAACGCGGGGCCGTGGTAACAAGGAATGTGTTGGCCAGGGTGTGGCGAATGTGGCAACCGGTTTCTTCGGCGGCATGGGCGGTTGCGCCATGATCGGCCAGAGTATGATCAACGTGAATTCGGGTGGTCGCGGCCGTTTGTCCGGCATCTCCGCTGCCCTGTTCCTTCTCGCCTTCATACTGGTGGCCTCCCCGTTGATCGAGCAGATTCCGCTGGCTGCGCTGATCGGCGTGATGTTTATCGTGGTCATCGGTACGTTCGAGTGGTCAAGCTTCCGCGTGCTGCGCAAGGTGCCCAAGTCTGACGCAATGGTGCTGGTGTTGGTGTCTGCGGTGACGGTGGCGACCGACCTGGCGATGGCGGTGATTGTGGGCGTGATTGTCTCGGCCCTGGTGTTTGCCTGGGAACATGCCAAGCAGGTTCAGGTCAAGGCGATGGAAGACCACAAAGGCTCTACAGTTTATGCGGTCAGCGGTCCGCTGTTTTTCGGCTCGGTCACATCCTTCCTGGAGCAGTTTGACCCGGCCGGCGCCAATGATGACGTGGTGATCGACTTCGCCGAGTCACGGGTTTGCGATCACTCCGGACTGGAGGCAATCGATACCTTGGCGGAACGTTACCTGAACGCGGGCAAAACACTGCATCTGGTGCACCTGTCTGCCGAGTGCAAGCAACTGCTGCGCAAAGCGGGTAACCTGGTGGAAGTGAACGTGATTGAAGATCCCAAGTATTTTGTTGCCGAAGACGTGTTGGGTTGATACCGGCCCGGCCTATCGTGCGCGCGACGCGCACGACAGGGATTGCTGCCAGCGCTAGAACTGCGGCTCCGTGCCGTGCACACCCAGGTAGTGTGATTTCGGTTTCGGGGCCTCATCAAGCACCTCGCTGAACTCAAACAAGCGCTCGTAGCGAGTCTCGCGAATCAACCACTTGCCGTTCTCTTTTACATAGCGGTCCCAGTACAGCACGGTGCCCTCAGTGAAGGCTTTGTGGTTGAGTACCCAGAAGCGGTCCTCCAGGTACCAGATGCCGGTGGCTTCGGTTTCCGACAGGATCTGGATCTCCGGGTGGTGACCGTGGTGCTGGCCGATGGACTCTTTGCTGAAGGAGAAGCCGATGTTCTTCAGGTACTCGTCCTTGCCCTGCAACTGCCAGTGGTAGTCGCCGCCCTTGAAGTCCACGCTGACATCCTGGTGAAACAGGGTGGCGAGTTCTTCCATGTTGGCGGTATCCACGCAACGGAAGTAGGCGTGCTTGAGCTGTTTTATCGCCTCTATATCCATCAGCATCTGGATGTTCTTGCGTAGCTCATCAACACCGCCTGCGCTGGCCTCAAGCGGCAGCCCCTCGGTGATACCCATGGTTTGCTTGTTCAGTTTTTGTCGTTGCTCGCTCATAGCGTTCTCCCGAAGAGTGGGTCCGGATTATAGCCAGAACCAGCTGTGAACTGCTTGTCCCTTCGGGTCATTTTACTTGATGTGTCGAGTCGGGTTTAAAATTCGACAAAGGCTCGCTCGATAACATATTCCCCGATGTGCCCGTTACGTGTCTCGCTGAAGCCACGCTCATTGAGCAGCCCGCATATTTCGGTGAGCATGCTCGGGCTGCCGCAGATCATGAAGCGGTCACGAGAAGGGTCTACGGGGGGCAGGCCAATATCCTTTTCCAGTTTGCCAGTGCGCAGCAAATCGGTAAGGCGGCCATTGTTCACGTACTCTTCCCGGGTCACTGTGGGATAGTAGATCAGTTTCTCGCGTACGTCGCTGCCCAGGTATTCATGTTTGGGCAGGTGCTCGGTAATCAGCTCCTGGTAGGCCAGTTCTTCCACTTCACGGCAGCCATGGGTGAGAATCACCTTGTCATAGGCCTCGTAGATTTCCGGGTCGCGGATGATGCTTAGAAACGGCGCCAGGCCGGTACCGGTGGCGATAAGATAGAGGTTTTTGCCCGGCAGCAGGTTGTCCTGCAACAGGGTGCCGGTGGCCTTGGAGTTGACCAGCAGTTCGTCGCCGGGCTGGATATTCTGCAGGCGAGACGTCAGGGGGCCGTCGGGCACCTTGATGCTGAAAAACTCCAGTTCGTCCTCGTAGTTGGCGCTGGCCAGGCTGTAGGCACGCATCAGCGGCTTGCCCTTGTGCTCTATGCCAATCATGGTGAAGTGACCGTTCTTGAAGCGGAAGCCGCGGTCGCGGGTGGTCTTGAAGCTGAACAGCCGGTCTGTCCAGTGGTGCACCTCGGTGACCTGCTCTTTCAAAATGGTTGCCATGCCAAACTCCTGTGGTTGTCGTCATGCCTGCGCCGGCACTGGGTCTCGCATTCCCGCTGCTATCGAGCAAGGGTAAGGTCCCGGCGCAAACTCGCCTGCGTCAGTGCATGGGCCTATAGTAGGCAGTATCTATATATCCGAAAAACGGATATATTCGATATTGTTTATCGGAAAAATAGATTATGAAATACAGCTTGCGTCAACTTGAAGTGTTTCTTGCCACTGCCCGGCGTGAAAATATCAGCCGCGCCGCCGAGGCGCTGTCCATGTCACAGTCTGCCGCCAGTGGTGCGCTCAAGGAACTGGAGCAGCAGTTTTCGGTGCAGTTGTTTGATCGCGTTGGCAAGCGGCTGCAGCTCAGCGAGCTGGGCCGTGAGATACGGCCTCATGCCGAAAACCTGCTTGCCCAGGCGGAAGCGTTCCAGCAGATAATTGGCGGCGGTGAGCTTGCGGGGTCCCTGCGGCTGGGCGCAACCCTGACGATTGGCAACTATCTGGCAGTGCCGATGATAGCGGCGTTCAGAGACCGGTATTCGGGCGCAGACGTGTCGCTGCACGTGGCGAATACTGAGACGATAGCCCGCCGGGTAGCCGATTTCGAACTGGACCTGGGCATGATTGAAGGTGAAGTGAGCCATCGTAGCTTGCAGACGATCCACTGGCGAGACGATGAACTGCAGGTGTTCTGCGCCCCGGGCCACCCGCTGGCAAAACGGCGCCACGTTACTGATGTGCAGCTCAAGCAGCAGCGCTGGATCGTGCGCGAGCGTGGTTCGGGCACGCGCCAGGTATTTGAGCGTGCCATGAGTGGCATTCTAGCTGATCTGGATATCGACATGGAGTTGCAACACACGGAAGCGATCAAGCGTGCAGTTGAAGCCGGCCTGGGGGTGGGCTGTCTGTCTCGTATCAGTTTGCGTGAAGCCTTCGCCAGGGGCTCATTGGTGCCTATGGCGGTGCCGCAGCGTGATTTCAGGCGACAGCTTAATTTGATCCTGCATCGCGATAAGTTCCACAGCGCTACGCTGCGCCACTGGTTGCAACTGTGTACCGAGCAGTCCTAGGCTGGCCGCTGGCGGCCCGCGCGGCGGGCCTGCCACTCCAGCGTCATCACGGTGAGTGCTGGCAGCATGGTGAGCGTGACCAGCATCGCCCCAAGAATACCAAACAGGACGATAGCACCCACCCCGCGATATAGCTCGGTACCGGCGCCGGGCAACAGCACCAGCGGTGCCAGCCCACACAATGTGGTGATCGTCGACATGGCGATGGGGCGCAGTCTCGTATGTACTGCCTCCACCACCGAGTCCAGCGGACCCATTCCGGTATTGAAATTCTCCACCGAGCGATGCACGACCAGAATCGGGTTGTTGACCACGGTTCCCATCAGGATAAGAAAGCCCAGCATGGAGATCATGTCGAAAGGCTGCACAATTCTCGCCATCCCCAGTAGCGGCAGCAAACCACCCACACCGTTGAGCAGCCACAAGCCCACCAGGCCACCGGCAACACCCAGCGGGATGGAAGTGAGTATCAGCAGGGGATAGCCCCAGTGACCGAAGATCGCCACCATCAGCAGATAGACGATGAACAGGGCCACCAGGTAGTTGGTGAACAGCGCCTCGCGGGTTGCGTCCAGCTGGTCTGCGGCCCCGGAGATAACGATATTGACCTCGGCGGGAACGTCGCCGCGTGCCTGCAGTATTTGCACCACCTCCTGCTGCACCTGTTGCACGCCCTGCTCAAGGGGCACATCACGTGGCGGTATGATATTCAGGGTGACGGTGCGGCGCCCTCCGACCCGGCGGATACTGCTGGTATCCATGGTTTCTCTGAAGTCGGTCAGGGCACCCAGTGGCACCACTTGTCCCAGAGGCGTGTACAGCGGTAGCTGGCCCAGGTTGTCCATATCCACGTCAAGGCCAGTGTCGCTGTAGAGGTACATGTCGATCTTGTCGTCGCCCAGGAAAAACTCGTCTACATAGGCGCCATCGGTCATTGCAGAAATGGTATAGCCCAGTGTCTCGGCGCTGATGCCCAGCTCGGCTGCCCGCTCCCAGCGTGGGCGAATCTGCATCATGGGCTGAGCCAGGCTGAGGGCGCTGGGCTGGCTCTGGATACGGGGGTTGTCAAATACCTCGCGGGCGCGAGCTTCCGCACGTCGCGCCACGCGATAGATTGACTCCAGGTCCGGGCCTGAGATATCCAGGTTGATGGAGCGCGTGCCGCCGTTATTGCTGGTTATGATAGAACCGCGAGCGGCGAATGCGCGCATGCCGGGGAAC
>JAUIIQ010000014.1 GCA_030431585.1 Gammaproteobacteria bacterium | reverse complement strand
CCAGATAGCCGAAGGGGATGAGGCAGACAGGCTGGACGCTGCGCAGCGCAGAGCACTGGACAATGCCCTGCGGGACTTCCGCCTGGCCGGTGTCGCGCTGCCTGAGGAGAAGAAGAAACAGTTCAGCGTATTGCGCCAACGGCTGTCGGAGCGGAGTAGCAAATTCAGGGAAAACGTACTGGACGCCACCAACGCCTGGTCAAAGCAGGTCACGGAGGCTGAACTGGCAGGACTGCCGGAAACGGCACTGGCCACAGCGAGGCAGTCGGCGCAACAGGCCGGTGTGGAAGGCTTTCTGATCAACCTCGAGTTCCCGTCCTATTTTCCTGTGCTGACATACTGCGACAACGCAGCATTACGTCGGGAAATCTATGAAGCAAACGCTACGCGAGCCTCCGACCAGGGCCCCGATGCCGGGAAGTGGGACAATGCGCAGGTGATGGTTGAGACGCTGGATCTGCGCCGGGAGATGGCGCAATTGCTGGGCTTTGACAACTATGCCGAGCTCTCGCTTGCTACCAAGATGGCGGACACGCCAGAGCAGGTCCTGGAGTTCCTCGAGCAAATGGCAGCGCGATCACGGGAGCAGGCTATGCTGGAGTGGCAGACCCTGCAGTCTTTTGCCAGAGACGAGTATGGCGCAGAGGAGGTTAATGCCTGGGATGTTGGCTATTACAGCGAGAAACTCAGGCAACAGCGGTATCACCTATCGCAGGAGGATGTACGCCCTTACCTCCCCGTCAATCGAGCGCTAAGCGGTCTGTTTGAGGTGGTCCACAGGCTGTATGGCATCGAAGTACAGGAAGTACAGGGCTTCGACCGTTACCATCCCGATGTGGCCCTCTATAACGTGTGCAAGGACGATACGGTGATTGCACGCTTCTACCTTGACCTCTACGCGCGCCCTCACAAGCAGGGCGGGGCCTGGATGGACGACTGCCTCGTTCGCCGTCAGCGCAATGATGCCCTGCAGTTACCGGTCGCCTATCTGGTTTGCAACTTCACACCCCCGGTTGGCGATCAGCCCGCCCTGCTCACACACAATGAGCTGACCACTCTTTTCCATGAGTTTGGCCACGGCCTGCATCACATGCTGACGCAACAAACCGTAGCTGCCGTGTCAGGCATCAACGGAGTGGCCTGGGACGCGGTGGAATTGCCCAGCCAATTCCTGGAGAACTGGTGCTGGGAGCCGGAAGCACTGGCGTTTATTTCCGGGCACTTTGAAACTGGCGAGCCACTGCCCGCGCAATTGTTGGAAAAAATGCTCGCCGCCAGGAATTTTCAATCAGCGATACAGGTAGCGCGGCAGCTGGAATTCTCACTTTTCGACTTTCTGCTGCACATGAACTGGAAAGGCGGAAATGCCGCAACTATACAGGGCGTGCTTGATGACGTTCGCGCCCGTGTGGGTGTGGTGCCGGTTCCGGATTTCAACCGTTTCCAGAACAGTTTTGCACACATCTTTGGCGGCGGGTATGCAGCCGGCTACTACAGCTACAAGTGGGCAGAGGTGCTCTCCGCTGATGCCTTCTCCCGATTTGAAGAAGAGGGCATTTTCAATCGCGACACCGGAGCTGATTTTTGTCGCGAGGTTCTGGAAGTTGGAGGCTCGCGTGATCCGATGACGTCATTTATTGCTTTTCGCGGCAGGGAACCGGATATGGAACCCCTGCTCAGGCACTGCGGAATCGCTGGCTGAGCAGTACCTTCTGGACAATTCAGAAATAGCCTGCGCTCTGGTTTCTGCAGGGTCTGATCAGCCTTCGCTGCGCCACACAGCGCTGGCTTTCTGGCCGGGACCGGAGGCGACAAACAACTCGATTTCGCGCAGGCCCTCTCCCTCTGAGAGGGCAACAAGTTTGTCCAGCAGATACCCGGCGAACTCCTCTACGGTGGCATTACGCAGCGGCAGCAACAACGTGTCACTTCGCAAGAAAAACATATGCTCGTCGTTGAACTGAACCCGGTAGAACTGACCGTCCTCTTCCACCTGCTGATACGGCGAATTGGCTGCCAGCACCATGTACTCATCCAGTTCATCACATAACTGCGCAAGCCGGTTCTTGTAGACGTTATAATCTGCAGAGAAGCCGTTGTCGCCCATGGGCGCCAGAAACCGTGCCGAGACCGAATAGTTGTGCCCGTGCAGCCGCTCCCGCTCTGTCGCCGAGAAAATAGTGAAATGCGCTGCCGAGAACTTGTGGCTTTCTTTATCGATGTGAAGGGAGGTGTATTCCGTCATCATTGGCTCACTGTCAAGTGGAGGCCACATTGTCATACCTGCCCGGTGCAAGCGCAACCACAGCCAACACGCTTGACGCACCGGCCTAAATCATTGACCCTTATCCGCTTTCTTTTGGTGAAACTCTATGAAAGCAGCAATTATCACTGGCGCGAGCGTGGGTATTGGCCGGGAAACAGCCGCCCTTTTCCTGGCCGAAGGCTATCGTGTTTTCAATCTCTCCCGCCGGCCTTGCCCTCTGGACAAAGTAGAGAACATCAGCTGCGACCTGGCGTCGAAGGAATCTGTGGAAGACTGCATCAAGCTTCTGGCGACCTCACTGAGCGAGGCAGAGCACATCGCGCTGGTGCATAACGCCAGCCAGATGCGCAAGGATTCCGTAGACGATTGTGCCAGCGACAGCCTGCAGGCGGTGCTGGAAACCAACGTCGTTGCCATCAACCGCCTGAACCGTGGCCTGCTGCCACTGATGCAGGCCGGCTCCAGTATTATCTATATTGGCTCTACCCTGTCAGAAAAGGCAGTAGCCGGTTCATTCAGCTACGTCGTCAGCAAACACGCCCAACTGGGCATGATGCGGGCCACCTGTCAGGACTTGATGGGACGCAGCATCCACACCGCACTGATATGCCCGGGATTCACCGATACCGAAATGTTGCGCACCCATATCGGCACTGATGCCCAGGTAGAAGCAGGCATCGCCGGAATGAACAGCTTCAACCGACTGGTGCAGCCCCTGGAAATTGCCGAGCTGATTCAGTGGGCACATCACCATCCAGTGATTAACGGCGCCGTGCTGCATGGCAACCTGGGGCAAAGGGAAAGCTGAATGCCCCTGAGCGCTGACCGCTTGCAAGAGCGCAGGGAGCGGGTTTTCCTGGTGCTGGCAGGCACCTTCCTCTGTGCGATGACCCTGCTCAACGTAATTGGCATCACACGCTTTGTGCAGCTTGGACCGATGGCACTGGCGGTAGGAGTGCTGCCATACCCACTGACCTTCCTGTGTACAGACCTGATTTGCGAATTGTATGGCAAGGCGAGAGCAAATTTTCTGGTAACCGTGGGCCTGGGCCTGAATTTTTTCATCCTCGGTGTACTTCTGCTGGGCAACAGTCTCCCGGCCGTGCCTGAGGGCAACATGCCGCCCTGGCAAATCCTCCAGTTGGCGGCGCCGGTTGCATTGCCCAACGGGGATATCATCGAACAATCGGTTGGCCTGTACCAACTGATCTACGCCACCACTTCAGGTGCTGTCTTTGCCTCGATGCTCGCCTACATAGCCGCACAATACTGCGACGTGCACTTGTTCCACTTCTGGAAACGGGTCACCAAAGGCAAGTACCTGTGGGTGCGTAATAATTTCAGCACACTGATGAGTCAGATGGTGGACTCAGTGATGGTGATTACCGTGACCTTCGGCGCAGCCTTCCTGCGCGGAGAAATGACAATTAACACGCTACTGGTGCTGGTGGGCAGCAATTACCTGTTCAAGGCTACTGTCGCCCTGATTGACACCGGCCCCTTCTACCTTGGTGTTCATTATCTGCGAGCTTACCTGCGATTGCAGCCGGGCGAGCTGGCCGTGCCCGGGGGATCAGCCGATAGCCGCCAGGACTCAGGCCACGTTGACGAAGCGCACTGAGTCCAGTTCACCAGCTTCACCGCGCAGGCGTTCGAGCAGTCTTGTCTGCTCTGCCCTGACCTGCTCCCGGTTGTTGTCTTTGACATGCCCGTAACCGCGTAATCTGGCGACAGAACCCGCCAGTTCCACTGCCACTGCGTAGTTATCGTCGCGCAGCTCAGCGAGCAGCGTATCGAGCAGCGCCTGATAGTCTGCAATATCCTGGCGCTCCTGTCTGCGTTCCCGGGTGTGGCCAAACAGATCCAATGGCGTCCCACGCAGCACGCGCAACCGGGCCAACCAGCCGAAAGCGGTCAGCAACCACGGACCGAACTCACGCTTTTGCAGCTCACCGGTCTGTGGATCACGCCTTGACAGTAACGGGGGTGCCAGATTGAAGCGCAGTTCGAAATCGCCCTCAAACTGCTCGTTGAGCTGACGCTTGAACTCGGCGTCAGAGTACAGTCGGGCAACCTCGTACTCATCCTTGTATGCCATCAGCCGATACAACTGCTGCGCTGCTACCAGGGTCACGGAGCCCGATTCATCAGCCCGGGGGTCTGCCGCGCGCACCGACTCTATCGCGCGCCGGTAGGCAGCGGCATAGGCCGCGTTCTGATAGGCCACCAGCCTTTGCTCACGATCAGCCAGCACCTCATCCAGGCCCTGTGGGGTTAGCGCCTGTGAACGCGGCGACAGCAGAGCAAGCACTTTCTCTGGTTGATCGGCGCAGCGACGCCCCCACATGAATGCCTGCTTGTTGAACTCCACCGCCACTGCATTCATTTCGATAGCACGCAGTAAAGCTGCATCCGATACGGGCACCAGGCCGCGTTGCCAGGCGAAGCCCAGGAGGAACAGGTTGCTACCTATGGAGTCACCCAGCAATTCAGTGGCAACTCGCGTCGCATCAATGAAATGGCAGCTGTCCTGCCCTACCTCGGATACCACGCTGTCAGTCATGGCGGACATTGGAAATTTTGTGTCCGGATTGAGAATGAATGCTGAGGTAGGCACTTCTGCGGCATTCACCACGGCATGACTGCGACCAAGGGCGACTTTGCTCATGGCCTCATAGCTGGAGGTGACCACCAGATCGCAGCCTACCAACAGGTCAGCCTCACCGGCCGGAATGCGCACGGCCTTGATATCCTCCTGTTGCCTGCTCACTCGAACATGGCTGACCACGGCACCAAACTTCTGAGCAAGCCCGGTCTGGTTCATGGTGGCGCAGCCCTTGCCCTCGATGTGCGCGGCCATGGCAACCAATGCAGTAATAGTGAGCACACCCGTGCCACCCACTCCGGTAACTACCGTATTCCAGGGCCTCTCCAGCGAAGGCAGCGAAGGCTCCTGCAAGGGATCAAATAGAGCTTCCTGTGACTCCAGGTTGAAATCAGACTTTTTCAACTGACCACCCAGAACGGTGACAAAACTGGGGCAGAATCCCTTGGCACAACTGTAATCTTTGTTGCACGCGTGCTGATCAATTTCCCGCTTGCGACCCAGCGTCGTCTCTTTGGGTAACACGGCCAGGCAGTTCGACTTAAGGCTACAATCGCCACAGCCCTCGCAGACTGCTTCATTAATGAACAGACGTTTGGCAGGATCCTCAAGAATTCCCTTCTTGCGCCGGCGACGTTTCTCCGCGGCGCAGGTCTGCTGATAGACAATGACCGAGGTGCCCTTGAACTCACGTAGCTCTTTTTGCAGCGCGTCCATTTCATCACGGTGATGCAGGCTGAAGCCGGGACTGTTGCTGAATTGCCCACGCCACTGCTGCGGTTCATCACTGACCAGAGCAATGCGACCTACGCCTTCTCCACGCAATTGCAGGATCAGGTCGCCCACGCTGAGCGCCCCGTCTATGGGCTGACCACCGGTCATGGCAACAGCGTCGTTATAAAGAATTTTGTAGGTGATGTTCACACCCGAGGAAACTGCCGCGCGAATCGCCAGTATCCCGGAGTGAAAATACGTCCCGTCGCCCAGGTTCTGGAACACATGCTGTGTGTCAGTGAACGGTGCCTGACCGATCCACGTCGCGCCCTCGCCTCCCATCTGGGTAAAAGTATGTGTCTCCCGGTCTGGCATCCAGGTGGCCATGTAGTGACAGCCTATGCCTCCCAGTGCGTGGCTACCCTGGGGGACGCGAGTCGAGGTGTTATGTGGGCAGCCACTGCAAAAATGCGGTACCCGTTCTATGGCATCCCGCGGCCGTGCCAAAGAGACTTCTTTCTCCTCAATCCAGCGAATACGGCGGTCCATCGTCTCGGATTGATAGAAGCGGCGGATTCGGCTGGCTATAGCCAGTGCCACCATAGCGGGCGTCAACTCGCCGGTGTTCGGCAGTAGATCCCTGCCGGTCTCATCAAACTCTCCGAATACCCTGGGGCGGGAGTCCCTGGCATGGTTGTACAACAAGCCTGTAAGTTGGTCCTCTATGATGGAGCGTTTCTCTTCCACCACCAGGATTTCTTCCAGTCCATCGGCAAATGCGACAGTATCCCTGGGCTCCAGCGGCCAGGGCATGCCTACCTTGAACACCCTCAGGCCGATCTCAGCCGACACGGCATCATCTATGCCCATGTCCTCCAGAGCCTGCATAACATCAAGATACGCTTTACCGGAGGTGATGATGCCAAAACGCGGCCTGGGGCTGTCTACTACCACGCGGTTGAGCCCGTTAACCCGGGCAAACTCTCTGGCGGCGTAGATTTTGTATTTGTTCAGGCGCCATTCCTGATCCAGCGGCTTGTCCGGCCAGCGTGCGTGCACGCCATCCGCGGGCAAGGCAAACTCCTCGGGAATCACGATATCTATTCGATCCGGGTCGATGTCCGCCGAGATCGCAGAATCCATGTTCTCGGTGATGGCCTTCAGCGCAACCCAGCAACCGCTGTAACGGGACAATTCCCAACCATATATCCCCAGGTCAAGCACCTCCTGCACGTTCGCTGGCGCCAGTACCGGCACGGATGCGCCCACGAACATGTGCTCGGACTGGTGCGGCAAGGTGGACGACTTACAGGCATGGTCGTCGCCCGCCACGGCCAGCACACCGCCGTAGCGCGATGTTCCAAAGGCGTTCGCGTGCTTGATAACATCCATGGAACGGTCGACACCCGGTCCTTTGCCATACCACATGCCGAACACGCCATCATATCTGGCGCCCTGGAACAGGTTGGTCTGCTGGCTGCCCCAGACTGAGGTGGCGGCAAGGTCTTCATTGATGCCCGGCTGGAAATGCACATTGTGTTTCGTGAGCCAGGGCCTGGCCTTCCACATGGCCTGATCCACGGCACCAAGAGGAGATCCACGATATCCTGAGATAAACGCAGCGGTATTCAGCCCGCGTTGCTGGTCGCGCTGGTGCTGCAGCATGGGCAACCGCACCAGAGCCTCTATGCCGGTCATATATGCATGCGCGGTGTCCAGGGCGTACTTGTCGTCAAGAGATACGTCACGCAGCCCGGAATTCTTATCTACAGTCATGCTCACCACCTTGTATTGCCGATAGCAAAGTGTGGGCGAATTTTGAGGAAATGTTTATTTGATTTTCAGACCTCTCAGGGCTATAACCGAATACATTATCCAAGAAAGGCGCGTTACCAGGAATATTTAACTATGATGCTGACAAAACAGGACGTAGAGATCCTGCAACTGCTGCAACGCGATGCCACCCTGAGCACGGGCGCAATCGCCGACAAGGTCAATCTGTCCCAGTCTCCCTGCTGGCGGCGGATCAACCGCATGGAGCAGCAGGGCCTGGTCCGCGGCCGGGTGGCGCTACTGGATCGCAGTGCACTGGGCATGGATATAGTGGTATTTGCCACCATCAACCTGACCTCCACCGGCCGCCAGAACCTGCTGGAATTTGAACAGGACATTGTCCGCTATCCGGAGGTGATAGAGTGCTACACCATGACTGGAATCTGGGATTACATGTTGAAGATCGTCACCCGCGACATACGCCACTTTGAAGACTTCGTGCGGAACACGCTGACCGCCAGCCCCGCCATACGTGAGCTGCATTCGCATATGGCCGTCACCGAGATCAAGAACACCACCGAGCTGCCACTGCAGAGCCAACTGTAATGCCTGCGATCCACAGCAAATTGCCGGACGTTGGCACCACCATTTTCACACAAATGTCCGCTCTGGCGGCACGTAGCAAAGCGCTTAATCTGTCCCAGGGATTTCCTGACTTCGACGCGCCACCCGCACTGTGTGAGGCACTGGCGAAAGCGGTCATGGACGGGCACAACCAGTATCCACCTATGGCTGGCATCCCTGCGCTGCGTGAACAATTGGCAGTGCAGCTGCAGTTACACCGGGGGGTCAGCTGCAACCCGGATACTGAAATAACAGTGGTGCCGGGCGCGACGGAGGGCATCTTCTGCTCCATTATGGCCTGCGTGAGCGCCGGTGATCAGGTGATTGTTCTCGACCCCTGCTATGACTCCTATTCGCCCGCCATCCGCATGGCTGGCGGCGAATCAGTGCATGTACCACTACTGCCGACAACCTTCCAACCTGACTGGGATGCCGTCAGGGCAGCGATCAACACCAGAACCCGCATGATCATCATCAATTCGCCGCATAACCCCACCGGTGCCACCCTTGCCGCTGCCGACCTGCTGGAACTTGAGAGACTGGCTGAGGAGCACGATCTGCTGGTGTGTTCGGACGAAGTCTACGAACACCTTGTCTATGACGGCAAACAGCATCACAGCGTGTTACAACGCCCTGGTCTGCGTGAACGCTCCTTTGCCCACTACTCCTTCGGCAAGACCTTCAGCGTCACCGGCTGGAAGACCGGTTACTGTATCGCCCCCCCGGACCTGACCGACGAACTGCGTAAGGTGCACCAGTTTGTCGCCTTCGTTGCAGTGACGCCTATTCAACACGCTATTGCGGAATTTCTCGCGTCACAGCCGCATTACCCTGCCACGCTCGCGCAGGAGTACCAGCGCCGCCGTGACCTGTTCTGCAATGCTCTGACGAAGTCGCCCTTCACCTTCACTCCCAGCGCAGGCACCTATTTCCAGCTGCTGGACTACAGCGCCATCAGCACAGCAAGTGATACACAATTGTGCCGCGAGTGGACCGAGGATCGCGGTATTGCTTCCATACCGGTTTCAGTTTTTTACCAACAAGCACCGCCGCAGCATCTGTTGCGTTTCTGCTTTGCCAAGCGAGACGACGTGTTGCTCGAGGCGGCGGAGATACTATGCAGGATTTAAAAGTTGTACTGGTGCAACGCGAGCTGATCTGGGAAAGCCCGGAGCGAAATCGCGCGCAGATAAGCCAGGAGTTGGCGCAACACGCAGAGTCTCAGGACCTGATAGTCCTGCCCGAGATGTTCACCACCGGGTTTTCCATGAATGCGTTGGCCAACGCCGAGCCACCGGGCGGTGACACTGAACAGTGGATGCTGCAGCAGGCACGACACCTGGACTGCGCCATTACTGGCAGCATCGCCGTACGCGAGGACAAGAAGGTCTTCAACCGTATGCTCTTTGCAACACCTGAAACGCTTCATTACTACGACAAGCGCCACTTGTTCCGCATGGCGGGAGAGCACAAACGTTACCAGAGCGGTGACAGACGCGTTGTGATTAACTGGCGCGGTTGGGGAATTCTGCTACAAGTATGTTATGACTTGCGTTTCCCGGTTTTCAGCCGCAACCGGGAAGATTACGACCTTGCGCTCTTCGTGGCCAACTGGCCCGCCGCCAGACGCATGCATTGGCGACAGCTGCTGGTGGCCAGGGCCATAGAGAATCTGGCCTGCGTGGTAGGCGTCAATCGCATAGGCAGCGACGCTAACGGGCTGGACTACAGCGGAGACAGCATGGCCGTGTCTGCCGACGGAGAATTATTACTGGATCTGCAGGACGAAGCGACAACACGCAGCGTCACGCTGGACGCAAAGGCGCTGGAGGCCTACCGACAGCGTTTCCCGGCGCATGCAGACGCGGACCAGTTTCAGCTGGAATAGGCCGTTTTACGCTAGCGGTGAACTGCGCGCACTTGCGTCGGACACACATTAGAAGTGCAGTACAACAAGAGGACACCCCATGCAGGTTGAACCAGAAGACCGCCTCTCCAGCGATGATCGCAGCCAGAGCTTGCCCTGGTTGCCGATCGCCGCAGGCATACTGATCGTCATCCTTGCTATCGCCTGGTTTTTCACCCCCGATGAGAAGCAGGAGCCTGAGTCCGCGGCCGAGACGCTGCAAGCTGCTACCGTGAAAGCGACGCGGGTGCAGCGACCGTCAGCTCCGGATATCCCCCAGGCAAAGGCCACTGCGCCTGCGCAAACAGCCACCGAGGAGTTGCCGGTTGCAGCGCCTCCACCTCCTCCTCTATCCCTTGATGAAAGCGACCCTGTTGTGAGGGAGGTGGGCGCTGCGTCGCTGGACAACACTGTCTTTACTCAGGCTCTTCTACAGGAGGATTTACTGGAGCGCAGCGCAGCACTGTTCGAAGCAGCCGGTAATGGCGCCGTTTTGCGGAAGGTATTTCCCATTCCCCAGCCAGAAGGTAAATTTCAGGCCACCCGCGTAGACGGTCAGTTACTGACCGATCCGCAAAGTTATCGCCGCTATGACCCCTACGCTGCAGCCATAGCCAGCCTTGATACTGCTGCGTTGGCAGCCGCCTTTCACCGGTTTCGCCCCTTGCTTGAAGAAGCTTATGCCAATCTGGGCTTCCGGGCGGAAGACATGGATAACGCGCTGATAGCCGCCCTGGATCAGGTACTGGCCGCCCCCGTACTGGAGAAACCGGCTGAGCTCGTTGCCGACGTCAACACGTACACCTATCGCGACCAATCCCTGGAAGACCTGACACCATTGGCCAAGCAACTCTTACGCATGGGGCCCAGAAACCAGGCGCTTATCCAGGAGCAGGCGAAAAGCCTGCGCGCGGCCCTGCTTCAGGAGTGATGGATGCGCCAGAAAGAAGAACAAACCAAATAGACGCACAAAGAAAAGGCGGGATAAACCCGCCTTCTTTGTTGTTGTCGTTCGCTGGCCTTATTCCTCGAATTCAACTTCCAGGGTAGCCATGACTCGACGGTTGGCTGCGCGCCCTTCTTTGGTGCTGTTGTCCGCTACCGGTTGGGACTCACCATAACCTTTAGGCTCAAGACGACGGGGAGCAATACCGTGCTCGCTCACCAGGTAATCAACCACTGCCTGCGCGCGGCGCTGGGACAGCGACTGGTTATACGCCTCCGGGCCGGTGCTGTCAGTATGTCCCTCAATATCAACATACACATCCTCAAACCGCTTGAGGAACGCAGCAAGCTCACCAAGGTCAGCGAAATACTGCTCCTGTACAGTGGAAGAATCGAAGCCGAAGTTCACCATCAGCTTGATAGAAGCAACCTGCGCAACCGGCAGTGGGCAGCCAACAGAGTCGACGCGCGTGCCCGCGGGAGTACCCGGGCACTGGTCGATATCGTCAGTTACGCCGTCTCCATCTTCATCCCCAACCACCTGAACGGGCGCGGGATCTGCCTTGGTCTTGCCAAGGTAGTAGTTCAGACCCACTGACAACAAGGTGTCCTTGTTGCTCTCGTCGAGGCTATAAAGCATACGTGCTTCCGCGCGCAGGCCCAGTTCAGGGGTAATCATCCAGCGCACACCCAGGCCGCCATTTACCGTTGTTTCCACGGTGTCTGTTTCGCCGTAATCGATATCGATTTCACCTGCACCAAAGGCCAGGTAGGGGCGTACGCGATTCGGGCCACCGATGTAGCTGCCACCGTAATACAGCATACCCAGCTGCCAGGTGGTGATATCCGCGCGGCCAGTACCGTCCTCAAAGCGCGCATCGTCATCCGCGTAGAGTACTTCTGCCGCCCAGTTGTCATTGAATGCCCATTCCAGACCGGCCCAGGGCGTAGTGGTGTCGTCCAGCTCGCGCTTGCCATCATTCTTCCACAACCCCATCCCCATGTTCAGGGTAAGCGGTATCTCGGCGGACGCCATGGGCGCGATCGCAGGGAAAGATAAACCGCAAGCGATTGCGGTGGCGAGTAAATGCTTCTTCATTGAGTGGTTGCTCCACGTTGAATTAAATGTTCACGCGAATCATAGCACCGGATTCCTGAAAGTTCATGAACTGGAGGAAAAACGGGAATATCACCAATCAAGGGTTTGCTTGACGAAGGGAATGGATAGCGGCCTTTGCTGGGCGAGGGACGCCCTGTCAAGACGGTCCAGAAGTTCCAACAACTGCGCCAGGTCCCGCTGCGAACGGTTGACGATATAGATGGCCACATCATCTGACAGTTCCAGCCCTCTGCGCTCTGCGCGAAAAATCAGTATTGCGCACTTTTCCGCATCCGTCGCCAGAGGCAGCTGATATACGCCTCCCCAGCTGAGCCTGGAACGCAGGTCGGCGAGCCTTACATCCAGCGTGCGTGGCGCGCCACGCGCTGCAATAAGCAACCTGCAACCCCACTCCCGTGCGCGGTTGTAAAGGCCGAACAGGGCCAGCTCCCACGCCTCCTGCCCAAGCACCGCGTCTATGTCATCAAGCGCGACCAGGGACAGTGTTTCAACCCCGGCAAGCACCTCTTCCGGCGAGTAGGTCGCCAACTCAGCCAGCGGCAGGTACACGCTGCCCTCACCGGCCAGGTGACAACAGGCCTGCAACAGGTGCGACTTGCCGCTGCCACTGCCTCCGTGTAGAAATACCACGGATTCGCCGTCCACCGAGCGCTGCCTCTCGAGCACCCCCAGCAAAGGGGCCGTGGCGGGGCCGGCGAGGAAATTTTCCAGTGTCGCGTCATCACGCAGCTGCACCAGCAGGGGCAGCTGGCGGTGTTGCGGGGCCACCTCAGTCGCTCCCGTAATAATCGCTGGATCGGTAGTGGTGCATGGCATGACGCAGGAACACCATAATCACCGCCGCAACCGGCAACGCCAGAACCACGCCAACAAACCCCGCTATCTGGCCGCCGGCCATCAGCGCAAAGATCACCGCCACCGGGTGCAACCCGATACGGTCCCCGACCAGCACAGGGGTCAGCACCATACTCTCAACGGCCTGGCCTACGCCGAACACCACCGCTACCCAGAGGAGCATGGTCCAGTCGTGGAACTGGGCATAGGCAGCGATGCAGGAGGCCACAATGCCAACGATGAACCCCAGGTAAGGGACGATACTGGCCAACCCGGCAAGGATACCCAGCAGCATTGCCAGTTGCAGGCCTACCATCCACAACCCTACTGAATAAATAACACCCAGGGAACACATCACCAGAAACTGGCCACGCAGAAACGCGCCCACGACCTCGTCTGACTCAGTGACCAATTCAGAGGTCTTTTTCTGCCAGGCAACGGGAAGAATGTCCAGCGATTTGCGCATCAGTATGTCCCAGTCACGCATCAGGTAAAAGGCCACTACTGGAACCAGCGCCAGGTTGGCAAGCCACAGCAGCAGTCCTGCGCCGGAGCCGGTGATCTGTTTCAAGGACTGGGCAGTGAACTTTCCCACCGACTCCCAGTTGTCTGCCAATTGGCCGGACCAGTCGATCTGCGGCAGCCTTCGGTCCGGCAAGTCGAAGCGCTGCTGGGCCCAAGGCACCAGTTCCTGGGTAAGCCAGCGGTAGATGTCGGGCACTTTTGCCACCAGGGCATCCAACTGACTCAACAGCAGCGGCAGCGCCACAATAAGCCCCAGCACCACTATCGCGGTGAATAACAGAAATACCAGCGCAACACCCAGGCTGCGCTGTACGCCGCGGCGTTCCAGACGGTCGACCAGGGGATCGCCCAGATAGGCGATCAGGGCGCCGAGCACAAATGGGGTGAGAATGGGCTGTAACAGGTAAAGCAGGACACTCAGCCCCGCGCCCAGCGCCAATGCTATGGGCCAACGATAGACGCTTGCGCGTTCCAGAGGGTCTAGTTCGTCCATTGATATACCAGCTCTGCAGACGTATTTGCGATGGGCTGCAGGCGTTCGTTCAGCTCGATGATGGTGCGCAGTTGATCCGCTCCGGCGGCGGCATCGAGACCCAGCTCAATGCGGTCACGGTCAATACGCTGTACATTGGCGTGGCTGATCAACTCGAGACTCTCCAACCAGTTGACAATGGCTGCATAATCAGCGAATTCATGTACTCCATTCACCACCATGCGCACACCGGTTTCGGGGGCATCGGAGAGGGCCACTGCGTAGCGCGAGGCCATTGACTCGGCTACGAGGTTGACGCCTTCTTGCAAAAAGCCCGTCGCAGAAGGCGCATTGCCACTGCGGTCCAACCGATCAGGGCCGGTGATGTAACTCCATTCTCCGGCCCAGCTACCGGACGACACCACTACCACCCGGCCCACCAGAATATCATTCACATCGTATCGAGCGGACGCCGCCAGTATTGTTGGCAGGTGCTGCGCCCAGACGTCGCTCACGTCTGTCGCCGTTGCGTCGCGTAAATCAAACAGTGGCAGCCTCGCGGGCACCCCACGTCGATCAAATTCCTGCAACAGCTGCCGCGCAAGCTCTGGCGTTTCCAGCGCATTCACCAGCTGCCTGTCACCCTGCTGTTCCAGCGCCATCCACACTAGCACCGGCGGCCGGTTGGCCGTCCACAGTGACAAGCCGGCCTCGCCCAGCAAACGATTCACGTAGCTGGAGTCGAACTCGAAACGGGCTGATAACGCCGCCTCAGGCCCTTCATCACGGACATAGGCGTACTGCTGTACGTGGCTGCGAGCCTCGGGCAAGGCCTCCTGAACCACCGGGTGCTGCAGCGCGTCAACGCTGCCGGAGACCTTTACCACAACCTGACCCAGGGCGTCGCTGGCGGCACCGGCAAGCGCCTCCGCGCTCTGGTTGACCACTGGCACTGTCGCCGCATGCAACCCCCTGACTATCTCGGCATAAACCGCGACAGGCAGAGCAAGTAACATCAGGGGGAACAGGATTGTTAAACACTTTCGCACAGCGTTTTCCAACAGAACATATCGACGCGGCATTGTAGCAGCCCTGTCGCTATAGGTGCAGCATGGTGCTAATTCACCCTATTGGGTAGTGCGCGCCGGGTACAGCCGTAATAAAATGTGCCGCCACTAAGCCAGCAGCGGACTATTCAGCACATGAGCGATGACAGTAAACAGCCTTCCCTTAGCTACAAGGACGCCGGGGTTAACATAGACGCAGGCAATGCCCTCGTAGAGCGCATCAAGGGTGTATCGAGGCGTACCGCCCGGCCCGAAGTGCTTG
This sequence comes from Gammaproteobacteria bacterium, assembly GCA_030431585.1. Classification (GTDB taxonomy): domain Bacteria; phylum Pseudomonadota; class Gammaproteobacteria; order Pseudomonadales; family Halieaceae; genus Halioglobus. Next base: position 17,624 of record JAUIIQ010000014.1, on the reverse strand, counting down.
GCGGCCTGGGTGGATTTGGCGCGTTGTGTGAGATACCTGAGGGCTACCGTCAGCCCGTACTGGTGTCCGGCACGGACGGCGTGGGCACCAAACTGCGCCTGGCTATGGACCTGGGTGTGCACAATACAATCGGCATTGATCTGGTTGCCATGTGCGTGAATGACCTGGTGGTGGCAGGAGCAGAACCGCTGTTCTTTCTCGATTACTACGCCACCGGCGCACTCAACGTGGACACGGCCGCGGCGGTGGTAGAAGGCATTGGCCGCGGCTGTGAGCTGGCCGGCTGCGCACTGGTTGGTGGCGAGACTGCAGAGATGCCGGGAATGTATGAAGGCGAAGATTACGACCTCGCTGGCTTTTGCGTTGGTGTGGTGGAGAAATCAGAGATCATCGATGGCAGCTCCGTCACCAGCGGAGACGTTCTCATAGGCCTCTCCAGTAGCGGTCCGCACTCCAACGGCTACTCACTGATCCGCAAGATCGTCGAACACAGTGGCGCAGATCTTAGCCAGCCAATGGCTGATGGTACCCTCGGCGAAGCGCTGCTGCAGCCCACCACCATCTACGTCAAGGCACTGCTGGACCTGTTCAAAACAGTACCGGTCAAGGCGCTGTCTCACATTACCGGCGGGGGCCTGCTGGAAAACCTGCCTCGCGTACTACCCGCTGACTGCAACGCGCAAATAGATACATCAAGCTGGGACTGGCCTGCCGTATTCCATTGGCTGCAGGAACAGGGCAATGTGGCTACCCGCGAGATGTACCGGACCTTCAACTGCGGCGTTGGTATGGTCGTTTGCGTGGCAGCCGACAACGCCCAGGCCGCGATGGAAAGCCTGCTGGCGTCCGGCCACGACGCCTGGCAGATCGGCACCATCAGCGCGGGGGTGAACGAGGTAGTGTTCACACCGTGAGCGTCAGCAGTCCAGCCAGACTGGCGATACTCATCTCCGGCCGCGGTTCCAACATGCAGGCGTTTATGGATGCCTGCAACAATGGCGACCTCGACGCTTCCATTGTACTTGTGTTAAGTAACAAAACCGACGCTCCAGGTCTGTGCAGGGCCGCTGAAGCCGGAATCACCACTGCCTGCATAGATCATCGCCAGTATGACAGTCGCGAGGCGTTTGACGCCGCTCTGGTCGCACAACTAAGCCAATATGAACCGGACCTGGTCATACTGGCCGGATTCATGCGAATTCTCACCCCGGTTTTTATCGAACCATTTGCCGGTAAGCTATTGAACATTCACCCTTCGTTGTTGCCTAAGTATCCGGGCCTGCATACTCACCAGCGCGCAATCAGCGCCGGCGACCCGGAGGCCGGGGTCACCGTGCACTTCGTGACGCTGGAACTGGATGGCGGGCCACCGATCCTGCAGGCACGCGTGCCCGTGCTGGCAGGAGATACCGCAGAATCTCTGGCTGAGCGGGTAATTGTGCTGGAGCACAGGATTTACCCTGTTGCCGCCAGATGGCTACTGCAAGGTCGACTGCACTTGAGTGAAAAAGGAGCAATACTGGATGGCGAGCCAATTCCCCCCACGGGCATCGACTATGTTCCAGGTATTCGTTAACACTGTATTTGCCGCACTGACCGGCGCGGCTCTTCTCCTCAACAGCGGCCTCGCTCAGGCTGCGCAGGACGAATCGGTCGCCGCGCTAAAGCCGTACATTGCGAAGTACCGCACCACCGCCAGAGGCATTGCCTTGACGCTCAACCGCCAGCTGGAGCGCAACGCTGATGGCAGTTACACGCTCACCAACGGCGGCAAAATTATGGTAGTGGGTTTCCATGAAATGAGTGTCTTCTCGACCGAGGGTACCGCGGTAATACCCAAATCGTATGTCTACCAGGGAACAGGGCTGATAAACCGCCGCAGAGAGGTGCACTTCACTCCCGGCGCCAGCACCATTCGCAGTCTGTACAAGGACCAGTGGTACGACTTGCCCTACTCGGAGGGCACATTGGACAGATTCAGCCAGCAGGAGCAGCTGCGCTTACTCCTGCTTAATGCCACTGACCCGAAGAAAGACATTTCCATTCGCGTGGCGGACGGTAAGCGCGTGAAAGACTACCAGTTGCGCTTTAGCGGGGAAGAGCGGCTGGATACGGCACTCGGAGAAATGCACGCGCTGCGCTTCGAACGCGTCCACGATGACCCCGATCGCAAGTCAGTGACCTGGATCGCGCCGGAGCTGGATTACCTGATGGTGAAAACGGTGCACGTTGAAGATGGCACCAAAACGCAAGTAGACGTCACCAGCGTCAAGCTCGGTACGCCGCAGGATTAAGCCACTCGCGCGAAACTGCAGCGAGTCAGGCTTTGGGCAGGGTAACGCCGGTCTGCCCCTGATACTTACCGCCGCGGTCCTTGTAGCTGACTTCACAAACCTCATCCGACTCAAAAAACAGCATTTGCGCCACGCCTTCGTTGGCGTAGATTTTTGCCGGCAGCGTGGTGGTGTTGGAAAATTCCAGCGTCACATGCCCCTCCCACTCGGGTTCCAGAGGCGTTACGTTGACAATGATTCCGCAACGCGCATAGGTGGACTTGCCCAGACAGATCGTGAGCACATTTCGCGGAATGCGGAAATACTCCACGGTACGCGCCAAAGCGAATGAATTGGGGGGAATAACGCAAACATCGCTCTTAACATCGACAAAACTGCCCTCATCAAAACCCTTGGGGTCCACAGTAGCCGAATTGATATTGGTAAAGACCTTGAACTCACTGGAGCAGCGTACGTCATAGCCGTAACTTGATGTGCCGTAGGAAATGAGGCGATTGCCATTCGCACCTGCCCGCACCTGGCCTGCCTCGAAAGGCTCTATCATGCCGTGTTCCTGCGCCATGCGGCGAATCCACTTGTCTGCCTTGATACTCACGCTAGATTTTCCCGTTCAGTCGTCTGAAATTTTTATCTCGGGGAACTGGCGCACCGCACCATCGCCCCTGTCTGCAAGCGCCGCCTGAATGCTGTCCGCTATCGCAAAATAGGCAGCAGCCAGCGAGGAGTCGGGTTCCGCGAACACCGTGGGCTTGCCCGCATCCGTCTGCTCCCGGATACGCTTGTCCAGTGGCAGACTGCCCAGTAAGGGTACGCCGTACTGTTCGGATATGCGCTGTCCACCCTGCTCCCCGAATATATGCTCCTGATGGCCACACTGGCTGCACACGTGCATGGCCATGTTTTCAACCACCCCGAGAATAGGTACATCCACTTTACGAAACATTTCAATACCCTTGCGCGCATCGAGCAGGGCAATGTCCTGGGGCGTGGTAACGATGACGGCTCCAGCCAGCGCAGCCTTTTGCGACAGCGTCAGCTGTATGTCACCGGTACCCGGGGGCATATCTATTATCAGGTAGTCCAGCGGCCCCCAAAGCGTCTGTTCCAGCATTTGTGCGAGCGCGCCACCAGCCATCGGGCCACGCCAGACCATGGGCGTCTTGTCGGTAACCAGATAGCCCATGGACATGGTCTTCAAGCCCATCGCCTTGATCGGCAACAGGAATTGCCCCCCTTGTTGCTCGGGGCGGACGCCCTCCTCGACCCCCAGCATCAGCTGCTGGCTGGGGCCGTATATATCCGCATCCAGCAAACCCACCTGCGCACCGCGCGCTGCGAGGGCCAGCGCCAGGTTGACAGCCGTAGTGGACTTACCCACCCCGCCCTTGCCGGACGCAACGGCAATGATATGTTTGATTTCGTTCATGAGCTACACACTGATTCAGGGAGCGGCCACGACGCCAGGCGCTCCGAATATGAGCGCGACAGTATACGGACAAGCGTGGCAGACAGCCAGTATTGCGGCGCCGTATGGCAGGGCTGGCACAATAGCCCGCAGCGGGTGAAATCGCGAGGCAAAACAGCTATAGTGGCGCCCCTTTTTACAACGCTCCGGACAACGTCAAATGGCTGCCCACGCCCCCCGCAAAATCCTGGTCACCAGCGCCCTGCCCTACGCCAATGGTCCGCTTCACCTGGGACATATGCTGGAGCAGGTGCAGACTGATATCTGGGTGCGATTCCAGCAGTCGCGGGGGCATGATTGCCTCTATGTCTGCGCGGATGATGCCCACGGCACAGCTATAATGCTGGCCGCTGAAAAACTGGGCATCAGCCCCGAACAGCACATTGATACCATGCGGGAACTGCACGTCAAGGACAGCGACGGTTTCTTTATCAATTTTGCCAACTTCCACAGCACTCACTCGCCTGAAAATCGCAAGTGGAGCGAGAAGATCTACAAACGCCTGAAGGACAACGGGCATATCGCCAGCCGCACCATCACCCAGGCCTTTGACCCTGAGAAGCAGCTGTTTCTGGCAGACCGCTTCATCAAGGGTAGCTGCCCGCGTTGCAAGGCCGATGACCAGTATGGCGACAATTGTGAAAACTGCGGTGCAACCTACACGCCTGCCGACCTTATCAATCCGGTGTCAGCCATTTCCGGCGCGACCCCGGTGGAAAAGGAGTCAACGCACTTCTTTTTCAAGCTGCCTGAGTTCGAAGACATGCTCAAGGCCTGGCTGGATTCCGATACGCTGCAACCGCAGGTGGCCAACAAGCTGCGTGAGTGGACCGATGCCGGGCTGCAGGAGTGGGACATCAGCCGGGATGCACCGTATTTCGGTTTCGAGATACCCGGGGAACCTGATAAGTATTTTTACGTATGGCTGGATGCACCCATAGGCTACATCGCCAGTTTTGAGAACTACTGCCAACGCAGCGGCCATGCCTTTGACGAATACTGGAAACCGGGTACGGATACCGAGCTGTACCATTTTATCGGCAAGGACATTATTAATTTTCACGGTCTGTTCTGGCCAGCGATGCTGCATTCGGCGGGCCTGAGGCCGCCCACCGCCATCTACGCCCATGGCTTTCTTACGGTCAATGGCACCAAGATGTCAAAAAGCCGTGGCACATTCATCAACGCCAGCACCTACCTTGAGCATCTCGACGCGGAATACCTGCGCTACTATTTCGCCGCCAAACTCAGCAATTCAGTCGACGATATAGACCTCAATCTCGAAGACTTCGTCCAGCGGGTGAATTCGGACGTTGTCGGCAAAGTCGTCAACATTGCCAGCCGCTGCGCCGGATTCCTGCGTAAAGGCTTCAATAACCGCCTGACAGACGCCTGCGCCGAACCCGCGTTACTTGCCGACTTCATTGCCGCAGGTGACGGTATCGCTGAGCTTTACGAACAGCGCGAATTCAACAAAGCTGTTCGCGAAATCATCGCACTGGCGGATCGGGCCAACCAGTACATTGACATGAAGAAGCCCTGGGTGCTGGCCAGGGAGGAAGGCAGGGAGAAAGAGGTGCACGATGTCTGCAGTGTGGGCATCAACCTGTTCCGCGTGCTGATGACGTATCTCAAGCCGGTTCTGCCAGCAATGGCCGCCAAGTCCGAATCTTTCCTCAACGTTTCGCTCGACTGGACTGACCTGCAGGCGCCCCTGACCCGCCACGAGCTTTCGACATTCAAGCCATTGATCCAGCGGGTAGACCCGAAAGATGTGGAAGCGATGGTTGAAGCCAGTAAACCGGCAGACGCCAGCGAAGCGCCGGGAAAAACAGACGCTACACCGGCCGCGAAGCCCCCAAAGGCGCAGGACACAGTGATTGATTTTGAAGACTTCGCCAAAATTGATTTACGTATTGCGAAGATCACCGCGGCCGAGCACGTAAGCGGCGCTGACAAACTGCTTCAACTCACACTTGATCTGGGGGACATGGGCTCAAAGCAGGTGTTCGCAGGCATCAAGTCAGCTTACCGGCCAGAAGATCTTGTCGGCAGGCTCACGGTCGTCGTTGCCAATCTGGCGCCACGCAAGATGCGGTTTGGCGTGTCCGAGGGCATGGTTCTGGCCGCGGGATCCGGCGGGGATGAGTTGTACCTGCTGGAGCCCCACGAGGGCGCACAGCCTGGCATGCAGGTGAAGTAGCCGAGGCCGCTGGAGCTCAGGACTAACGACCATTAGTCTGCAAATACGTACTGCTATCGCAGGCTGAAAGCGATAGAATACGCCGCTTGAGCAAATGAAGTCACTTTCCCGCGCTGGACGCGGTGCAGCAGTAAGAGCAGGCCTATGCTGGCAGACTATTCCATACTGTTGATCGGCGCTATCCTGGTCAACAACTTCGTGCTGGTTCAGTTTCTGGGCCTGTGCCCCTTCATGGGCGTATCCAATAAACTGGAAACAGCAATGGGCATGTCGATGGCGACAACCTTCGTGCTCACACTCGCCTCGGCCTGCAGTAACCTTACCTACCACTTCCTGCTCGCTCCGCTGGGACTTGAATACCTGAAGACTATCTCTTTTATTCTGGTCATCGCCGTTGTGGTGCAGTTCACGGAGATGGTGGTACGTAAATCCAGCCCGCTCCTGCACCGCGTTCTGGGCGTCTACCTGCCACTTATTACCACCAACTGCGCGGTGCTGGGCGTTGCCCTGCTGAACATCAATAAAGAACACTCCTTCACCCAGGCCTTGTTTTATGGCTTCGGCGCGGCGGTTGGTTTTTCCCTGGTGCTGGTTCTGTTCGCTGCAATGCGTGAACGTCTCGCCGTTGCCGATGTCCCGGTGCCCTTTCAGGGCGCCGCCATAGGCATGATTACTGCCGGCCTGATGTCGCTTGCCTTCATGGGATTTGCCGGACTGGTCTAGCTGCCGATGTATGAATTAATTGCCCAGTATCCGCTGCTCGCAGCTCTTTTTGCCCTGGTCAGTCTGGGGGCCGTTTTTGGCGCCATTCTTGGTTACGCGGCAGTCCGGTTCAAGGCCGAAGGTAACCCCATTGTCGACCAGATCAACGCTATATTGCCGCAAACCCAGTGCGGGCAGTGCGGCCACCCCGGATGCCGGCCCTACGCCGAAGCTATCGCAGCGGGAGAGGCAATCAACAAGTGCCCCCCAGGCGGCCAGGCTGGCGTGCAAGCCCTTGCCGACCTGCTGGACGTGGAAGCTCCCACGCTGGATGAAGAGCACGGGGAAGAAAAAGTACCGCACGTCGCGTACATCCACGAAGACGATTGCATCGGCTGCACCAAGTGCATACAGGCATGCCCGGTAGATGCCATTCTCGGCGCGGCCAAGCATATGCATACGGTTATTGCCAGCGAGTGCACCGGGTGCGACCTCTGCGTTGACCCCTGCCCCGTGGATTGCATTGAAATGATCCCTGAGCATGAAACAGTACAAACCTGGCACTGGCAGTTGCCCGACCCGAATAGCAGGCGCGTTGACATTATCGCCAGCGACGCGACGGCCGAGGAAGCGGCGTGAGAAAAATCCATGACTTCCATGGCGGCGTTCACCCTCCGGAAAACAAACACCAGTCGGTGCGCACCGCGATCGCGAACGCGGGAGTACCGGAGGAATTGGTGCTGCCGCTGTCACAACACATTGGCGCGGCGGCTCAGCCGGTTGTAGGGGTCGGCGACAAAGTCCTGAAAGGACAGCTACTGGCCGCGGCGACAGGGTTCGTCAGCGTCCCTGTCCACGCGCCGACGTCAGGCACCGTATCGGCCATTGAAGACCGGCTGATTGCACATCCATCGGGGCACAGCGCACCCTGTATCGTGCTTGCCAGTGATGGCATGGACCAATGGCAGGACTGCGTGGCAACCGCAGACTACCGCAGCGTAGACAGGGTCGCATTACTTGATCAGATTCGCAGCGCCGGCGTCGCTGGCATGGGTGGCGCGGGCTTTCCTACCGCGGTCAAGCTCGCGGTAAAACCAGAAAAACACATCCAGACGCTTATTCTCAATGGCACAGAATGTGAGCCTTATATCACCGCTGATGACATCATTATGCGCGAGCGTGCCTCCAGAATTATCGAGGGCGCACAGATACTGGCGTACCTGGTCGAGCCCGATGAAATCGTGATTGGCATAGAGGATAACAAGCCGGAAAGCATCGCTGCCCTGCAGGCGGCCGCACAGGATACTCCTGTCGAGATCGCGGTGTTCCCCACCAAGTACCCCTCCGGCGGTGAAAAACAGCTGATCGAAATCCTCACGGGCAAACAGGTGCCCAGTGGCGGCCTGCCCGCGGATATCGGCGTGGTCTGTCAGAACGTCGGGTCCGCGATTGCCGTGCGCGACGCCATCATCGAAGGCAAACCGCTGATCTCCCGGGTGGTCACCGTTACTGGCGATGCTGTGGCTGAGCCACAGAATTTCGAGGCTCTGATCGGCACGTCCATGTCCTACCTGCTGCAAAAAGCAGGCTACCAGCCAGAGAAAAACCAGAGGCTGATCATGGGCGGACCGATGATGGGTTTTACCGTGCCGGATCCCAATGTGCCCATTGTGAAAACCACCAACTGCATTCTCGCTCCTGCTGCCACAGAACTGCCGGCGCCACCGCCTGCTCAGCCCTGCATTCGCTGTGGCATGTGCGCGGAAGTCTGCCCTGCCAGCCTGCTGCCGCAGCAACTTTTCTGGTTTGCCCAGGGCAAGGAATTTGAGAAAGCAGAGCAACATAACCTGTTTGACTGCATTGAGTGCGGCGCCTGTTCCTATGCCTGCCCCAGCAACATACCACTGGTGCAATACTATCGCGCAGCCAAGGCAGAAGTGATCCAGATGCGCGAAGACGCGGAAAAATCCGAGCACTCCCGGCTGCGCTTTGAAGCGAGGCAGGCACGTAAGGAACGGGAAGAGGCAGAGAAGGAAGCGAAACGGGCGGCGCGCAAGAAAGCGGCGCAGGAGAAAGCGCGCCTGGCCGCTGAACAGGGTGAGGCAGGGGAAGACCCCATTCAAGCTGCCATAGAGCGGGCTAAAGCGAAGAAGGCGGCGCAAGTTGCCGGTTCGGGCGCAGAAGGCGGGAGCGAACTGGAAAAGCTGGAAAAAGCAGTGGTAACGATTCGCAAGCGGCTGGAGACGGCTTCGGCCAAATTCGAAGCCGCCAAAGCCGAGGGTGCCGAGCATGTTGATGCACTGAAACTGGGCGTCGACAAAACCAGTGCCAAGCTCGCTGCCGCCGAAAAGGCACTGCACGATTGGCAGCAGGCGAACCCGGCAGCGAACTCAGAGCTGCCTTCTGCCGCGGAGCCCGCAGACGCCGCCCAGGCTGCTATTCAGAAAGCGATGGCGGCACGCGCTCAGGACGCTGCCAGGAGCCCGCAGGAGAAGGCACAGGACAACCTGCAGAAGCTGGAATCGCGCCTGACCAAATCAGAGGCGCGTTTGCAGCAGAGTCGCGCGGCCAACGAAGAGGAAAAAATTATCATCGCACTGGAATCCACGGTGGAGCGCCTGCGCGAAAAAGTTGCCGCTGCAAAAGCAGAATTACAAGACAAGGAGACCTGCTGACGTGTCCTTGATGCGCATAACATCGCCCCACACGCATGGCCCTGCACGCACCAGCAAGGTCATGCAACAGGTGTTGCTGGCCACACTGCCCGGGCTACTCGTCCTCACCCATTTTTTTGGCTTCGGCACGCTGGTGAATGTGCTGTGGGCAGCAGTGCTGGCCATCGCCTTCGAGGCGCTGGCACTAACGCTACGCAAGCGTCCGCTGGGTTTTTACCTCAGCGACTGCAGCGCACTGGTTACTGCTGTACTGCTGGGTATCGCTTTGCCACCTTACTCACCATGGTGGCTTATCGCCGTAGGCATGGCCTCTGCTATATTGCTGGCCAAGCATCTCTACGGCGGCCTGGGCTATAACCCCTTTAACCCGGCGATGGTAGGCTACGTGGTTCTGCTGATTTCCTTTCCGGTACAAATGACCAGTTGGGCGCCACCGCGGGGCGCAGGCGAGTTGCCTGGCCTCCTGGAGGCTTTACAGGCCTGCTTCGTACCCGCCAGCTACGATGCGGTGACGATGGCAACACCCCTGGACCTGCTTAAACAGAATAACAGCCTGCTGGTGGAAGACCTTTGGCAGGCCAATCCGCAGTTTGGGCGCTGGGGCGGCGTTGGCTGGGAATGGGCCAATATCGCGTTTCTCGGTGGAGGCCTGTGGCTGCTGTACCAGCGCGTGTTTACCTGGCATGCACCCGTAGCTATGCTGGCGACACTGACGGTGATGGCCGCCCTGTTCTACGACGGTGGCAGCAGTGCCAGCGGCGGTTCGCCTCTGTTCCACCTGCTTAGCGGTGCGACCATGTTCGGTGCGTTCTTTATCGTCACCGACCCGGTTTCATCCGCTGTCTCGGTGCGTGGCCGCCTGGTATATGGTGCGCTCATCGGTGTCCTGATCTACCTCATTCGGGTTTTTGGCAACTACCCCGACGCGGTGGCGTTTGCAGTACTCATCATGAATCTTGCCGCGCCCTTTATCGACCAGTACACCCAACCACGTACTTATGGACACACCAGACACGGGGGCGGCAGCTGATGTTGGGACAGTCAATCAGCCGCAATGCCGTATTACTGGCCATGTTCGCAATGGCCACAGCCCTGCTGCTGGCCGGCAGTTTTCTCCTGACCCAGGATCGCATCGCCGCAGAAATCCGCAAGGCGGAAGAGAAAGCCCTGCTGCAGATTGTCCCCAGGGAGCGTCATGACAATTTCATGCTCGATGACACGATCAGCGTGAATGACAGCGACACTGCCCTGGGATTGCGTAAGGAGAAACAGATCTACCGTGCTCGCCAGGCAGACCGGGTTGTCGCCGTGATAATCCCGGCCACGGCGCGGGATGGCTACAGCGGCGACATCGATCTCGTCGTTGGCGTAAACGCAGATGGCAGCATCGCCGGAGTGCGCACCTTGTCTCACAAGGAAACTCCCGGGCTGGGTGACAAGGTGGACCTCGCCAAAAGCGACTGGCTACTGTCCTTCAATGGCCGTTCACTGCAGAATCCCAGCGCTGACAAATGGGCGGTGAAGCAGGATAAAGGTGTATTCGACGCATTCACCGGAGCGACCATCACGCCGCGCGCAGTCGTCGCTACAGTAAAGCGGGTGCTGCAGTATTCAGCAGAAAACTACCAAACACTGTTCGATGTGCAGACAGAACAGTCACCGGGAGGTGCGCAGTAATGGCCCAAACCAGCTATAAGGAACTTTCCCTTAACGGACTCTGGAAGAATAATCCGGCCATCGTACAGCTGTTGGGACTGTGTCCGCTGCTGGCGGTCACTGGCTCTGTGGTCAATGCAATCGGCCTGGGACTGGCCACAACACTGGTACTGGTCACCTCCAACACCTGCGTATCCATCATCCGCAATATCGTCTCAGACGCCGTGCGCCTGCCCGCTTTTGTCATGATTATCGCCTCGGCGGTTACCTGTATCGAGTTACTCATGCAGGCCTTTGCCTACGAGTTGTACCAGATTCTGGGCATATTTCTTCCACTGATTACTACCAACTGCGTCATTCTGGGCCGAGCTGAAAGCTTCGCCTGCAAAAACAGCCTCGCGCCTTCTGTTTACGACGGACTGATAATGGGAGTCGGTTTTGGTGCTGTTCTGGTCTTGCTGGGTGCGCTGCGCGAACTGGCTGGCACCGGCGCTCTGTTCGCCGATATGGACTTGTTGTTCGGCCCTGCCGCTGCGGACTGGAAGATCGTTGTATTTGACGATTACCAGTCCTTCCTGCTTGCGATTCTGCCACCCGGGGCATTTCTCTTCACCGGGCTGATGATTGCTGTAAAAAACATTATTGATGGTCGTATTCAGGCACGCAGGGACGCGGTGAAAGCGAAACCGGTAAAAGGCGCCAAGCGCGTGCGGGTTACCGGCACCATTTCTTGATCAGTCGCCAGCGATAGAAAGTGTGTCAAGGATTTCGTCGATGGCCGCATCGTCCATACCACTGTTCTCTTCTTCGCAGCTATAGGTGATATAAATCAGCATCGCTCCGCTGTAAACGTACCACTCTCGAATAGCGGCGCCCTCCTCCCGGCACTGTCCGGTCACGCCGCTAAAATCTCCGATGCGCAGCTCCCGCCAATCCATCGCGGCCCCTGACTCCTCGCGAGCAAGCTCCAGTACTGCAGCAGCGTCAAACTCGCCGCTGTCTTTAAACAGGGTCGAGAATTCAAGGCAACCTACACCGTCGTGATCGCCCACGAGAATCGTGTCTTCCTCATGTTCGGCCCACCATTCCGGGGGGACCGCAAGGCTCCACCACTCCGTTTCCAACACGCTATAGGACAAGTTTACAGTCTCCTGGACATCAACACGGCATCCTCATGGCCCCGGGCGGTAACATAGTAACGGGGGCGTACGCCGTCCTCCACAAACCCATGCTTTTCATAAAGCGCACGAGCCGCTGCATTGGATACCCGCACATCGAGCATGCAGCGGACAAGCCCGGCGTCGGTCATTCGTGACAGAGCCGCGCACACCAGCTCAGTCCCCATACCCTGCCCCTGAAGGGGCTTGTTTACGGCCACGTTATCAATACTCCCCTCGTCAACGACGGTGGAATACAGGATAAAACCGGCAATCTCGTTGTTCTGCTCCACAACCAGGCCGTGGTAGCACCCTTCATCGCAATACCGGTACAGGTTTTGCTCACTCCAGGGGTGATCGCCAAGCTGCGCGTCAAGCGCAGCCATCCCCGGCACATCGCCGGCCATCGCCACCCTGGGTTGCGAGAAACAATCTTCAGACACGCAGCACCAATGCCTGCAGGTCAGACCATACTCTGCGCTTGCACGAGGGGTTTTGCAGCATCTCCGCGGTACTGAGCGTGACCACACAGGCCATGCCGCCAAGTTGCCCCACATCGACAAACTCTGCCCCCTGCTGACCCAGTATCACCACTGCGCGACAATGTTGTTCATCTACATGGCGCTGCAAAAAGGCCCCCACCGCGGCCCTGGCGGCGCCTATATCCTGATTCAGTTGATGATTGCTGTGCAGCGGCCAGTCGAACTGGGCTACTTTGGGCGCAGCGACTTCGCCATGCACAGCGCGCGCCATAGCGTGGATCAGTTTCACCTGCTCTGTAGCCAGAGGGCGCCCTTCAAGCGATTCCAACCAGGCCACCCCACCAGCGAAAACCGCAGCCAAGTTGAACCGCACCATCGCCGGGCGCTGTGGTTTATCCACAGGCGCAACCGCCTCATTAACGGACTTGCGCTCCGGGCGTTCCACCACGGGCACGTCGGCGCGCGGGGAACGCAACAGCGCTTCGCGGCCGGGGGCGTCTGGCTGGACAGGCACCGCTGGATCGGACTCAGCCTGGACAGCTTGCACAACGGCCAGACGACGGGTTGCTGCGGCACCCGGCAATTGCGCCCGGGAGACGTAAGAGTCTATGCCCATGGCCTGAAGGTAGGTTAATCGACGGGGTTCGTTCATGGACTGCATAGTAACAGTTTTCTAACGGTGCCTATATCCAGCGCCAGCCATGCTGATTGAAAAATCGCAGCCCCGAGCGCATAAACATCTGCAGGTGACGCCAGCCCTTGCGTGCTGCGTATCCACCATGATGAACAATACGCACCTGCGGAGCAAAAAGCAGCTTACCCAGCCGACCCAGGCGCAGGGACAGATCAAAGTCTTCGAAATAGAGGAAGTAGCGCTCATCAAACCCCTCCACCGCAGTCAAACATTCGCCGCGCACCAGCATGAAACATCCGCTGGCCAAGAGCAGAGGGGCTTCAGTGTCACCCGTGCAGGCATCCTGCATCTCGTAGCGCGCCATGCGCCGCGGCAATATGCGGCGACCCAGACCGGGCATAAATGCGCGCAGCAGCAATACCAGCACAGAGGGGTAGCGCTTGCCAAGGAACTCCCGGGAACCGTTTCCTCCCACCGCTAATGGACTCACCATGACCACCGAGGTATCGTCGCGCAACCTGCGAAAACCCTGCGCCAGGGCGTCCTCGGCAATTTCGACGTCCGGGTTGAGAATGAGATGGTAGTCGCCGGTAGCGCGAGCCAAAGCCCGATTATGACCTGCGCCGAAACCCAGGTTTACCGGCAGCGTACGCACCTCGAGAGCCAGCGTCCCCTCTGCGCAGACCTCTTCAGCCAGGGCGCGCAGCCGGTGCTGGTAATCGCGCTCGGAGCCATTATCCACCAATATGACGTCAACACCCTGCAGCCCTGCGGCCAGTGCCTGCCGGGCTGCCGAGCGGAGGCTGAGCAGCGTGCTTCGCAACAGTTCCAGAGAGCTGTTGTAGACTACAATCGATACGGTAAGGTTGGGTGCCACAGGGCGCTGGTGCTTCATCGGCGTATGTTATCAGTTCGCGAAAGCGCTGGGGCTATCCACCGCCCTGAAGCCGGATATCAGGCCGATTTCAGTCACAAACCCCCGTTTTATAACTTTTTCGCACATTTTCCTTTAAATCCAATTGGGTAAGGCTATTATCGACCCTGATAGCGCATCTGGGAAGTTTGTGTAATTAGACACATTTCCCACCTATCATCATGTTTTCATGAGGTTTTTCATATACCCCATGGTAAGCTGTAAAAAGTGGACAACGGGATGGTTGACACTCTGGTCTTTGCCACCAGAATCAGAAGATGCCGGATCACAATATTAAGACTTGCTGCACAGCGAGCAACAGGGGATAAAGATGACTAATCGATTCGCCACTTTCACCAGCCGCATGGCTGTGGGCCTGACTATGATATTCGCGATCGTCGCCTGCGGCGGCGGTGGCGGAGGCGGCGGTGGTTTCGAGGGCGGTGGGAGTGGTGGTGACACCGACACATACTTCCTGCAGGTAGCACTCAAGGACGCTAGCGGAAACCCTTCCAGCATTGTTTCCAGTGCATCCCCGGGCACCTTGGAGGTGACCGTTACCCGCAATGGCCGTAATGGTCCTGCCGCTGCCGACGTGATCGTCAACGCATCCGTCAGTGCAGGCGAGCTATTCCCGTCCAGTGGTTCCAAACTGACCGATACCAACGGCTTTGTCACTTTCCGCATAGAGGCTGGCGACGAGAAAGGCGCTGGTACGGTTGAGGTCAGTGTCACCGATGAAAGCGGCAACACAGTCATCGAGAACATCAACTTCCAGCTGGGAGCAACCGGTCTGCGCCTGGGCTCACTGGTCAACGGTAGCTTTTTCGACGGCGAGATTGCCATTGCGCCGGGGGGAGCGATCGCCGCCAATGGAGGCCAGGCCGTCCTGTCCCTTGCGATTGTTGATGAAAATGACGTGCCCGTCGGCAGCGCTGAAATCGTCCGCCTGAGCAGTGCCTGTATTGACCGCGGGGACGCGACATTAAATCCGGAGAATTCGGTTCCCGTCTCTACCGGTCAGGTAGAAATAGTCTATACATCGTCAGGTTGCCGCGACAGCGACCAGATTACGGCCGAGGTGGTCGGCGAAGGTGCCCAGGCGTTCGGCACCCTCGAAATTGCTGACCCCACCGCAGACGCGTTGACCTTCGTATCAGCTGAGCCTGGCCTCATCGTATTGAAAGGCACTGGCGGAGGCCCCGACCGTCAAGAGCAGTCCACTGTGACCTTTGCTGCCGTCGACTCAAACGGTGCACCACAGGAAGGCGTCGAAGTGCGCTTCGCACTCTCCACAGACGTCGGTGGTGTGGTACTGAGTCCCCTATCCGCTATCACCAATGAGGAAGGCACTGCCTTCACCAATGTGTTCTCAGGTGACGTGGCCACTGCGGTGAGAGTGATAGGCACTATCGACTCAAGCAGTGGTAGCGGCGAGGTATCTGCGGTTTCCGACGTATTGACTATTACTACAGGACTACCAGATCAAAACTCTATCTCCCTGTCCGTTGAAGGCAGCTTCACCGTCGAGGAAGGACTCAACACAGACGGCATAGTCAAGTGCCTCACGGTCCGTATGGCGGACAAGTTCAACAACCCGGTTCCGGATGGTACTGCAGCCGTGTTCACCACAGAATACGGCTCCATTGATCCATCCTGTGAGACAGGGCGCCGCAATGGTGATCGCGCAGGCAGTTGCGGTGCAGCTGAGGCTGGCAGTTGCAGCGTCGCCTGGGTAAGTCAGGATCCGCGAGGACCAACACTGACACAGAACCAGCAACTGGTGGTAGACACACAGCCCGGCTCCGGCTACAGCTGCCCCAGCCACAACGGTAGCAGTGGCCCCTGCCCGGATGACCTCGGGTCCATTCGCGGCGGGCGCTCGACCGTATTGGTATCAGCGATAGGGGAAGAGTCCTTCGTTGATCGCAATGGCAACGGGCTCTTCGACCAGGCAGAAGCAGATGATGGGCTCTGGTCTAACCTGACCGAGGCATTTCTGGATCACAATGAAAACGGTCTGCTCGATCCAGCAACAGAACTCTGCGAGGGTGGCAGCAATTCCCTGACGTGCCGGGCTGGTTCAGAAGAGATCTTTATCGATTTCAACAACAATGGCGCGTTCGATGCGAATGGTGATGACCCTGGCAACGGCTACCCGGATGAAGGTGTAACAGCAACATACAATGGCCTGCTCTGCCCCAAAGAAGGCGATGGCGTATGGTGCAGCCGTGAACTGATCAATGTCCGGGACCAAACCGTCCTGATTCTTACAGGCACAGCATCATTGGATATTGCGCTCTATCAGGGACGTATACCCACAGGTACCACGTCATCCGGTAACTCCTACACGGCTTACATTGCAGATATCTTCAACAATGCACCTGCATCAGGTTCAACCGTAAGTGTTTCAGCGACTGCGCCGTGTCAGATAGATGGGCAGAGTAGCTTCACTGTGCCGGTTACAATTCAGCCTGGCGCTTTTGAGATTAACTTCTCGCAATCCGGCGAAGTTGAGTACGACTCTTGCGCAGGTCCAGCCCCCAGCAGGACTGGCACACTTACGATCAGCGTATCATCCACTGGTGGTGCCGCTCCGGTCAGTGAGTCGTATACCTGTCTGGCCAGATTGGTCGATACCGCACCCGACCCACTGTGCCCCTGACAGAACACATCTGTTTTACTTCAAAGCCGCGCTAAACCCGCGGCTTTTTTTATGCTCGTAGTATTTGGGTGCGACGACTCGCAAACCCCACATATAAAAAAGCGGGCTTCGCCGTGGGAGAGTAGATCATCGCCCCACCGGCCTGCACATTTGCCCATAAAAAAACCCCGCCACTCGAGCGAGTAACGGGGTTTCGTATTAAAGCCTGGCGATGACCTACTCTCACCTGGGCGGTGCGACGACTCGCAAACCCCACATATAAAAAGCGGGCTTCGCCGTGGGAGAGTAGATCATCGCCCCACCGGCCTGCACATCCGCCCATAAAAAAACCCCGCCACTCGAGCGAGTAACGGGGTTTCGTATTAAAGCCTGGCGATGACCTACTCTCACATGGGGAAACCCCACACTACCATCGGCGATGCATCGTTTCACTTCTGAGTTCGGGATGGAGTCAGGTGGTTCCAATGCTCTATTGTCGCCAGGCAAACTGGCTTGGATGTCAGTCGTCCTACGTGCCTGGGCACTGCGTGGACATCCAAATAAGGCGGTAAATCAAGCTGTCTGTTGCCCTACACGGATGTAGGGCCATCGAGAACGGTACGGCAGGCGTACCTGCGGAACCGTTCCGATGCCTGTTGTCACAACACTGGACTCAATCACAACATGCCCTACAAGGATGTAGGGCCATCAACAATCGTCTGGAACGATTGTGATGCCAACTGTCTTCTCATTTCACGCCCTTACTGTATCCCCGACTAAATATTCGGGAATGACGGTA
>JAUIIQ010000013.1 GCA_030431585.1 Gammaproteobacteria bacterium | reverse complement strand
ACCAGTCTTTCGCGTACGCGAGCCGTCGTTTTGCCAGGCGCTGAACACCCGGAACAACACCAGAGCCAGCAATGCCAGTAGCGCAGCCAGCACTATATCCTGCTCCATTGGGAACCTCCTTCGTCCACCTGCCTTGCACAAGTATAGACAATATTTGAAAAGTCAAAGCAGTTGTGCGCGGAGCACGCAGCTATGCGCTGCCGGAGCAGCGCGACAGAAGAAGCAGTGGGTTGGGCTCAGGCGTCGAACGGATGACGCAACACAATCGTCTCCACACGGTCCGGCCCGGTAGAGATGATATCGATAGGTGCGCCTACAACCTCTTCGATTTTCAGTATGTAATCGCGCGCCGCCTGGGGCAGTTCTTCCAGGGTTTTTGCTCCCAGCGTTGATTCGCTCCAGCCTGGCACTTCCTCGTATACCGGGTGCAGGCCTTCGTAGTCGTCCGAGTCCACAGGATTGGGCACAGGCTTGCCATCGGCGCAGGCGTAACCTACACAGATACGAATGGATTCAAGTCCATCCAGCACATCCAGCTTGGTCAGGCAAAGGCCGCTAACCGAGTTGATATTCACCGCAATACGCAACGCCACTGCATCGAACCAGCCACAGCGCCGGGGGCGACCGGTGGTAGCGCCAAACTCATGGCCTCTTTTTGCCAGGTAGGCGCCCGTCTCGTCGAACAACTCGGTGGGGAAAGGCCCGGAGCCTACCCGCGTGGTATAGGCTTTGGTGATGCCCAGCACATAGTCGAGATAGAGTGGGCCGAAGCCAGAGCCGGTGGCCGTCCCGCCAGCTGTGGTGTTGGAACTGGTGACGAAGGGGTACGTGCCGTGATCAATATCCAGCAGGGAGCCCTGTGCGCCCTCAAACATGATCTTGGCGTTGGTTTTGCGGCACTCGTGAAGGATAGCAGTCACGTCAGCTATCATCGGTTTGAGCTGCTCTCCCATCTCGAGGGTATCCGCCAGAACTTTCTCATAACTCAGTGGCTCAGTGCCGTAGTAGTGCTCCAGAGCGAAGTTGTGATACTCCATCACTTCCTTGAGTTTGCGCGCAAAACGCTCTTTGTGCTGTAAATCACCCAGGCGCAGGCCACGGCGCGCAACCTTGTCCTCATATGCAGGACCTATGCCGCGGCCTGTAGTACCGATCTTGTCATTGCCGCGGCGCGCCTCACGGGCCTGATCCAGCGCCACGTGATAGGGCAGGATAAGTGGACAGGCAGGGGAAATTTTCAGCCGCTCGCGTACCGGCACACCCTTCGCCTCCAACTCGCCCATTTCCTTCAGCAACGCGTCCGGCGCCAGCACCACGCCATTGCCGATAAGACATTGCACATGTTGCCGGAGAATGCCTGAGGGAATCAGGTGGAGCACCGTCTTTTCCCCATCGATTACCAGCGTATGTCCGGCGTTGTGGCCACCCTGGAAGCGCACCACGGCGCTAGCCTGGTCGGTTAACAAGTCAACGATCTTGCCCTTGCCCTCATCACCCCATTGGGTGCCAAGGACGACTACGTTCTTACTCATGCTGTTGTTCTGCCCCGTTTCGCCCTTGGGCGAGTTTACTGATAACCGTCACGACCATGCAGGCGGCGCTCCGCCAATGCAGGGGTGACAATGCGTGTACATCCTGATTCTTGCTGTCCCACAGCTGCCCGCATAGCAGCGTGACGCAACGCCTTTCCAGCTACAAGTCCTGCACCTGCCAGGCCCCGTCTGCGTCCACCAACACCCGGTCACAGCGGTCGTCATGAGCGCCGCCCAGGTTACTGATCACCACTTCTCCTGCTGCGCGAAGCTGCTCGACCATGCGCAACAGGCCCGGATCATCGCTATCGGGCATGCTGATCGCGCTCAAGGTCTCTGGCGGAACGGACACCAGCCCCATCAGGGCTTTCAGGTCCGTCGCGAAGCCAGTGGCGGGACGTGCACGACCAAACACCTCACCCACGCCGTTGTAACGGCCACCATTTGCCAGTGCCTGGCCATGCCCCTGGACATAGGCGGCAAAGACAATACCGGTGTGGTAGTGATAACCGCGCAATTCAGCGAGATCGAAATACACAGGCAAATGTGGACGCTGCCTGCGAACAGCATCAGCGACCTCCTGCAGCGCATCGACGGCGGCGAGCGCGCGCGGCGCCCGATCGGCGAGCAGGTCACGGGCCGCTGCCAGTACACTGTCGTCACCATGCAGGTCCACCAGACCCATGATCAGGGCGGCAATGTCTTCGGCCACGTCATCCAGGGCCAGCGTCAGGTCAGGCACGGACTTGCGTTGCAGGCAGTCAAACACGCTCGCCTCCTGCTCAGCGTCCAGGTCGGCGGCATCCAGCAATGCTTCGTAGATACCCACATGCCCCAGGTCCAGGGTGTACTCTTGCGACAGTCCGGCGGCATCCAGCGTAGCCAGCATCAGATTGATAACTTCAACATCTGCCGCCAGGCTGCCATCACCATAGATCTCAGCGCCCAGTTGAATGGGAGAACGTGAGGCCATCAGCGACTTTGGACGCGTATGCAGGATTGATCCGGCATAGCACAGGCGGGAGACGCCTTGCGGCGCAAGGCTGTGCGCGTCGATCCGCGCCACCTGCGGAGTGATATCGGCGCGCACGCCCATACTGCGGCCGGAAAGCTGGTCCGTCAGCTTGAACGTGAGCAGGTCCAGGTCGTGGCCCAGGCCAATAAGCAGGGAATCGGTAAATTCCACCAGCGGGGGAATGACCAGCTCATACCCCCAGCTGCGAAACAGGTCCAGCAGACGTCTGCGCAACTGCTCCACAGTGGCAGCCTGCGCGGGCAGAACCTCTTCAATACCGTCCGGCAGTTGCCAGCGATCAACCGATGTCATGCAAAGCCTTCAATTCACCAGATAAAGCAGGGCGACGCCCAGCAACATACTGCCTAAGCCGATCCTGCGAATCACTTGATCATCCATCTGCGCCACCATTGCGAGCATATTGCGCCAGCGATCGGGGCTGATAAAAGGCATCAAACCCTCAATGATCAATACCAGTGCCAGGGCCGCGGGAAGTACGTGCCAGAAATCCACAAAACCTCCATACAATCAGCCAGACACAAAAAACCGCGGGGCCATCGTTTGTGGCTCAAACGACGGTTCCCACGGTTGCGGAATGCTATCACAGTCTGCTGAGTCAATACCCGTGATTTTTGCCGGTTATTGTCTCTCTTACCGTATGCGAGGCGCTGGCTAACTACCGCCTTTGGAATCCTTCAGGTAGCGAAAGAACTCACTGTCAGGCTGCAGCAACAACACATCACCCTGTCCACTGAACGCCTCCTGATAGGCTTTCAAGCTACGGGTGAAGGAATAAAACTCCGGGTCCTGGTTGAATGCCTGGGCATAAATACCGGTGGCCTGCGCATCACCCTCACCCCGAATCTGCTCTGACTCCTTGTAGGCGTTCGCCGTCAGTACCGTTACTTCGCGATCAGCGGCAGCGCGAATCCCCTCGGCCAGTTCCTGACCTTGAGAGCGTAATTCGCGTGCTTCCTTCTCACGCTCAGCATTCATCCTACGATAAACAGACTCGGACACATCCGGGGGCAGATCGATCTTCTTGACCCGCACGTCCACAACGCGAACACCCAGTTCTGTCAACGCGACCTTATTCAGCTCGTCAGTGATGTCATCCATCAGCTGATCGCGCTCGCCCGAGACAACTTCCTGTACAGTTCGAACAGCCACCTGGTTACGCAGACCATCGTTGATGCGCTGCGCCAGCAGACCGGCGGCTCGTGCCTCTTCACCATTGGTAGCAGTGTAGAATTTGGCGGTATCCGCTACCTGGAACTTGGCATAGGAGTCAACGATCAGAGCCTTTTTCTCCTGGGTGAAGAAACGCTCCGGCTGTGAGTCCACGGTCAGCACACGCCCATCGAACTTGCGAACATTATTCACGAAGGGAATCTTCACATGCAGCCCGGGCTGGATATCGGGATTCACCACTTCACCGAAGCGAAGTAATACGCCGCGCTCGGTTTCCTTGATGACATACAGCGCGCTGTTGGCGACAAACACCACCAGGGCCAACAAAATCAATACAGTCATATTACGGCTGGACATGATCAGCGACCTCCACGGCGAGTCGAACCGGACGCGGCTGCGTCGCGACGCAGCTGTTCGGTTACGGCATTGGTAATTTCACGAAGTGCGTTGCTGTCCAGAACAGGCGCCCTGAGGGCACGGTTCTGGCTTTGCTCGGCAAGCTTGTCCAGAGGCAGGTACATCATATTGTTACCTCCTTCCACGTCTACCATCACCTTGCTGGTATTACCGTAAACGGCCTGCACCGCATCAAGGTACAGGCGCTCGCGGGTAACCTCTGGAGATTTGCGATATTCCGCCAGCAATTTACTGAAACGGGACGCTTCACCTTCGGCGTTGGCGATCACCTGTTCCTTGTAGGCGTTGGCCTCTTCAATCTGCCGCTGGGCGGCACCTCTAGCCTCTGGAACGATCCCGTTGGCATAAGCCTGCGCTTCATTCTTCACCCGCTCCTCGTCTTCCCGTGCCTTGATTACATCATCAAAGGCGGCCTGCACCTGACTGGGCGGCTTGGCGTCATCAACGTTGACAGTGCTTACCAGAATGCCCGTCTCGTAGAGATTCAGATACTCCTGCAAGCGACCTTTCACGTCTCCGGCAATCTTTACCCGGCCTTCAGTCAGCACCAGATCCATACCTGTATCGCCGACCACATGGCGCAGAGCACTCTGGGTAGCGTGCTGCAGAGAGCGCTCGGGATCGCGCACTTTCAACACAAATTTATCAGGATCATTGATGACGTATTGCACCGACATGTTCACCTCGACGATGTTTTCGTCCTGGGTGAGCATAGTCTCACGGAAGCTGGCTGCCCTCACCTTGGTGGTATTGACCTTGATCACTTCGTCGATCATGGGTGGGTTCCACTGCAAGCCCGGTTGCACCGTGTCGTGGTACTTGCCAAAGCGCAGAACCACCGCACGCTCCTGCTCGTCGATCTGGTAAAAACCCATCAACGCCCAGACTACCAGCGCAACAATTGCTATAACGCCAAAAAAGGCTCCTGACACAGCCGGAGTATTGCCTCCACCGCCAGAGCCGGATTTACGGCCGAACAGGCCGCCCATTTTCTCCTGTAGCTTCTTCAACGCCTCGTCGAGGTCCGGTGGCCCCTGGTCACCTCCACCCCATGGGTCTTTCGGCCCTTTGTTGTTACCGCCACCCGGTTCATTCCAGGCCATAATGTACTCCTGTTTTCAAAGTCGGAAGAGTCTAGCACTACGGGTGCGCGGTGGCACCCTGCAATGGTTCGGTTTTTCTCCGCTGAAGGTTCGGCCGACCGCCGTTACGCTGTCTTTCACCACAGCGGCTCCGGGCCTTTTTTCATCAGTCGGTTCCAGTCTGCTCTGGGCAGACGCACCTGCAGGTGCGCCACGCCATCATCTGAATACTTTTCCCTCTCTACCGCGCCAAGCCGGTACAGGGCGGCGCGCAGACCGCCCTGCTCAGGCGTGATATCAATTTCTTCATTGACCATATCCTGCCCGACCAGTTCGCTGATCGCCTCGAACAGCAGGTCGACACCCGCGCCCGTCACCGCGCTCAGCCAGACCCGTTCAGGCTTGCCTTCGCTGTCCCGATCTATACGCGGCGCTTGCTCAAGCAGATCCAGCTTGTTGAAAACCTGCAAAAGCGGGATGTCCTGTGCGCCAATTTCCGCGAGCACCTCTTCCACCTGATAGATGTTGTCTTCACGCTCACCACTGGCAGCATCCACCACGTGAAGCAGGAGATCCGCGTTGAGAGTCTCTTCCAGGGTAGCCTTGAAAGCCTCCACCAGTTTATGCGGCAAATGGGCGATAAACCCCACCGTGTCGGCCAACACAACGGGGCCCACATTGTCGAGTTCCAGCCTGCGCAGGGTTGGGTCCAGCGTTGCAAACAGCTGATCAGCCGCATACACACCCGACTCGGTAATATAATTGAACAGGGTGGACTTCCCGGCGTTGGTATAACCCACCAGGGAAACAGTGGGAATCTCCTGACGCCGACGCGAACGGCGCCCCTGATCCCGTTGCTTACGCACCTTCTCAAGGCGAGCACTGATGGACTTGATACGCGCGCGCAGAAGGCGACGGTCAGTCTCCAACTGGGTTTCTCCAGGGCCGCGCAACCCTATTCCACCTTTCTGTCGCTCCAGGTGAGTCCAGCCTCGAACCAGGCGAGTACTCATGTGTTGCAACTGCGCCAACTCCACCTGAAGCTTGCCTTCATGGGTACGCGCCCGCTGGGCGAAGATATCCAGGATCAGGCCGGTGCGGTCCAGCACCCTGCAACACAGTTCCTGCTCGAGATTACGTTCCTGGGAAGGGCTGAGACTGTGATTGAACATCACCACCTCTGCCTCATTTTCAGCCAATTGATCGCGGATCTCCGCCAGCTTCCCTGAGCCGACGAACGTGCGCGGGTGCGGCGCGCTGCGATGACCCAAAATGAACGCGGCTGGATCTCCTCCTGCGGACAGCACGAGTTCTTCGAATTCGCGGGGGTCTTCCCGCTCCGCTTCACTATCAAGATTCAGGTGCACGAGAATGGCTCGCTCTCCGGAATCGGGACGATCAAAAAACAAGGTTACCTCGGATGTGGGAGCCGCAGCGGCCGCATTCGCGACCGCCCGGGGGTTTGGCTCTAGCTGTCACCATCCTCTTCCGGAGGATGCTGCATCGGGAGCCGAACCACGCGGCTGGGAACAACAGTTGAAATCGCGTGTTTGTAGACCATCTGGCTGACGGTATTCTTCAGCAGAACGACAAACTGGTCGAAGGACTCAATCTGGCCCTGGAGTTTGATTCCGTTCACCAGGTAAATGGAAACCGGAACACGCTCCTTGCGCAGAATGTTCAGGTAAGGGTCTTGTAGCGTGTGCCCTTTTGACATAGCTATTACTCCTACAGGCTCAACTCGAGCCGAAAAAAATGAAAAACGGGCCTTCTGCCATCACCGCGCAGACCTTTCCTGACGGAGTGGATACGGACCCTCGTTACTGCTCGCGCACAGTATAGTGCATTCCAGTCAAACTACATGGGGCCTTCCTGCAAAAACTTCAAGGCAACTTCCACAGCACTGGTATTCACCGGAAAATTGTACGCAAGCACCTCATCGCCGGATGACTGCCCCGCTGCCGGCAGACCCTCGCGAGCACCGCCAGGGACGACCATTTTCTCGACGTTACCGGCCTTATCGCTGTATATCCAGGCAAGATCATCCCATTTTCGTAACCAGGTCAGCTGCCTCTTGGCCAATTGCCGGGTCGCAGCCACCGCATTGGTAACGGCGTCCTGCAGCGATAACTCGCCCTCCAGGTACTGCCAGAGCTGCCGATAACCCACCGCACGAATAGCCGGTAGGTCTGCACGAAGATCGCCGCGATTGTGCAGCCCCCTCACTTCCTCGAGGAACCCGGACTGCAACATGAGCTCGAAACGCCGGGCAATCCGCTGGTGCAGTACGGCTCGATCGCCGGGTGTAATCGCCAGTTGCCTGACGCGGTACAGGTCATGGGGGCCAGGGGCGCTCGGTTGCGCTGAATGCCAATCACTGAGGCTGCGCCCGCTGCTGCGATACACCTCCAGAGCACGGGTCAGGCGTTGCGAATGATGAGGGTGAATACGGGCAGCAGATACTGGATCAACGGCGGCCAGCTCAGCGTGAATATGCGGCCAACCCCGCTCGGCGGCCTGCTCCTCTATCGCGAGTCGAATCTCTGCGTCGGCCGCCGGCATGGCCGCCAGCCCGTGCAGAAAGGCCTTGAAGTACAACATGGTCCCACCCACCAGCAGCGGTGTCTTGCCCCTCCCGACAATTTCCGCCGACAGACGATCTGCATCAGCGGCAAACGCAGCAGCGGAGTATGGATCAGCCGGATCACGTATATCCACCAGGTGGTGCGGGTAATCAGGCTTGGCGCTGCCGATGTCCAGGCCACGATAAACCAGAGCCGAATCCACGCTGATCAATTCACAATCGAGGTGCTCGGCGAGCGCAATGGCCAGGTCAGTCTTGCCCGAGGCTGTTGGTCCCATCAGGCAGATCAGTTGTGGCCTGGGCTTGCTCACCTCCCTACCCCTGACGTGAGCGCAGGGGCATAGCCCAATGGCAGCGGGCGGCTCAACCACGCTCCACGGCGGGCTCCACCGCGGGCTCTAACGCCCACGCAGAAACAACTTGTCCAGTTCATCTATGCCCAGCTGCGTCCAGGTCGGGCGACCATGGTTGCACTGCCCGGAACGTTCTGTCTCCTCCATGTCCCGCAGCAAAGCGTTCATCTCCGGCACAGTAAGACGTCGATTGGCACGCACACTGCCATGGCAGGCCATGGTGGAAAGGATCTCGTCCATGTGCGCCTCTATGCGTTCGGAGCTGCCAAACTCGATCAAATCTGCCAGCACATCGCGTAGCAGCTGCTCCAGGTTGGAATCCCGCAACAACACGGGGACCTCACGAATGACCAGTGACTCCTCTCCCGCAGCGTCAACACTCATCCCCAGGCGCCGGAACAAGTCGGCGTGCTCACCGGCCACCTGAACTTCACGCTGGCTAACGGCCACAGGCTGGGGCACCAACAGGGGTTGACTGCGAATACCCTGCTGGTCTCGGGCAGCCTTGAGACCTTCGTAGGTAATTCGCTCATGCGCAGCATGCATGTCCACCAGCACCAGCCCAGCCGCATTCTCTGCCAGAATATAAATACCTTTGAGCTGCGCAAGGGCATAGCCCAAAGGCGGGACATCTTCCTCTGAATCCTGTCCTGGTAGAGCCTGATGAAGTTGCCGATAGGCCGCCAATTGCGCCTGCCCGGCCGCGCTCGATGCTTCGCTGTAACGCCCGTATGCACCTGACGGTGCAGCGCTGGTGCCGCGCTGCCCCTCGGCCGGCAGGCCGCCTGCCGCAGCCGCTGAGGGCTGCACGCCCCAGGACAAGCCCCCCTGCTCGCGAATTTCGCCGGTGCGGGTATCGATCATCGTACCATCGCCAGCTGGCACCAGGTTGTCCGGCAGTTGCTCGACGTGCGCTGTGCCCGGCCTGACCTCGGCAAGAGCCCGATGCAAGGTGGAAAAAATGAAATTATGCACACTGCGACCATCACGAAAGCGCACTTCATGTTTGGTCGGGTGGACATTCACATCCACCTGGGCCGGGTCAACATCGAGATAAAGCACGAACGCGGGGTGGCGGCCATGATAGAGAACGTCCCGGTAGGCTTGCTTGACCGCATGCGCGATAAGCTTGTCGCGTATGACCCTGCCGTTGACAAAAAAGTACTGCAAATCCGCCTGGCTGCGTGAAAAGGTGGGCAAACCCACCCAGCCCCACAATCTCAGACCATAGGCCGCCTCACCCCCTCGCTCGTTTTCGATATACAGGGCCTGCTCCATAAACGCAGGCCCACATACGGTGGCAACCCGACGCCTCCGCTCCAGCTCGTCGGTGCCGGCTTTCAGCTGGTGAATCGCACGCCCGTTGTGACGCAGGCTGAAAGCCACGTCAAAGCGTGACAGGGCCAGTCGCTTGACCACTTCTTCAAGATGATTGAACTCGGTCTTTTCAGTGCGCAGAAACTTTCGCCTGGCCGGCGTGTTGAAGAACAGGTCGCGCACTTCCACTGTCGTGCCGCGAGGATGCGGGGCGGGCCTGATCACCACATCCATCTCCCTGCCCTCACAGGCAGCAGCTATGCCCTCGCTGCCGGTGCCAGCTGCGTTACTGGTGAGAGTCAAACGGGATACAGAGCCTATGCTCGCCAGCGCCTCTCCGCGAAAACCCAGGCTGCCTAACGCCTCCAGGTCTTCCAGTGAACTGATTTTACTGGTGGCGTGACGCGCCATGGCCAGGGGCATATCGTCCGGGGCGATACCATCGCCATTGTCGCGCACCCGGATGAGTTTTACACCGCCGGACTCGACGTCGATATCGATCCGCGATGCCCCCGCATCCAGACTGTTTTCCAATACCTCCTTGACCACTGAGGCGGGGCGCTCTACCACTTCACCGGCGGCAATCTGGTTGGCCAGCCTCGTGGAGAGGCGATGAATTCTAGACATATCGTATCGCTTGGGTCTCGGTTTCTGCAGCCGCGGGCAAGTCTAAACAGGACGGCGATGACGAAACGCCGGGACGACTGTAACGTTGCATCAGGTCGCAGGAATAGTCAGTTTTTGCCCGACCCGTATCGTTGACGTGTTTAAACCATTGCTGCTCTTGAGCACAGCAAGGGATACGTTAAAACGCTGGGCTATACCCGAGAGCGTATCGCCACGAGCTATGGTGTACTCGGTGCCACCCTGCGCTTTTTTCCATGCCACCAGTGTACCGGAGGGCGGATGAGCGCCCAGATAGTTCCTGATACCAGAGTGAATCGCCCGGGCCATTTTCTTCTGGTAGCTTCGGGTCGCCAGCTTTTGCGCCTCACTGGGGTTGGAAATAAAACCAGTCTCGACCAGGATTGAGGGAATGTCCGGCGACTTGAGAACGGCAAAACCAGCCTGTTCCACGTTGCGTTTATGTAACCTGGCCACGCTGTCCATATTGCGTAACACCTCAGCCCCTACCTGCAGACTGGCGTCAAGCGTGGATGTCATGGACAGGTCGGCAAGCACGCCGGCAAGCATGTCGTCCTTGTCGGACAGCCTCACCCCGCCCACCAGGTCTGCCGCATTCTCACGCTGCGCCAGATAACGCGCTGCGGTGCTGGTAGCTCCGCTGGTGGACAACGCATAAACCGATGCGCCGTTGGCTTCGCGACGCTTGAACGCGTCGGCATGAATGGAAACAAAAAGATCTGCCTGTCTTTTGCGGGCCAGGTCACGACGGCCTTTCAGGCTTATATAATAGTCGCCAGTGCGAATAAGCGTTGGGGCGTATCCGGGCTCTGCCTTGAACAAGTCGTAGACCTCCCGGGCAATGGCCAACACCACATCTTTCTCGCGCTGCCTGCCCGGACCCAGAGCGCCCGGGTCCTCACCACCATGGCCTGCATCTATGGCAATGATGATGTCGCGCTTGTCGTTCTGGGCTACGGATTTTTTCACCGCTGGCTGTGTGCTGCCGCCACCCTTGTCATAGAGGTCCAGCACAAGGCGATCGCCGGTCTGCTCATTAGCCTTGAGCGCAAAGCTACGCGGGTCAACCGCGGCACTGACATCCAGCACGATGCGCAGGTCGTCACCCTCGCGCACCGCAGATCGCACTTGACGGATAGGCGTATCAGTGAGCTTCAGATTTGATAGATTGGCTTTCAGACGGGTGTTTTGCACGTCCAGTACAATGCGCGCAGGGTTACCCAGCACGAAGAGCTTGTGCTCGACAGGACCGCTCAGGTCAAACACAACGCGAGTATGATCCGGCGCACGCCAGAGCCGCACATCATGCACCTCCACCGCCTGCACGGTGGCCGCAGCCAGCAAACCCAGGATCGCCCCGATCCACGCCCTGCCCATGTTACTCCCGCGCTCTGCGCTTGTTTATTGGTATCGCCCCTGCGTCAGGCTTCCGCATTCAGTCGCTCCAGAACACCGACTCCTTCTGCGGTCAGGCCAGACAACCAAAGTGTCCGACCGCTGCCACTGCGCTCTATGTTAATGACTAAATCGGCCGGGGGCAAAACTCCTTCGCCCCTGGCAGGCCATTCAACGAGGCAAAGGGATTGTGCGGTGAAATAGTCTCGAATCCCCATGAACTCCAGTTCTTCCGGATGCCCCAGACGATATAGATCAAAATGGTACAGGGTAAGTTCCCCTAATTCGTAAGGTTCCACCAGGGTGTAGGTGGGACTCTTTACCGCCCCCCTGTGCCCGAATGATTGCACCACACCGCGGCTGAGCGTTGTTTTACCCATGCCCAGTTCCCCTTGCAGGTGGACGACCATCCCCGGCCGCAGCGCCTTGCCGAGCTTGGCACCATAGGCCACCATGGCATCTTCGTCCGCCGCCTCCCATCGCAGGCGCTCCTGACTCATCCCAGCAACTCCCGCAGCCAGGGCATAAGATCAGTCGCTGCCATTCCGCGCATACCCTCTTGTGCAGCTATGTCGGCGGCAGCCCCGTGCAGGCAAACACCCAATGCCGCCGCCTCCAGCGGGTCCATTCCCTGGGCGAGCAATGACCCGATAACGCCGCTGAGCACGTCGCCCATGCCGCCACTTGCCATCCCCGGATTGCCATAGTCACTGAGCAGGAGATTGCTCTCGCCTGCAATCAGTGAGCCATTGCCCTTGAGCACTGCAACGCCGCCTACGTGGTGTTGCAGTGCTCGAGCCGCAGCGAAGCGATCAGCCTGAATCTCCCCGGCAGAGCAGTTCAGCAAGCGGGCTGCCTCCCCGGGATGAGGCGTTATTATCATTCCCGGGCGCGGCCGCACCTTGCCGGCGGCGAGCAGATTCAGACCATCTGCATCCAGCACCAGAGGCTTGCCACTGGCCAGGGACGCCTGCAACAAATACTCAGACCAGGCTGACTGCCCGAGACCCGGGCCGACCACCAGCACATCGGCAGCATCCAGCAAGGGTTGCAGGTCCGCTCCGCAGTCCACTCCTGTCGGCATCACTTCAGGTGTGCGCGCAATCAGGGCGGTCACGTGTTCCGGACGCGTGGCAACCCGCACCAGGCCGGCGCCACAGCGCAGTGCGGCTTCTGCAGCCATCGCTGCCGCACCAGCCATGCCATAGTCGCCGCCCACCACCAGTACCGTCCCATACAGGCCTTTGTGGGCGGTGGCCGGGCGCGGCGGCAGTGCTTCGAGCAGTGCATCCAACTCAAGCCGATGGCAGTCGGCTGCCACCTGCTGGTAAACCTGTGCCGGTACAGCCAGATCGGCAAACTGCACATCGCCAACAAAGTCTCCGGCTTCCAGGGCAAACAAGCCGCGTTTCAGGCCTATGAATGTCACCGTAATATCGGCCCTCACAGCCCTGCCCAACACCCTTCCTGTGTCCGCGCACAAGCCGGAGGGAATATCAACGGCCAGAACCGATGTGCCGGCGGCATTTATTTCGTTGATCGCTTCTGCGTAGATACCTCTCACTTCCCCGCCAAGCCCGGTGCCCAGCAGAGCGTCCACCACCACGCCAATGGGCAGCACAGCACCTTCTTCAAAGGGTATGATTTCCACACCATTGGCCATGGCCTGCTGCTGCGCAAGCCGCGCATCCCCGGTAATTTTTTCCGGGTCACCCACTTGCAGCACGGTGGTCCTTATGCCGCGCTTGTGCGCCAGGTCGGCCAGCAAAAAACCATCGCCGCCGTTATTCCCCGTACCGCAGAGCACCTGCACGCATTCAGGTTGCGGCCAGGCTTCGACAAGGCTATCGAAAGCGGCGGCCGCGGCGCGCGACATCAGGGTAATACCCGGCACCTTGTATTCATCAATGGCACAGCGATCCAGGGCGCGAGTCTGCGCGGCGTTGTACAATGCTGTGTATTTACTTGTATCCATATGCAGTTCCCGGCCATGCATTGCTGGGTGAGCGCCTGGCGCTACTGTAACGACTGCGGGTGCAGCCCCGTATTGACGCCTGTGCGCCAATGGCCTTTTCATTGAAGCTGACGGAATTATACTCAGATGTCATCACAAGATGACCCACAAATCACGCTTGCTGACCCGCAAAAACTGCTGGCAAGCATCCGCCAATGGGCAAACGAGCTGGGCTTTGACCAGGTGGGGGTCAGCGACGTGAACCTCGGCGAGCACGAAGCCTATCTGCAGAAGTGGCTGGACGCCGGGTACCACGGCAGCATGGACTACATGGCTCGCCACGGCAACAAACGATCGCGGCCCGCCGAACTCGTGCCGGACACCTGCCGTGTACTGTCGCTGCGCATGGACTACCTGACAGATACGCGCGCTGAAGAAATACTGGCTTCATCAGAGAAAGCGTACATTTCGCGTTACACGCTTGGCCGCGACTATCACAAATTGATGCGCAAGCGCCTGTCACAACTGGCGCGGCGCATTGAGCAGGAGGCTGGAGGAGGCCGTTTTCGTGCGTTTGTCGACAGCGCACCTGTGCTTGAGCGGGCAATAGCCGAGCAGGCAGGCCTCGGGTGGATCGCCAAAAACACCATGCTGATCAACTCTGCTGCCGGCTCCTGGTTTTTTCTCGGCGAAATTTATACCGACCTGCCGCTACCCACCACGTCCGCGCAACACAGCAAACACTGCGGCAGTTGCACCGCTTGCCTGGATATCTGCCCTACCAACGCCTTCGTCGGCCCCTTTGAACTGGACGCGCGCCGCTGCATCTCCTATCTCACCATCGAGCATCACGGCAGCATCGACCCGGCCTTGCGGCCGCTGATGGGCAACCGCGTGTTTGGCTGTGATGATTGCCAGCTGGTCTGCCCGTGGAACAAGTTCGCCCAGGCCACCGACGAAGTCGATTTCAGGCCGCGCCATGACCTCGAGGACAGTGAATTGGCAGACCTGTTCCTCTGGGATGAAGATACGTTTCTGGCACGTACAGAGGGATCTGCAATACGTCGCATCGGTTTTGAGCGCTGGTTGCGCAACCTTGCCGTTGGGCTGGGGAATGGACCGGCCTCAGCCCAGGCCATTACCGCGCTGGAAAAGCGTCGCAACTTCCCCAGCCAGATGGTACGCGAGCATGTTGACTGGGCACTGCAACAACTGCGTGGATGACCCGGAGAGGCGCGCTATTGAGCCAGGCGCAGAAAGTGGTCACGGTAGTAGCGCATCTCATCAATAGACTCGCGGATGTCATCCAGCGCCAGATGTGTGGCCGTCTTGATAAAGCCGGCTTCCAGCTCCGGCCGCCAGCGCTGCATTAATATCTTCAGGGTGCTCACATCCAGGTTGCGGTAATGGAAGAATGCCTCCAGCTCGGGCATGTGCCGAGACATGAAGCGGCGGTCCTGACAAATAGTATTCCCGCACATGGGCGAGGCTCCGGGCGGTACCCACTGCTCCAGAAAGGCAAGGGTCCTGGCCGCCGCTTGCTGCTCGTCACAGTCACTGGCGCGCACTCGCTCCACCAGACCAGACCGGGTGTGGTGCGTCGTGTTCCACTCGTCCATTGCGCCCAGGCGATCATCGCTCTGGTGTATGGCGATCACCGGCCCCTCCGCCAGGGTCTGCAGATCACTGTCGGTGACAATGGTGGCGATTTCTATCACCACGTCGTTCTCCGGACTCAAGCCGGTCATCTCCATATCAACCCAGATCAGGTTGTTTGCACTTTGCATAGTTGAGCCCTTTGGCATTTCCCAACCGCTGAGTGTAACAAATTGCCTCGACAGGCCAGCAAGCTGCCCCAATAATGCATTGATGTCGAAACGCAAGTTGAGCCGCCAGCAGACCTGGCGAGTGGAAAAAATCCAGGAAGAGCGCGCAGCCCGCGCTGCCCGCAGGGACGCTGCTGCGGAAGAGGCACTTACCGAAGGCGCTTTGGGACCGGAACAGGAGGGGCTGGTGATAGCTCACTACGGAACCCAGGTAGCGGTAGAGTCGGCACCTGGGGTGTCCCAGCGCTGCCACATTCGCGCCAACATCGATGGCCTGGTAACCGGTGACCGGGTGGTCTGGTGCGAGGGGAGGCCAACCGGAGTGGTAGTTGCACAACTCGAGCGACACAGCGTGCTGTGCCGACCCGACCCTTACGGCAAACTCAAAGCCGTCGCGGCCAACATCGACCAGATCCTGGTGGTGATTGCCCCCTATCCGCAACCCCATGCCAACCTGCTGGATCGCTATCTGGTGGCAGCGGAGGTGGTAGGCATAGAGCCGGTAATCGTGGTTAACAAAACCGACCTGCTGGACAACGATGCCGCCCTGCGTGCGCAGATGGACACGCTGATGGCCCCCTATCCTGAGCTCGGCTATCGCATCCTGCATACCTGCGCCAGGCCCTCGGGCCTTGCCACCTTGCACGCAGGTCTGCGCGAGCGCACCAGCGTGTTTGTCGGCCAGTCCGGCGTGGGCAAGTCCTCACTGGTCAATGCGCTACTGCCGGAAGCCGCATTACGCGTGGGGGAACTGTCGGAAAATACGCGCAAGGGCACCCATACCACCACCACGGCGGAACTGTTTCACCTTGATTGCGGGGGCAGCCTGATCGACTCGCCGGGAATACGGGAGTTCGGGCTTTGGCATATGCAACGAGAAGACGTTGAATACGGGTTCCGGGAATTCCGCCCGCATCTTGGACACTGCAAATTTCGCGACTGCCGACACCAGCAGGAACCGGGCTGCGCAATCCTGGCTGCGCAGAAAAATGGCGAGATCAACGCTACACGCCTGGCCAGCTACCGTCACATAGTGGCTTCGCTGGAGCACTAGGCGCCGTGCTGAGGTTTCGCCCAAGGGGCCTTGTGCAGGCAGCCAGATCAGCGCGCTCAGCTGCTTTGCAGGTCCGCAAGCGGCTCGCCCAGACGCGTTGGCGTCCCGGCTGTAAAGCGCTCACGCCAGCTCACAGCGCCGGGAGGGAACAGCAATATGACCGTTGAACCGAGCTTGAAACGCCCCATTTCCTCACCTGCAGCCAGGTCGATAGCATCCGGCACTTGCCGGTAATCCCGGCGCTCGGGGGTTTTCGGCGGCGGTGCAACCTGACCTGCCCACACCGTCTCGATACCCGCCACCACCATGGCACCGACAAGAATCATCGCCACCGGACCAGCGGCTGTCTCGAAATAACTCACCAAACGTTCATTGCGGGCAAACAGGCGCTCAACGTTCTGCGCAGTCGCCGTGTTCACAGAGAACAGGTCGCCCGGGACATAGGTGGTAGCCAGCAACCTGCCCGCCAGGGGCATGTGCACCCTGTGGTAATCCCGCGGAGACAGATAAATCGTGGCGAAACGACCATCGGCGAAGCGCGCAGCCCACTCGGGGTCGCCGCCGAGCAGTTCCACACAGTCGTAGTCCTGACCCTTGGCCTGGAAAATACGCCCGCCGACGATATCACCCAACTGACTGATCGCGCCATCTGCGGGACATATCACATCAGCCTCTGCCAGTGGCCGGGCGCCCTCGACCAACGCACGGGTAAAGAACGCATTGAAACTGGCGTACTGACGATAATCCGGTTCGCGCGCCTCACTCATATCCACGTCAAAGTGCCGTATGAAGGCGCCAATCACCCAATTCTTCAAGGTGACAGGGCGCTCCAGATCGGCCAGCCACCCGGTCAAACGGGAAAGCAGGTGTTGGGGAACAAGGTGCTGGAAAAAGATGAAAAGCGACGTCATAGCGGGTAGTGTAACCCTAATGCCCTGAAAGGTAATCAGCCCAAGACTGTGAAGATTTGGCTTGCCGCTTTCTTATTGACAACACTTCCCGCGTTAGCGGAAACCACGAATGTCAGTGCGCCCAGGATTGACGGCGAAACGACCTGGACGGCGCCCGAGCCACTTCCCCAGGGTGAAGATCAGGAGCCGGAAAGTCCGCCGATTAACTGGGTAGATACCAGTCACGCCGTAGTCACCAACCAGGCCCAGGCCCTCACACAATGGATGGACGCCTTCTTCGGTGATCCGGAATACGATGCCGAACAGGCTGAGTCGTTGCTGCGGCTGGACTTTATTCATGAGTGGGACGAGGAGGACGGCAACGACTTCAGTGTGCGCCTGCGGGGCAAGTTGCAGTTGCCCAGAATTTCCCGCCGCCTGGACCTGGTCTTTGCCGGGGAGGACAGCGAGCTGGAGACCGAAGAAGAACGCCGCGAGGAAGACCGGATTGGGCTGCAGTATATGGTGCGGGAAGGTTCCCGCTCGCGCTTCGATATGACGCTCAATTATTCTTCGGGCGATCTGCGACCAGGGGTGCGCTACCGCAACGAGGGCTACTACCAGGCAGATACAAGCTATCGCTATATCCAGCGCCTGCAATGGGACCAGGACGAGAAGTTTTTTACTACGGGAACTTACGATATCAACCACGCCCTGGACGAGAACAGTATCGTACGCTGGGGCAACAGGGTGCGCTGGGGAGAGGAAACCGGAGGCGTAGAATGGCGCACCCGACTGGCCTTGCGGCAGCGCAAAAAACTGGCCAGCAGTCGCCCGATCGCGCTGTCCTATTTCGGCAGCATCAGCGGTGAGACAAGACCTGATCCACTGGTCAAGAACTATCGCCTGGGCGTGTTGTGGCGGAGGCAGATCTACCGTGACTTCCTGTTTGCGGAAATCGAGCCAGCGTTCAACTACCGGCGCCGTAACCAGGACGTTGACCGTGCCGTCGCCTGGAGCATTGAGTTGCGGCTCGAAATAGCTCTGGAGCGTGACCTGCGCCGCGTCAGGTCCGCCACCAAGGAAGAATAGCGCCGGCTTTTCAGGCCCGACTGTACTACAGGTTTTCCTCTGCAAAAGCCGCCAGGCGCGAGCGCACAATGCCATTGACGTGCATGATCCCCGCGTGAGGATACGGCTTGGTTTTCTCCACCAGATATGTCAGACCGGACGTCAGCGGACTGATGTACTTGTTATCAATCTGCGCCAGATTACCCAACACCACGATTTTGGAATCCGCACCCACCCGGCTGATGATGCTCTTCAATTGGAACTGGGTAAGCCCCTGACTCTCGTCGATAATAATATAGGCATTGTTGAACGATCGGCCGCGCATGAAGTTGAGGGACTTGAACTGAATATTCGCCCGTTCTTTGACGTAGTCGATACTGCCATGGCATGACTCATCGGTGCCGTGGAGGATCTCCAGGTTATCGTCAAAAGCTGCCAGCCAGGGCGCCATTTTCTCCTCTTCTGTGCCCGGCAAAAACCCGATCTCCTCGGCAATGGGCGGCGTGGAGCGGGCTACAATCAACTTGGAGTATTTCTTTTGTTCGAGAATGGCGTGCAGGCCATAGGCCAGCGCCATCAGCGTCTTGCCGGACCCGGCGGGACCGGTCAGCACGGTCATATCGACGTTATCGTCATCCAGCATCGACATAGCCATGGCCTGCTCAAGATTACGCGGTGCCAACCCCCAGAAGCGCTTATGCATGAGACTATCGCGCGCATCACAGCGCAGATACACGAACTCCTTGTCCACCCGCTTCACGAAAGCCATAAACTCGTGGTCATCATAAAGAAACTGGTTGGGATAGGCAGCAGGCAAGGACTTGCGCGGGATACGGTGCAAGGTGCAATCCCCCTCGCGCAGCGTATCGACCTCACTGATGGTGGACCAGAAGTCACCCTCAATATGCTCGTAGCCCTTTGCGAGCAGGTCGATGTCGTCCAGCACCCTGTCCCTGCGGTAATCCTCCACATGCATCAGACCGGAGCCCTTGGCCTTTATGCGCATGTTGATGTCCTTGGTTACCAGACAGACGAACTCCTCAGGACTTTCGGCCTGTAAACGCAGCGCCACATTGATAATGCGATTATCGTTGGCCTGGTGCGGCGTGCCGTCGAGATAAGGCACATCGGTGTTATCGCCCAGTAACTGATCGGGGAAGATGGCAAGGGTACCGGATGGCATACCCTCCAAACCTGTTCCAGGCACCTCTACCCCGGCCTGTATTTCCTGAGGCGAGGCGGCATCAACCACCTTGTCGATCATCTGAATGGCAATACGCGCCTCGCGGCTGACCGTCTTGTCCCGCCGGTCCTTGATGTCATCAAGCTCTTCGAGCACGGTCATGGGGATCACGACACGATGCTGCTTGAATGCAGTGACGGCAGTAGGGTCGTGCAGCAGCACGTTCGTATCCAACACATAGGTTTTCTTTACGACGGGTTTCAGGGTGTTTGTCTTTTCTACGCGCAGGGCGGCGCCTGAATCCATAGGGCATTCCTCAAAGGTGATTCAAAAATAGTTGCTTGCCGGGTGTGGAAAAAGGGAAACGGGACGCGCAAGGTCGGCCCTTTGGTACTGGTTCTGGTCTGTCCTCGGTTGCGGTCGACTTCTGCGTTCGAACCATGATTCGCCAGGGGCTGGCAGGGTTGCTTGTAATGACTTGGTTTGGGTGGGGCGAGGAGAGCGCGCCACCCCCGGGCTCTTGCAGCCAGCGGGTTGCGCTGTAGCGCGGATACAGGGCGCGTAATAGCCAATCGTCACCGACTGGCCTGCGCCGGACACTGTTTCAAATTCAGCTTCCTGACGAATTGCATGCAGCAGTCTTTCTGCAATATCAACACCCCAGGTCGCAGCTGTCAATGGCTATGGCAAGTTTGTCTGCGCGGTGCAAGCAAACGGCGATAACGCGCTGACAGGGGTGGCGTTTTCCGCTACGATAGGCGGCTTCAACCGATAATCGTAAGAACTCCCCTCCATGCTCAACCCGGACTCTCTTTCCCAGCTCAAAGGCCTCAAATCGCAGATGGAGGCAGAGAAGGAGCGCGCCGAGGCAGTGGTCAAGGGCACCCAAGCCCGGTATGGCTTTGCCGTACTGGACGATGGACGTGAAATTTTCATACCACCCGACGAAATGCTGAAAGTGTTTCCGGATGACAGGGTTGAAGTTTGCATCCGTCCGGCAAAAGACAACAAGACCATCGCCGATGTAGAGAAGCTGATCGACTGCCCGCTGGGCGATTTTACCGGTCGCTGCGTGCGCAAGGGTAAAGCGCTTTTTGTAGAACCGGACCTACAGCACCTGAGTCGGTGGCTGTTCATCCCCCCGCATGCCCGTAACGGCGTCAAGGAAGGAGACTACGTACGCAGCGCCATTCTCAGACACCCTATCCGCGACGGTAAGCCCCAGGCAAAGATACTCAGCGTTATAGGAAACGAGGAAACGCCGGGGATAGAAAACCTCTATTCAATGGCCAAGTATCGTCTCTCTACTGATTGGGGTGCAGCCAGCCGCAAAGACCTGGAAAAGCAGCTGTCCGAATGTCGGCCATTGTCCGCAGATTTCCGTCAGGACCTGACCGATCTGGAGTTCATTTCAATTGATGCCGCCAAGACCCAGGATATCGACGACGCACTCTACGCGCAAATATCTGACGATGGCTGGACATTGTTCGTCGCCATCGCCGACCCGACCTCCTATATACCCCCGGACTCGGACCTCCACCGGGACGTGGCCGCCCGCGGCACATCGGTTTACTTCCATGGCGATGTACTGCCAATGCTACCGGAGGAACTATCACAGGAAACCTGCGCGTTGTCGGAAGGAGCTGACCGGCCAGCCCTGGTCTGCAAGGTCGCTATTAACGACAGCGGACAGGTGGGAGAGTACGAGTTCATGGAGGCGACAATCCGTTCACGCGCCAAACTTTCGTACTACGCGGTCGACCAGTACCTGAATGGCCAGAATGAAGAACTGATGATGCACGCTTCGCCACTGGAAGCGCTATACCAGGTCTACAGGGCCCTGCGCGAACACCGCGAAGCAAACCACCTGGTGATGGAAGACCGTCAGGAATATCGCTGGATCATGGATGATAACAAGCAGATCGACCATATCGAGCCCTTTGAGAAACTGCTGTCGCAGCGACTGGTGGAAGAATGCATGATCGCCACCAACCGCTGTGCCGCACGACTACTCGCGAGACATGAAGCAAGTGGCCCCTTTGTCGCGCATCCAGGTTTCCGCAGCGACAGGTTGGACGAAACACGTAAATTTCTGGAAATGCACGCACCCGATATTGCCACCACCGACCTGATGACGGTTCAGGGCTACCGCGAGATTATGCGCAAACTGTCAGCTGCGGAACAGGCACTGCCCCTGCGGGCCATGGTCAATCGTCTGCTTACCCGTGCTGAGCTAACTACCCGTCCTGCGCCACATATGGGCATGGCGCTGGAGCATTACACCAACTGCACCTCTCCGCTGCGCAAATACGTGGACTTTCTGGTGCACCTGCAGATCAAGTCCATATTGCGTGACAAGCCGGCAGATCTGGTAAACCAGACAATGGTACAGGAGGTTTCGGCACGTATCGCCAGGGGACGCGCAGCAACGCTGGAAGCTGAACGCTGGCTGGCTGGAAAACATCTGGCACGCGTGACGCAACGCCAGGAAGACAAGACCTTCAGCGCCCGCGTGGTGCACGTGAACAGCAGTGGCTTCAATGTGCGCCTGGACGACAACGGCCTGGAGGGGTTTGTAGACCTACGCAGGGACCCGGAAAAGTTCAGCTATGACAAGTGGACTGCAAGCCTGACCAGCACCACGCGTCGCTTCCAGCTGGAGCAGAGTGTGGAGTTGCGTTTTACCGGCGTGGACCGGGACAACAAATACCAGGCCAGCTTCGAACTCGTGCCAGGGTGCGGCCTGAAGCCGGCCAGGGAAGAGAAGAGCTCAGGGCACATCTGATCAGTGCACTCTGCGGTCCAGCGCAGAGCCGCGCCCAGCGTCGAGTTCACCCCTGCTTCCCAGCGCTTGCAGATCCAGTAGCAACTGATCCTGCACCAGCGCCACCAGGTCTATCATTTCGGCAACACCAAGTGCACGCAGGTAGGCGCCCATTTCTCGATGGCTATCAAACAGCACGAGCTTCTCTACCGCCCTGAAGGCCTGAATGATCATTAACTCACGATTGGTATAGTGGGTGTCTTCACCGAAGATAAGCTTGGTGAATGTGTCGACTATGGCCATTTCACTCACCGGGCCCGTGTCCATGCTGCTGGCTGCTCGTTTCATTTCTGTTCCTGCCTCTGCACGTCCGGCGCTGCCGATTCCTCTGTCCAGGCTCTGTTTTCCACTAGCTGGCGCGCGATTTTCTACTGATTACATATCAAGTATCGCCCAGCTGCAGAAAGGCCTTGATTAAATATTAGGCAATATTTCACATTTTGCGCCCAAATATTGCGCTAATTACCTGTTTGGGTCAGGTTCAGGGGCAGCCGAACTTCAACGGCCCGAGCCCGCAGCGGCCAGAGGACCTCTGGTCGGGAGCACCAAATGCAGATTGAGGCAACCGGAGAAAGCGAGCGATCTACCGGTAGAGCCCTGAATAAAAACCTGTAAGTCGCCGGACAGACTCAGAAGTGCGCACTACCCGGCGTTCTGGGAAAGGGTATCGCGTCGCGCACGTTGTCCATGCCGGTCACATAGTTCAGCAGGCGTTCGAAACCCAGCCCAAAACCAGCGTGAGGCACGGTGCCGTAGCGGCGCAGGTCGCGGTACCACCATAGTTCTTCACGCAGGTGCTGATCCATACGCGCGTCCAGAACCTCCAGGCGCTCTTCGCGCTGGCTACCGCCGATAATTTCGCCGATGCCCGGCGCGAGCACATCCATGGCTGCAACGGTCTTTTCGTCATCGTTGAGACGCATGTAGAACGCCTTGATGTCCTTGGGATAGTTCATCAGTATCACCGGGCGCCCCACATGCTCCTCGGCAAGAAAACGCTCGTGCTCTGAGGCCAGATCTACACCCCACTCAACCGGAAACTCAAACCGCTTGCCACTCTGTCTCAGGGTATTGATGGCGTCTGAATAGTTCATACGCTCGAAACGGTTATCGATAACGCTGCGCAGCCGGTCGATTACCGTCTTATCGATACGTTGGGCAAAGAACGCCATGTCATCCTCACGCTCATCGAGTACCCGGGTAAACACATACTGCAGAAGACTCTCAGCCAGATCGGCATCATCATTGAGATCGGCAAAGGCGATTTCCGGCTCCACCATCCAGAATTCGGAAAGGTGACGACTGGTATGTGAGTTCTCGGCTCGAAAGGTTGGGCCAAAGGTATAAACCTTACTCATGGCCAGGCAATACGACTCAACTTCCAATTGTCCGGACACGGTGAGAAATGCCTCACCGTGGAAAAAATCCTGGCTGTAATCCACCCCCCCATTGTCCGT
Source organism: Gammaproteobacteria bacterium (assembly GCA_030431585.1). GTDB lineage: Bacteria > Pseudomonadota > Gammaproteobacteria > Pseudomonadales > Halieaceae > Halioglobus. The sequence continues at coordinate 9,469 of JAUIIQ010000013.1, read as the reverse complement.
AAGCGGCAGGTTGGCCATGTCCAGCGTGCTCACACGAAACAACTCACCGGCACCCTCACAATCGCTACCGGTAATAATGGGTGTATTGATCCAGTTGAAGCCGTGCTGGTGAAAATAGCTGTGGATGGCGTTGGCCAGTGTTGTACGCACCCGCGTGATAGCACCGAAGGTATTGGTGCGCGGCCGTAAATGCGCCTGGGTGCGCAGGTATTCAAAGCTGTGACGTTTCTTGGCAATGGGATAGCTCTCGGCGTCGTCCACCCAGCCAACCACCTCCACCCGGGTAGCCTGAATCTCCACGCTTTGCCCTTTGCCCTGGGAGGCAACCAGCTCTCCGCTCACCTCAACTGAGCAGCCCGTGGACAGCAGCAGTACCTCGGCGTCGTAGTTGTCGAGCGTATTGGGAACCACGGCCTGTATGGCATCGAAAGCGGTCCCGTCATGTACGGCAAGAAAGGAAATACCAGCCTTGGAGTCTCGCTTGCTGCGCAGCCAACCCCGCACTGTAACCTCGGAACCAATGCTGACCCGGCCTTTCAGCGCAGCCTCTATGGTAATGGTCTTGGACATGACGTTTGCTCCTGCGAATCAGCGCAGCAGGATACCGGATTCAAGTTTTTACGTCATTCTATGTGCGCGGTATACCTGGCTTTGGGCAAACCTGGACTGGACAGCAGGAGATCATGCTAACGGGCCAGCCGAGTGATTTTGGCTCCCTCCAGCGTCAGGTTAGCCATCAGTCCTTCATTCGAGAAGATAAATGCCACCACCGGGTCTTTCACCTCGCGAGACGTGAAGGTAGCACCGGCACCGGCGTCAAACACGGCGACACTGCCGTCAACACCCACCGACCAGCCCCGACTCTGGCGAAAATGTGCCAACGCCTCCTTCGTGCGGAACACAATCACCTCCGATTTTAGCTGCATTCCCAGTTGCAGCCCGAAGGAGGCACCCGAAGTGGCATAGTAAGCAACCGGTTTCCCGGCCACCAGCATCACGCCCTCCCCATACTCGCCGCCTACACCGAAACCCAGTTTGACGATATCGGGGAAAACCAGCACGCCGGCTGCATTTTTGATCAGTTTGTCGGCGCCCTTGACGTGACCACGCAACACTTTCAGCGCCTGCTGGCTTCCGGCGTTGATCTGCTCCACCGAATCGGCTCGCAACGGCTGGGAGGCAAACAGCATCGCCAGGCACAATACGGCCAAAACAAGCCGGAACCCGGGCAGCACTCCCTGTTGTTCAGGCGAAATCAAAACGCTCTCCCACCAGTGTTTCCGACAAGGCCCATAGCTGGTCGGCAGCCCCAGGGTCCAACGCGTAGGCCTCCACACCACCATTGCCATCGGGTTCGGCTGGCTCGGCTATGTGACAGTCTTCAAGGTACAGACCGCCCTGCCCCTCCAGTGCTGTGGATGTCGCGGCCCAGACAGTAGTCGCTGCGCCTTGAGGCACTGATTTAAAGGGTAGCTCTTCAGGCTTGCGCCCGCGGGCCAGATTGGTGAAATCATCTGCACTCATGTGCCGGCTCAGTTCAGTCATGATCATTCCCGGATGCACTGCGTATGCACGCAAGCCCCGGTGACTCAAACGCTGGTCCAGCCCCACGGAAAACAAGGCGTTGGCCGTTTTGGACTGACCATAGGCCTGCCATTTGTCATAGTCACGGTGCTCATAATTGGGATCTTTCATGTCCACCGGCGAAAAACGGTGCCCGGCGGAACTGAGGTTGATCACCCGCGCGGGCGTTCCCGCTATCAACGCCGGGGCCAACAGGCCGGAGAGAAGAAAATGCCCCAGGTGATTAGTGCCGAACTGCATTTCAAAGCCCTGTGCCGTGCGCAACAGCGGGCAGGCCATGACACCGGCATTATTGATCAGCAAGTGGATGACCGGATATCCGGCGAGGATGTCCGCCGCACCGGCGCGCACGCTCTCCAGATCAGCAAGGTCCAACAGGGCACTATCGAGCCGGGCCGCCGGAACCGCTGCCTGTACCTGAGCCACGGCCGCATCCAGCTTGGTCGGGTCGCGGGCAACCATCAGCACGTCTGCGCCACAGCTTGCCAGAGCCCTCGCAGTCTCCACGCCCAGCCCGGAAGACGCTCCGGTGATAACGACCTGCCTGCCCTGGAGGTCCACGCCCTGGATCAGGTCATCTGTGGTGGTATCGAATCCTGGCTCAGTCACAGCTGTTCTCCTCTCATGCATTGCCTGTTATTGTCGCGAGGCAGCGACTCCCGGTAAATGACCCGGGGGGCCGTCAATTACAGACCGGGAGAACAGCTTCAACCATGAATGCGGAACAAATCAAGCAATTTGAGGCGGGAGAGTACATTAGCCTTGCCACACTGAAGAAATCGGGTGACTACGTGGCTACTCCGGTTTGGTTTGCCCCTCTGGAGGGCGAATACTATGTGTTCTCAGCCGGCAACGCTGGCAAGGTAAAACGCCTGCGTAATTTCAGCGATGCGCGCATCGCCAGATGCACAGTGACCGGCAGGGTCATTGGCGAAACCTTTCCGGCAGATGCGTATTTATTGCAGGACCCTGATGATGAAGCGACTGCATTGCGGGCACTGCACAAAAAATACGGGCTGAAAATGCGGCTCACAGACCTGCTTTCCTCACTGACGGGAAAGAAAGGTAAACGCACCTATATTCGCATTGTCCCCCGATAAACGGCCCTATTGCCCGGCGAGCAACCGTCGGCTGATCTGTTCATATTCAACCGTATAGGCCTGTTTTTCGGACACCAGCGTGGCGTGCCTGCGCGCCTCGTCAATGTAGCGCAACGCGGCTTTCAGCTCTCCCAGTTGGCGAAAAATGAGGCCGGTCGAGAACATCAAGCCCGGGTCTGCTGGCGCCAGAGACATCGCCTCACGGTAATGGGCCAAAGCGTCACGCCAGTCTTGCTTTTCTGCGGCCTGGTCCCCCAACCACGCGTGATAGTAAGGATTGCGATCGCGATACTTCGTCACGCGCAACTCCCACTCGGCGCGCTCTTTCTCACGCCCCTGAACGCCATACAGCACCATCAGATTATTCATGGCCGAGCGATCGTACGCGTCCACAGCCAGTGCCTGCATATAGGCCGATTCCGCCGCCGGATAGTGTCCGGCGTGTCGGTAGACAACGCCCAGGTTGACCCACAAATGCGACATTCCTGGACTCAACTGCAGCGCCCGTACAGCATTGGCCCAGGCAGCTTCAATTTGCTCCCCCGCCAGCGCATCCATGGCGATATTGCTGTGAAACAGGGCCTGGGCATCGGTATCGCTGATCTCCCTTGAATCAGTGATATCCCGCGCGGGCAAGGGGTCCAGATCCACCATAAGTCGCTCGCGCCTCGTGAGGTGCACCACCGTGTTCACGTGCAGGCGGACCGCCACCCTCTCCCCCATTCTCGTCCACTGGGGTCGCAGGTCTACCCACTGGTAGCGCGCGTCCAGGCCGACCTCCCTGGCCAGGGCAATGAACAGGTTGGCGTAAGCAAGACAGTTGGCGGTCTGTGCGTGGAAGGTCTCCCTGGCGCTACCCTGCGCGGCCGGATCATAGTCCACACCCAGCGTGGCTGACCCCGTCACAGCACGGTGCAGGTTGCGCAGGCGTTGCCGGGGCGAGGAAGCATCTGCCGTGTAACGGTGGGCAAAGTTGCGCATCACATCGTCCACATCGAGGAGCGACGGCGTTGGTGCCAGACGGTGCACCTGATCATGGCCGATTACACGACCCTGAAAGTCCAGGGGCGGCATACGCGACAGCGCTTTCGCGGGCGCGTGGCCAGTGGCACAGGCGCTGGCAAGCAGACACATGAGAGACAGCATAACCAGCCGCCAGACCGCTGCGGCGCTACCGACCGTGATAAGCAAGAGCCGTTGCATCGACGCGAACCTCCACAGGCAGTATAGCCCAGCTTGATCCAGGTCAATGCGCGCGGCCAAACACGGCAGCAGACTGATACCAATGAGAAGTGTATCCGCCTAATTCTAAATAAGGAGCATGGACATGACCCAACACCTTCTGGAAGAGGACACGCAGGAAGATATCAAGACGCTGAAGCGCCTGGGCGCTGTCGTGGGTGGGTTTCTGCTGGCGACAGCCCTGATGGCCCTGGCAGTGGGCATCACCATGGGTTAGCGTTTAGGCCCTGAGAGCGTTCCCCCTGCTTGCAACACGCAGGGAGCCGTTCACGCCGCCGTATGCAGGCCGCACTCCCGGCCATCCAGCACCTTGGTGGGATCAAAGTAGTGCCGACAACTGGGCAGGTCATACTGCTCCATGTAGGCCTCTATGTCTTCTTCAGACCAATCGAAGATCGGGGCGACCTTGATGATACCCCGGTTGTCCAGTGAGACAATATCCAGAGTCTTGCGGTGTTCAGTTTCTTCCCGGCGAATCCCCGTGAGCCAGACTTCCGGCTGAAATTCGTCCAGCGCGCGAGCAAAGGGCTCAAGTTTGACTTGCCGGGTAAACTCCTGGTGCCTGGCCTCCTCGTCGACAGTCGGCACACCGCCCATGATCGCGTTGCGTCGTTCAGCCGTCATCTCGGGCGTATACACATGAATATTGAGGTCCAGGTCGCGAATCAGCCGCTCGGCGACAATATAGGTATCGCGCAGGTTATACCCTGTATCCACCCAGATCGTGGGCACTGTCTTATCCACCTCACTCACCAGGTGCAACATTACGGCCGCATTCTTGCCCATGCTGGTGGTAGCGATGGTTTTCGCCTGCAATGAGAGCGCCCAGCGAACTACATCTCCGGCGCTGGCACCGCGAAGTGAGGCGTTCACACTGTGCAAATCCAGATCCAACAAGGGATTATGATTCCAATAAACTTATCAAGGTGCGAACTTTAAAGAATCAATATAGGGTTTACAAATAACTGAAGCTTATATGGATATGCCCCGCAGGGGCGCCATGGTGCGGTAAGCCTGCCGGCTTTAGTGGCAGTTGCCAAAGAGCGCGCCCGCGTCGAAAAAGTGCTATACGGGCGTCAGCAATCAACCGCTGATCAGGCCGCGACCCGGGAGGCCGTTTTCTCCAGCTCTGCATGTAAATCCAGAAACTGGCCAGTAAGCTTGTGACTGGGCGCCAGGTCGATCAACGGTCGGTGGTCGCGATGAGACTCCTTCATTTTTACCGAACTGTTAAGATAAGTACTGAAGACGGGATAGCCCTCCTCTTCCAGTTCAGCAACCAGCTCGCCCGGCAACCTCGCCTGAGAATTGAACTGATTGATGACTATACCCTCGACTTCCAGTTCAGGGTTATGGTCCTCCTGCAGTTCAGCGAGATTATCCATCAGTGAGTACAGGCTCTGGCGTGCGAAGCTATCACAGTCGAATGGCACCAACACGGAATCAGCGGCGATCAAAGCCGACTTGGAGTAAAAGTTGAAATTGGGAGGAGTGTCGATATAGATCCGGTCATACTCTCCATCGAGCTTCTGCAACGCGTCGCGCAACTTGTAAATCTTGTAGCGCGACTCCAACTCCTTTTCCATCGTGGACAACACCGGACTTGATGGCATCAGGTAAAGGTTCTCGTAAGGCGTCTCCCAGACAAAGGAGTCCGGATTCTTTTGCATCTTGCGCGAGCCGACAGTCTGCTTGAACAGGCCTGCCACGCCCTGGGCCTCTGCCGGGAATGCTTCAGCATCAATTTCCCCGACGAGGTAGTGCGTGCTGTTGCCCTGGACGTCCAGATCCATGACCAGTGTCCGGTAGCCCATCTGCGCCCCAATGGCCGCCAGGTTACAGGTAATACTGGTCTTGCCGACCCCACCTTTCTGATTGAATACGACACGTTTCATGCTGGCGATACCGCGCTGAGTAATGACTTGAGGAGAACGTGGAAGTGTAATCAATCAGCGTTTTCAATGTAAGCATACGGCGAAAATTTTCATTATCAGCGGCACGCCGGCGTGTCCGGAGCCTTCCAGACGCGCTGGTACAGGCCAATTATCTGCTCCACATCAGGTACACGAGGATTATTCGCCGGCGACCCGGAGGCCAGTGCCTGCTCTGCCATACGTGGCAGGGCGCTGTGCCAACTACTCTCGTCAATACCGTACTCCTCCGGCGTTGGCACGGATAGATCCGCATTCAACTGGCGCAGTCCCTGGACGAGCTTGTCCAGCGCCACCGCGTCGGTGTCTCTGTTCCCGGCAAGGCCCATCGCCCTGGCCGCCATGGCATAGCGTTCGCTGGCATGCTCCACAGACCAGGCCGTCACCTCAGGGAGAAGCATCGCGTTGCTGAGCCCGTGAGGCACATGAAACAGACCGCCTATGGGCCTGCTCATCCCATGTATGAGGGTTACAGACGCGTTTGAGAACGCCATGCCTCCCTGGGTAGCGGCAAGCATCATCGCTTCACGAGCCTCAATATTGTCCGGCTGCGCACAGGCGCTGCGGATATGGCGGTGAATTGCGGACATGGCGGCCAATGCGATACCGTCCGTAAAAGCGTTGGCCTTGCGACTGACATAGGCCTCCAGCGCATGACACAAGCTGTCCAATCCTGTGTCCGCTGTCAGCCTGTAAGGCATGGTGAGTGTTAGTTCATAATCCACCAGCGCTGCCACCGGCATCAGCCCCAGCCCCATGCAGAGCATTTTTTCACTGCTGGCTGAATCAGTGATCACCGCAGCCCGCGTCACTTCCGACCCCGTACCTGCCGTGGTAGGAATGGCAATGACCGGCAGGCCACTGTCCAGGGAATGAGGCACTTTATAGTCGCACAGCGCGCCTGGGCGGGAGTGCATAACCGCAATTGCCTTGGCGGTATCGATGGCGCTGCCACCACCCAGCGCCAGCAGACAATCGTAATCACCGGCCCGCAGGGATGACAGTCCGGCGTCAATGCTGTCGGTGGTCGGGTCTGGTACTGAGTCGGAAAACTGGCCATATTCAACAGCTGCAGCTGCCAGGGTGTCACCAATCCGCTGCGCGTAGCCGCACTGCACCATAAATGGATCGGTCACCAGCAATGGCCGTGACAGCCCGAGCTGCTGCAAAGTTGTTGCCACTTCGCGGCTGGCGCCAGCGCCCACTCGCAGAATGCGGGGAAGGTTTATTGTTGCAATCATGACGGCAGTGCTCGCCTCTCACTAACTCTTGATGTCGATAAGGTGAATGTCAAACACCAGTGCAGTATTGGGCGGGATACTGTCTCCAGCGCCTTGATCGCCATAAGCGAGATTGGGGGGACAGGCAATGCGCCACTTGTCGCCTACCGACATCAACAACAGCGCCTCGGTCCACCCGGAAATGACCTGCGTCACGCCGAATTCGGCCGGTTCACCGCGTTCCACCGAGCTGTCAAACACAGTGCCATCGACAAAGGTGCCATGGTAGTGCGTCACTACAGTAGACTGCGGCGTAGGCCTGGCACCGTCACCTGACTCCAGCACTTCGTACTGCAGGCCGCTGTCAGTCACCGTGACGCCCTCACGCTCGGCATTGGCCCGCATGAACTGGTCTGCCAGGGCATGGCGCTGCGCCGCCAGTTCGGCAGCTCTGGCTTGCTGTCTATCCTGAATGACCTTGTAGCTGGGATTGATCTCATCGTCCGTCAGCTGTGCCTGGCGATGCTGGTACCAATGCTGAACACCAGCAAGCACCGCCTCGAGGTCCAACCCATCAAAGGCATTGCGCAGCAATTGGTCGCCAAACTGCAAGCCAAATCCGTAGCTGACTTTCTGTTCATCGGTGGTCAGCTCCACCTCGGGGAGTAGTGCCATGGTAATTTTCCGCTATGCTGTGAGAGAGTTGAGAGGAACCATAGCACACTGTCTGGCCACTGGGAGCATGCGCTTGGACAAGGACATCGACAACATTCATGCCTTCTGGTTCGGCGACCTGGACGCCTCTGGAATGAGCCCGGGTGATCGCCAGAAGCTGTGGTTCAAGCCCAGCCCCGAGACAGACGAGGAGTGCCGGCAACGTTTCGGCGCCCTGGTGGAGGAGGCACTGCAGGGCGGACTTACCGGTTGGCAAGGGAGTGACCGGGGAATCGTCGCTCTGGTCTTGTTGCTGGACCAACTCACTCGCAATATCTACCGCGGCAGCGCGCGGGTCTTTGCCGGTGACTCACGGGCCCTGGCATTGAGCAGGCACTACATCGCTGGAATGCACCACCTGAGCCTGCCACCTGTACACCAGGTCTTTCTTTTCATGCCCCTGGAGCACAGTGAGGATATCGCCGCACAAAACCAGTGCGTGGCCTTGTTCGAGAGCTTGAGCGCGAGCACCGGGTTACAGGCAATAGAGGGCTTTGCCCGCTATGCAGTGGCGCACCGGGATGTGATTGCGCGATTCGGGCGCTTTCCGCATCGCAATGAACTCCTGGGGCGAGACTCCTCGCCAGACGAAATTGACCACCTGAAAACTCACGGAGGCTTCTGATGCGCCTGATCGTCCTGCTGCTACTCATCCTGCCGATGGCCAGCCACGGCCAACAAACAACCTTTGACTGTTGGGCGTCGCCATCGCACCGGCAGTTCGACTTCTGGCTGGGCGAATGGGAGGTGCACGATGGCAAGGGCAAACTGCAAGGCCGAAACAGCATCGAGTCGGTAGAAAAAGGCTGTGCCATCAGGGAACAGTGGCGCAGCGTGCGTGGCGGCACTGGCCAGAGCATGAACGTGTACCAGCCAGCTAGCGGAGAATGGCGCCAGTTATGGGTTGATGCCGGGGCCAGCATTATCGACATCAGCGGTGGGCTGGAGGGAGAGACAATGCTGCTGGAGGGCGAAATCTACTACCTCAAACGGGGAATGAGCCGGCCTTTTCGCGGTCAATGGACGCCTCTCGCTGACGGCCGGGTACGGCAGTTTTTTCAGGAAAAAGACGATAACGGACAGTGGCAAACGTGGTTCGAAGGTTTCTATAGCCGCAGCGGGCAATAGATTCGATCAGCGCTGGTCAACGGACCAGAAATCATAGCGGCCTTCTGTCATTTCCGCCTGCCAGACGTCGAACCGCCCCGTTTCCAGATCAGCATAGGCCTGCTCTACAGAATCATTGACCTCGGGGTAGGCCACCGCTTCCCAGGGGCAGTCCTGGCGCGAGAAAAAACCGCAATCCAAGGATTCCGGACCCGGCTTGCAATAGTCCGTATCCACTCTGGCGCGAAAGCCGATATAGACCTGGTTGATGAAGGTAATGGTGCCAGTCATGTAAAGTTGCAGCTGGTCCGCCGGCAGCAAAATGCCGGTTTCCTCATGCAGTTCGCGCGCCGCTGCCGCAGCCAGTGTCTCCCCCTGCTCCATAAACCCACCGGGAATAGCCCAGGCACCACGCTGCGGCTCAATACCCCGCTGCACCCAAAGCAGCCTGTCCTCGTAAGCCACAAAGCAGGTCACCACAATCATCGGATAGGCGTAATCCAGCTGCCCGCAGCCTGAGCATCTCCAGTGATTGCGTGTTTCACCGCCCACCACATGGCGCTGCAGCGGT
>JAUIIQ010000209.1 GCA_030431585.1 Gammaproteobacteria bacterium | reverse complement strand
TGCCGCCTGCAGGTCGTGGCTGATGAGAATAGCGCTGCGGCCTGTACTGAGCTGCTCTGCCGCGTCGGCTAACTGTGGCGGAATGACAAGTATGGCAACTTTGGCGAGGAAACAAGTTTGCAACTGCTTCTGCTCCGGACAAAAGCACAGGCTACCCGCCTGGGGATCCGCACTGGAGCAGGGCCGGGTGGCGACTGCCAGTCTGTCTCCGGAGAACCATTCCACCAGACTCGGGAATGAAGCAAGAATATTCTCGGTTGTTACACTGCCCATTGCGTTTCCTCTGTCAGTTTGAGCCTGTCACTGGCAACCGTTTAACCAGGTGAAAAGTCAATATCGATACAGTGTTAGGTCGGCAACTATACTATTATTGTTCTGGCTCAGGTGACTATATCCGGAATTACCGCTTTGGGCATTGAAATCCTGGGTCGGTAATCTGCTTCCGCGCAGGGTGCAATACCGCGGTCAAACTGTTTGCTCTTATTCTATAGGTGTGCATGTGTCTAAAATTGTCATTATCCTGATTATAGTTGCCCTGTTTTTTGTGTTCCTTCAGTTTACATCCGGCAATAAGAAAGCCGCTCTTGAAAATAAGCAAAAAGGTGAGCAGTACCTTGCTGCGAATAAAAACCGCGAGGGCGTGGTCACAACCTCGTCCGGGTTGCAGTACAAGGTCTTACAGCCTGGCACCGGACGTCAACACCCCGGAGCGACCGATACGGTGAAAGTGCACTATCACGGCACCTTGCTCGATGGCTCGGTATTTGACAGCTCCGTAGAACGAGGGGAGCCAATTGAATTCGGGCTTCATCAGGTTATCCGTGGATGGACAGAAGGCCTGCAACTGATGGTAGTAGGGGAGAAGACCCGCTTGTTTATACCCAGTGATCTGGCCTATGGCGACCGTCGAGCAGGCTCTATCGAGCCAGGATCAACGCTGATCTTCGACGTGGAATTGCTGGGGATAAACCCCTAGAAAACCGGGGACAGACCACGGTTTAGGCAGCCAACCTGACGCAGGCCGAATTCGGTAAACCGTGGTCTGTCCCCGGTTTACAGGTAACTCAGCCACCAGTCTTTGCGACGGGTTTTCAGGTCGGCAAACCATTTGCAGAACGGATAGAGAACAGCCAGCAGCAGTAGCCAGATCACGTAAATCCACGGCAGGGAAACGCCGTAGTCGCCAGGGAAAAAGAAGAAGAACGTCATCATCTGCTCCGGCTCAAAACCCTGAAAATGACCGAGTGCCATGCTTCCAAGGCGGATCAGGTACCAGTGGGCGATATAGAATGCGAAGGGGACGCGACCAAACATCACCAGGGTATCTTTGAGCCAGCCTCGCATACGGTCGGCACGAGCGCATAACAACGCCATCGGACCCAGTGTAATCAGAAGAAACAGCAGGCTGGGTGGATACTTGGTGACATTCATAAAATCGAATACTGTCGCCACCAGACCTGCTTCCTGTGCCTGCCAGGGATTGGGCTCTCCGTAGACGCCGCTTGCGCGTAGCAGGAAAAAGCCAAGTGTCATTGTCAGGCCAGCCTTGATGAGAAAGGCATCGCGCTGCTGTGGCTCGAGCTTGAAAATACCGGCAGTGCCATAACCCAGAAGCATCACGCCAACCCAGGGAGCCAGTGGATAGCCAAACACCAGCAGAAAAGGCCCCACATTGGTGGATGCCTGGGTCTCAAGGCCGTACCAGAAAGGGTCTTTGCCCGCCAACAGATCCCCCACGGGCCAGACCGGGTCCAGCGCGTTGTGGCCAAGAACGATAACAGCGCCGATCGCGGCACACGCTTTGGCGCCAAGATACTGTGCGCCTGCCAGCACAATCATGGATGCGCCGATAGCCCAGATAACCTGCAGTACCAGAATAGTTTGCCCACCAACTTCGGGCACGCCGTCAAATGGAGAGACGGTCCAGGCGGTGGATATGATCGCCACTTCTACAAAAATCAGCCAGATTCCGCGTTTACTCAGAAAAGCAGCCAACTCGTTCGGGCTTTTTCTGCTCGCCATGAGGCCAGCCGAGGTGCCAGCTAGAAACACAAACACTGGCGCACAGAAATGCGTTACCCAGCGGGTCAGGTACAGACCTGCAGGGACGTCGGGCTGGGCCATTGGATCTTGCATCATGTTCGACATGAAGAAATCGCGTACATGGTCAATGGCCATAATCACGATGACCAGGCCGCGTAACATGTCGATGCTGGTGAGTCGGTACGACCGGGCGTCGTGCGATACGCTGGCGTTATTCATTGGGCGAAGGTCCCATTTTTCTAAAGGCGCCCCCTTGGGGGCCGCCAGTTGAACACTGCATTGGCTCTGTTTCGAGGACTATAGCGTATTCTTGTAGATTGTCCCGTCCTTCATAATTAACTTGAACCTGTTCTCCGGATCACCCACCAGGTCGAGGTTTTCCAGCGGGTTGCCGTCAACCAAAATCATGTCGGCATAGGCACCCTCGTCGATTACGCCCAGAGGACCATCGGGGTAGGGGGTCAGGTTGCCGGAGAGCTGCAGAAGCTCGGCATTGTCGCAGGTTGCCATCTTGAGCGCTTCGAAGGGCGTGAACCATTTCTTCAGCTTGGCCAACTGCGCGCCCTGACGTTTGGCCAGATCCGCGCTGAACAGTGTATCCGTGCCGAAGGCGATTTTGACACCCAGTTTCTTCGCGTTGGTATAGACGAAATCCGTGCCGTTAATCACAGACTGGTACTTCTCTTTCTGGAACTCGTTAAGTGCTGGCGCATCTTCATCATCCATGAAGGGTTGCATGCTGAGCCACACGCCTTCTTTCTTCATGCGCTTGAGGCTGCCCAGTGTGGCCATATGGCCGTGTTCGATGCTTTTTACGCCGGCCTCGATGGAGTGAGACACGGCCTCATCGTTGATCGCGTGGGTGAGTACGTAGGTCCCCCAGTTGTCTGCCGCCTCCACAGCTGCCTTGAGTTCTTCCTGAGTGAACTGCTTGGTGTGAATCGGGTCGTAGGCAGAGGTCACGCCGCCGCCTGCCATCAGCTTGATTTGTGTTGCGCCTTGCATAAGGTTCTCGCGCACGCGCTTCAACACCTCAGGTACACCGTCCGCGATATAGAACTGGTCGGCGGTCTCAAACGGGTGAAGCTTGTCCGGCGTGGCGGGCACATCGCGTGTCATACGAAAGTCCATGTGGCCTGCAGTCTGGGAAATCGCTGGCCCGGACGGGAACACCCTGGGGCCTACAATCATGCCCTGATCAGTAGCGGTGGCGATGTCGAACATGGGGCCGGCAGTATCGCGCACCGTGGTGAATCCACGATAGAGCGTATCGCGCTGTGCGACAGAAGTCTTCAGGTTCCAGTAGCCCTCATTGGTGGTCATCATCTCGCCGATTGTGGAGGTGGCGTACATGCCGTGCCAGTGGGCATCGATCAGGCCCGGAATCAGTGTGTGTCCCTTGCCGTTGATTTCCAGAGCGCCCTCCGGGGCTTCCACGTCAGGCGCGATGCGCGCAATCATGTTCCCCGATACCAGCACATCCGCGTCGGCAAGTTGTTTTGAGCAGCCGCTGAAGACCTTTGCATCGCGGATCACCACGTGATCGTGTTTTATGCCATAGCCAAAGGCACCTTCCTGCGCACTGGCGCTGCCTGCGCTTACGCCAAGCAGGACGGCGGAGAAAGCCGCCGCTTTCGTCAATGTCTGTTTCATGGTTTTTACCTGTTCATCGTTAGGTGAGTCTGGTACTCGAACATGAGTTTGTGCAGGTGTGGTCGAGGCTGGACGAAAAATTGTGCGGGAGGTCGAGGCTCAGACCAATAATCGTTTTCCTCACGTGGCAAGTTCAATATCCCCGTCTTCATCCAGTGCCGGACTCAGGACTAAATCTACGATATCTGAATGAGGTGGCCTGGCTATCTCAGCTGGCTGCCTCATTCAATGTACAAAGAATAGTAGCACTTAAATTGTCGTGCGTTGAACTTAAACAGCAGACACGCTCCGGTAGTAGAATGGGCGCACAAAAGTGCAACACGGGTCCATGATTGATGTTATGGGACTTGTCGTGTTGCACCAGACTGGGGCAATTGCATGAAGAGACATATTTTTCTCATTCCGGGCTTTTTCGGCTTCACCAATCTCGGAGATTTTACCTACTGGGGGCCTGTGCGTGATCGGCTGCAGCAATTTCTCGATGCCAGAGGTGGGCGTTCAGAAATTCATTATGTAAAGTCACTTCCAACCGCCAGCTTGCGCACGCGCACGCGGGTCTTGCTCGATACCATCGTGTCGGTCCGCACCGCGCCAGACGACTGTATTCACCTTATCGGACATTCCACCGGAGGTCTGGATGCTCGATTGCTGCTAACCCCGGCGGTCGATCTGCAGACCAGGAAGAGCGTTGATAATATTGCCCAGAGGGTAAGGTCCAGCATAAGCATCGCAACGCCGCACCGTGGCGCGCCTATCGCATCCTTCTTCAGCAGTGTGCTGGGCCAGAGGCTTTTACGTCTGCTGTCCCTCGCGACCATGGTCGCTATACGGCATGGACAGATCCCTCTCTCAGCATGGACCAGAATGGCAGGCCTGTTCGCACTGCCTTCCAGCCTGGAGCGCGCCTCGGGTTCACTGGTAGATCAGCTATATGACCAGCTGCTGGTGAATTTCGATGACACACGGCGCTCACAGGTTCAGGAGTTACTGGCTGAGCTGGAGCGCGACCAGTCTCTGCTGATGCAACTCACCGTCGAATCAATGGACCTGTTCAACGCCGCCGCTGGAGATCGGCACACAGTTCGCTATGGCTCGGTAGTGACCCGAGCCAGGGCTCCTGGCCTGGCGTCATCGCGGGAAATCGGGATTAATCCCGGCGCCCAGGCACAGCTGGGCTTGTACTACAGCTTGAGCAAGCTGTCGCAGGGTTATGATTTCGCTGGCATCAAGCGGGAGCACATGAAAGCGCTGAACATGAGTCTGGGCACAGCACTCGATGGTGCAGATAATGACGGCATAGTGCCAACGCTGTCACAGCCCTGGGGCCAATGCATAGCTGCAGTGCAGGCCGACCATCTGGATATCATCGGCCACCATGGACAAGGCAGCGACGACACTATCCGGCATTATGACTGGTTGATCACCAGGAGCGAATTCCGTGAGGCTCAGTTTGACGAAGTATGGGGAAAAGTCGCCAATTTCATCGTTGCCTCCGAAACACAAAAACCGGGGACAGACCACGGTTTATGAACCAGATAGCTACGCAAATTCAATTCGAAGTCAGGCCCAGCCGTTGGAGGCGAGGTAGTTCAATCGCGGGACAGCGGTCAGCCACCACGGTAATTCCGGCGGCCTCAGCAGCTGCTATCGCTTCTTCGTGCACGACGCCAAGCTGCGTCCAGAGCACCCCAATACCTGCTTCAATCGCTGAGCTGACTATCTGCGGCAGGAATTGCGACTGCCGGAAAACATCTACCATATCTACTCGAACGGGAACGTCCTCGAGGTCGGCGAACACCCTGCACCCGAGCAGGTCTTGCCCAGCAAGCCCCGGGTTGACAGGGTAGACCTGATAACCCTGGTCAAGCAGGAACTGCATCACCCGGTGGCTGGGCCGTTGCGGCTTGTTACTGGCGCCGAGCAGGGCGATGGTTCGCGTCTCATCGAGTATCCTGGCAATGTCACTGTCTCTGGTCAGGGGCATTGCAGCTCAGGCACC
>JAUIIQ010000012.1 GCA_030431585.1 Gammaproteobacteria bacterium | reverse complement strand
CGCCGCGGCGATGAACCGCCTGGGTGAGCCCGAGGAAATCGCCGAGGCTGTGGTCTTCCTGTGCAGTGATCGCGCCTCGTTCATCACCGGACAGCTTCTTTCCGTGGACGGTGGTGGCTCTGTAAAATAGGACTGTGTACCGGCCTGAAACTTTCAGACACGCCACAACCTAGGCATCCCGGCGCAACAGCTCCGGGGCCAGATGCTCAAGTTGGCGGCGAATCCCTTCCCGCCAGTCCACCCGCGTGGGCCCTATCAGCTCTTCCATTTTTGACGTGTCGATCGCCAGGCTGCCAAAGGCTTTGGTGTTTTCACAGAAGCGCGGTTCAAGGCCGGTGAGCTCGCTGATGTAGGCACACCACTCCTCTATGCTGACTTTTTCGGAGCCGCCAAAGTTCAGGGTGGTGACTTCCGGGGTGGCAGCGGCCAACAGATACGGAATTTTCTCGATGTAGTCATCGACATGCAGGGGGTTGTAATAATTGGGCCGTTCCGGGTGCACTTCTATCTCCATTCCCTGCTGCATCATCAACATGTGGAAGTACATCCAGCCGCCATTGTCGCCATACGGCACGCTCAGGCGCGCGATAGTGGTGGGGATTTGGTGTTGATGAGCGACAAAGCGGCACACTGTTTCTGCCGCGATTTTGGAAATACTGTAGGTCGGAAACATTACCCTGTGGTTGTCACCAAGAGGGGAGCTCTCTGTGCGTAATGCCTGCCCGGCATATTCATAGACAGCGGTGGACGAAAAGTGCAGGAAGGCACGGGCACGGGCGCAGCGCATCATCAGGTTGCCAACGCCCTCTGCATTGGCGGCCAGGTCATACTCAAAGTCACCGCTCTTGACCACGGCAAAGTTGAGCACGTAGTCGATGTCCTCGGGGACCGCCGCGAGTGATTCAGCATCGGCCAGGTCCGCGGCGATAACGCTGGCACCCATGGCCTCGATCTTCTGGCGATCTTCTGCCTTGTTGAAGCGGGCCAGTGCGTGGACGTCCGCAATCTGCGCAAAATGCTCAACCACTGGCAACGCAACCTGCCCCGTGGGGCCAGTGATCAACAACTTGCTACCGCTCAGGTCTACCGGCTGTACAGGCATGCTCTCTCCTTGATAACTATTTCAGGCGGCAGGATAGCTCGAGTATCCATCCTCTCCCGGGGTGTAGAGCGTGGCCAGGTCGAAGTCGGCGAGTTGCTTACCCTCGCGGAAACGTTCCGCCAGGTCCGGGTTGGCTATAAAGTAGCGACCGAAAGAAACCGCTGTCAATTGCCCACTGCGCACGGCATCGGTCGCCTCCTCAAAGGTGTAACTGTCATTGCCGATAAGGCGGTCTGCAAAATAGCGGCGCCCCAATGCCAGGTTATCGACAGGCCCACGCGGCAGGCGAATAGCGTGCAGGTAAGCGAGACCAAGGCCAGATGCCTGCTGCAAAAGATGGTCGAACGTTTCCTGTGGATTCTCATCAGACAGGTCGTTGAACGGGTTGCCGGGGCAAATGCGCATGCCGACTCTGCCAGCTCCGTCTACCGACGCCATTGCGGCGAGCACGTCCAGCGCAAAGCGACAACGATTGGCCACGCTGCCACCATACTGGTCATCCCGCTGGTTACTACCCGTTGACAGGAACTGGGCCGGGAGATAGCCGCTGGTGCAATGCAGTTCCACTCCGTCAAACCCTGCCTCGTAGGCATTCACCGTCGCCTGGCGATACTCTTCTATTACCTCACCCACCTCTGCTGTCGACAGCTCGCGCGGGCTGTCCAGTGGCTGCATTCCAGCCTGGTCCGTATAGATTTCTCCCCTTGCCTGTATCGCCGAGGGCGCGACGGTGTCGGCACCCTGCGGTTTATTGAGACTGTTGGAGACTCTGCCCACGTGCATGATCTGGGCGACCATGGTCCCGCCGCGAGCGTGCACGGCATCAGTGATACGGCGCCACTGGGCCACCTGCTGCTGCGAGTAGATCCCCGGTGTGCGGCAATAGCCCAGCCCTGCAGCGCTGGGGGCAATACCCTCGGATATGATCATGCCTGCGCTGGCCCGCTGACGGTAATACGCCAGCATCAACTCGTTGGGCATGCCATCGGCACCGGCGCGGCTGCGGGTCATGGGTGCCATGACAACGCGATTCTCAAGTTGCAGTTGGCCCAGGGCCAGTGGAGTAAAAAGGTCAACAGTCATGTTTAACGCACCCTGATTTTCGGCTCGCCGGCATCGCGGCGCATTGTAGAAAGGAATTCGTCCAGCGGCGCTGGCGCCGCCACTTCAGGCTCTCCTTCTCCGGGAGGGTTGTCCCAGAATGACTGCCAGGAGGGCCAAAGATCGTGATAAGCACCCGCATAGGGTTCGCGATCGGGCCAGCGCATCTTCTTGTCGCCCACCGGGGGCTTGTTGATATCCGTCGCATACCAGTAACACGGAAGCCGGCGACGAAAATACCAGCGGCCATCGATTCGCTCATAGTTGTCCCAATACAGCATCTGCATGATGATCCATTCGCTACTGCCATCAGCGCAGGGGGTCTCGTGCTCATTCTTGCTATAGACCACGCCGCAGGCATGGTCGGGATCGGAGAATTCGATAATGTGATTGCCGATGTGATGTGATGTGCCGGTGAACTGCAACCTGAGTGTGTCATCCAGCCACTGCTTGAGATAGGCACGGCCCACCTTGTCACGGCTAACGCGGATATCCGGGGCGAACAGGTTCACATGCGCGTCCAGGTCACGCATATCAAGCGATAGCGAATACTTTGCGGGCAACTGGCGAATTTCGTCCAGGGATTCCAGCCGGTCCACCCTGGCAAGCAAGTCTTCTTGGCTCATTAATCTCTCTGCTGACGTGTACTTGGGATCACCAGCTTAAGGCGGCCTTTCGAGATTGGTCAACAACGGCTGCGGTCACATCTACCGATATTTCACGCCACTGGCCGCGAAACGCACCACAGTGCAACTATGTGATATAAACGCGGCATGGAAACGCTAGGCATCACTGCAGCAGATGGCACCGAGGTGCCCGTCTACTGGTCACCGGCGTCGCATCCGCGGGCGACACTACTGCTGTTGCCTGCCCTGGGAATTCAGGCGAAGTTGTACTGCCGCCTGGCGCAGGGACTGGCGGCACGGGGTTGTGCCACTGCCATAATGGAGCAGCGCGGCCATGGGCTGAGTACATTGAAACCTGGCTATGGCAGCCACTACGGTTTTGACCAATCCCTGCAGCAGGACATTCCGGCGGTGGCCAACTGGCTGGTCGAGCGCGTGCCTGGCGCTCGCCGCCTGATAGGCGGGCACAGTCTGGGCGGTCACCTGTCAACCCTCTACACCGGGCAACACGCTGAAGAAATCGATGGCGTGATCCACCTGGCCTGCGCCTTCCCTTATATCGGTGACTATAGAGGCAAGCATAAAGCCATGCTGCGACTGCTGTGCTCACTTATCCCGCTATTCGCTATCTTTCCAGGCTATTACCCGGGGCAACTGTTGGGTTTTGGAGATAGAGAGTCCATAACCATGATGAAGCAATGGCGGCAATGGGCAGTGACGGGAAATTTTGATTTTGACCAGCACAGGGGGTTGGCCAAAGCAGTTGCCGCCTACACAGGTCCGGTGCTTTCCCTGAGCTTCGAGCGGGATGATTTCAGCACCACCGCTGCCGTCGAACGCGCTCTATCGGCGTTTAGCTGTGCGCGCGTTGAGCGCGTCCTGCTGGGTGCGACAGAACAGGGGAATTACCTCGGTCATGCACGCTGGGCGCAACAACCCGACGGCGCGGTGGCGGCCATTGACACGTGGTTGAACGACTGCCCAATGCAAGCCTGAAAGACCGGATCAGAAAGGGAAAAAACGCGGAATCAGCACGATGACAACGGCGGAATACACCAGGGAAAGAGGCAGGCCGGCGCGAAAATAATCAGCCATGCCATAGCCACCCAGGTTTTGCACCATCAGGTTTGTGGTGTAACCGTAGGGGGTAAGGAAGCTCGCGCTGGCGCCATAGGCCACCGCCATCACAAAGGGCATTGGCGACAAGCCGTAACTCTCCGCCAGCCCGAAGGCAATGGGGAAAGCCAGCGCAGCCGCCGCATTATTGGTCATCGCCTCTGTTAACAGCAGGGTCCCCAGGTAAATCCCCATCAGCGCAGCCCATGGTCCGAGCACGGCCAGATGATCGTGCAGAAAACCCGCAAGGGCGGCGACGACACCGGTGTTGGTCAATGCCTGCGACAACGTGAGCGCGGACGCGATAATCAGCCATAGCTCAAAAGGAAAACGTCTGCGCAATTCCGAGCCACGCACAACGCCCATCATAATCATGCCGAGCAAAAGGAATGCCATGCCTTTGATCAAGGGCACTAGCCCGGTCGTTGCCAGCACGATAACAGCCAGCAATGCGCCGGTGATAAAGTAGTTCTGCAATGGCGTCGTTTTTACCCCGCCCACCGACTCATCCACCACGACGAAGTTTTTACTCAGGTTCTTGCGCTCGTTGAAATCGGCGCCCACGGCAAGCATCAGGTTATCACCTGCATGAATAGTGATGTTACCCAGCTTGCCGGACAGCCGCTTGCCGCCGCGTCGCATACCCACAACAGCAGCGTCGAAAAGCGACCGGAAACCGCTGTCCTTTATCGTTTTGCCTTCAATGGAGGCGTTGGGCATGACGATCACTTCCATCATATTTTCCCGCAGCAAACCCTCCTCCACCGCAAAAAGGCGCAGGCCATCTATTTCATCGAGCGCACTAACCTGATTGATATCGCCGGAAAACAACAGCTTATCGCCGGCCTCAATATACTCTTGCGGTGCTACCGGCGAAATGAGATGTTCCCCGCGCACAATCTCTACCAAAAAGAGATCCTCCAGGTCGCGCAGGCGATTCTCAAGAATGCTCTTGCCCACCAATGCCGAACCCGGCGTCACCTCCGCTTCGATCAGGTACTCATTGATGGCGATTTTGTCATCGTCACGCGCTGGCAACAGACGCGCCGACAGCAATAACACCAGTAAACCCAGTACCGTTGCGGTTGCGCCGATGGCGAAAAAATCGAAAAAGGCCAGACCCTGGCCCGTTGCGTCCTCGAGAAAACTGCTGACGATAAGATTAGTCGAGGTGCCGATTAGCGTCATCGTGCCGCCCAGTATCGCCGCGTAAGAAAGGGGAATAAGTAGCCTGGATGCGGGATGGTGCTTACTGCTGCGCACAGTATGGGCAAGCGTAGCCACTACTGCGGTGTTGTTTACGAAGGCGGAGAAAAAAGCTGTTACGGCTCCCAGGCGCAGCAGACTGGCCGCATAGCTGGGCGTGATCAATTTCCCGGAAAGTCGCGGCAGCCAGGAAAGTTTCTCCAGACCAACCGATACCAGCAACAACAGGACCAGGGTGACCAGCCCGGTGTTCGATGCCTTGGAAAGCACGTCGGCGGTGTCGACGAGATCGAGAAAATAAGCCGCGAGCATCGTGCAGGTGAACACCCACACGGCGGGCCAATCGGTGAGGATCAGGCTCCCTATCAGGCCTGCAAACAACCCGACGATCAACAACTGGTCAATCATTGAAAGCTTCTTGTGCGCTGTTTTTACTGAGCCCGTAGCATACTGTGTTGGCTCAACAATAAACAGGCAAATCCCCGCTACAGTTCGGTATTGTGACCCATTTCCACCTTGGGTGAGCACCCGCTTTCAGGATGCGATCCTTTACACAAATCGGTGTTTTTACATTGCGGGCACGGTTTTCTCCATGCTAGTTTCAGCTAAGGAATAAAGACAGTTGAACGGGCAAGCAAAAACGTTCTGGCCCCTGCTGCCCTGCTTTGGCAGCAACCGCCAGAAGAACAATCCCACCTGGCTGATTACAGGACACGAGGCATGGTTCGGGTTTTAAATACAAACGGCTACAGCTCAGAGGTAAGCAGGTGAGTATCGCTGCCCGCCTGAGCCTTTCATTTGCTCTTACCATGCTACTGGTAGCGTTACTTGCCAGCATCTGGTCCGCGTACCGGGAGTTTGGCATTCAAACTGAGGCGCTGGCCAACCGGACTGAGTCATACCTTAACGGCAACCCCGGCTTGCAGTACTACATCTACAAGGCCGACCGTGAAGCACTGGAGCGAAACCTACAGGGCTTCCTGACTCCAGATTCGGTGAGCCTGGTGCAAGCCTTCAACGGCCTGGGGGAGCTTCTGGCGCAGATCAAACAGCCAGAGGCGCAGCAACTCAAGGCTGATACGTTTACTGGCGTGCGCAGAAACATGCTCACCCTGGAAGGCGGCATTCGCTTTTACGATGAAGGCAATGGTGCGCCTTTGGAGCTGAACCTCTGGCGCTCATTACTTAACAGCGGCGCAGCGGTCTACCAGACGCTCCCTGTACTGACCGCGGCCAACACAGGCGCGGTGGGCCTCACCGCGGCGGACTTTGCCACAGCAATCACCGCTCCCAGCGTAAATGGCAGCCAACGTGTGGCCGGTTATGTTCATGTGCTGTCAAATCCCGCACAACTTAATGAAGCCGCCCTTGCTGCGGGCTCACAGGTATTCCTGCTGGGTGCCCTGGTCGCGGCATTGGGAGGGCTGCTGACCTGGTGGATAGCGCGCCGTGTCACTCGGCCGCTGCGCGAACTCGCGGGCATGGCCGATGCCGTGGCTGCAGGGAAAGTCAACGAGCCGATCAAGGTAGACGGCAGCACAGAATTGCAGGAGATCACCCGCCTGTTCAACAGCGTCATCGCCGGCATGCGCGATTCTCGAAAAGTTCATGAGATCGATAAGCGTCTGCTCAGCCTGAAGGTAAAGGAACGCAGTTCGCAATTATCGGAACGCGATCAGGCACTCAGTAAGGCGATGGAGGATGCAAGCAAAACACGCGACAGGCTGCAACAGGTATCCAACTTCGATCACCTCACCAAGCTACCCAACCGCCACCTGTTCACTGAACAGCTGGCTACCCTGCTGAAACTGAACCAGCGCAATGGCCATACCCTCGCGCTGCTTTTTGTCGACCTGGACGATTTTAAACGCGTCAATGACTCACTGGGAATGGGAGCGGGCGACAAATTACTGGTGGAAGTCAGTAAGCGCATTGCGCGCACGGTGCGCGACAGTGACAGCGTCGGACATATCGCTGGAGGCAAGACTGATATCGACGTGGCCAGGTTGGGAGGTGACGAGTTCACCGTGATTCTCAACCAGCTGGATTCACCTGAGTCTGCTGCCGTGGTAGCAAGCAGATTGATAAAAAGCCTTACAGCGCCACTCTCCATTGCGGGCCATGAGATATGCCTGCACCCAAGCCTTGGCATTGCCATAGCCCCCACCGACGGCAAGAATGTGGAGGAGTTGTTAAAAGCCGCCAGTACCGCCAAATACCACGCCAAGCAGGATGGCAGTGACACGCGCTACCGCTTCTATCGCAGCAACATGGGACAGCAGGGAGCGGAACGCCTGCGCCTGGAAACTGATCTGCGTGCTGCCCTGGATCGTGGCAAGCTCAGTTTGCACTACCAACCGCAGGTTGACACCAATTCAGGCTCGGTGATCGGTGCCGAGGCACTGCTACGCTGGGAGCACCCGGAACTGGGCCACATTCCCCCGGCGAAATTCGTCAGTCTTGCAGAGAAAGCCGGACTGATGGACAGGCTTGGTGACTGGGTGTTGCAGGAGGCCTGCAAGCAGGTAAGCAAATTCAATCGCGAGGGTGTGAAGCTGGGTAAGGTGGCTATCAATATCTCTGCGGTGCAGTTTTCAACCGCTTTTGTAGAGAAGGTTAATGCCACTATCGCGCGCACGGGAATCGAACCCAGCCAGCTTGAACTGGGTTTGACCGAAGCAATTATGAGCAGTAACGACCCCGATACCATAGGGGCTTTGCAGGCGCTGCGGGACAGTGGTGTGTATCTCTCCGTGGACGATTTCGGCACCGGCTATTCACCACTGAACTATCTGGGCCAGTACCCTCTGGATGAATTGAAGATCGATCGAAGCTTCCTGCTACAGGCGGGCACATCCGCGAACGGCGCAAAACTGATCGTCGCCATCATAGCGCTGGCGCGCAGCCTGGGTTTGAGAGCACTCGCGACAGGCGTGGAAACAGACGCGCAGTTTCATTTTCTCACCAGTAACGGCGCAACCCTGATACAGGGTTATCTGTTCAGTGAACCGGTCACTGCGCAGGAACTTAAACCGATGCTCGCACCGTGGCACTTTGTAGACCAGGTTCAGCAGCTGGCGTCATCAGCGCCCTGACTCCCCTACCGCTGTTGAACGCTTGCACGCACGCGTGCCGGCGGCACGCTCAACAAGCTGCGTAGGCTTCGGCAAATGCCGCCATGAAACGATCCAGATCCTCCGCGGCCAGGTCATTGATACCCGCTGCGGCCGCCCGGCCACCGCCAGTGGGAAACTGCATGCATAATTGCGCCGCTCCCTGCTTATTGTTCATCGGCGCACGCACGCTGACCAGATAATTACCGTTAGCCTTGCGCGTCAACACGGCATGCCCGCGATCAGGATGAGCGGTTGCCAGATCGTTACTGTATACCCCGCTCACCCGGCGCGCCCACGGTTCATCAGGCAGAATGAAGGCCGCAACCGCCTCCGTCTCGTGCATCGGCTGCAACGCTTCGGCCTGGGCCATATCCGCATCGTAGCCCTCGCTAAGGCGGACAAAATCCTCAGAGGCCGTGACGAACTCCAACGCAGAGCCGGCCGCCAGAAGCCTGCGATACAATAGCTCCGGATCAAAATGCAGGTCCTCGATGGAGGGCCCATAGCCATTGTAGTTTATGCATACCCCAAGGCGCTGCAAGGCACTGAGATCTGCATTGGAGATGTCCAGCCCCCTGGCCAGCGTGTGAGCCGTGTCCTTGAGGTTGTCGCCGAAAGCGCCGGTAACGGCCCAATCAAGATGAGCCCCACCGAGGTGACCATTCACCAGCGCGGCGGTGCACACATCAGCTGCTTCGTTGATAATTGCAGTCAGGCCCGCGTGCTGGGGGATATCACCCGGGAAATGATGATCTACATAGAACACCTCGGCACCGGCCTCGAGGGCCTTGTCCAGAGCCTCCTTGTTTTTGTCCATAGACACGTCAAGCACGGTGATCCTGTCGCCGGCTGCGGGTTCTATCCGGGAGAGCAGATTGATATCACGTTTGACACCGGTGACTAGTCTGGCTTCCAAAGGTTGCGCCAGGCGCAGCTGCAGCAACGCGCAAATGCCGTCGGCGTCACCATTAAACAGGTCGTAGTTCATTTGTGTTCTCTGTGTCGAATGAAAAACGCCGCCGGAAAAGCTATGGTCTCCGACGGCGCTGGCAGGTCAGTTATTCAGCAACCGGCTCAACCGTCCAGGGTCTGATAGTAGTCAGATAGAATCTTCGCCACTTCAGGGCGTGAAAACTCTGGTGGCGGCGCTATCCCTTTGCCCAACATCTCCCGCACGGCAGTACCAGACAGCAATACGAAATCCTCTTTGCTGTGATCGGGGGCATCGCGCATCATTACTACCTTGTTCAGCTTCTTGCTGTAAGCGGTGTGGTCAGCGCGGTATATTTCCAGCTCCAGCGCATCGTCAGGTACTTCCTCGTCAAAGATGGTCTGCGCATCGAAACCACCGTAGTAGTCTCCCACGCCGGCGTGATCGCGGCCCACAATCAGGTGGGTACAGCCGCAGTTTTGCCGGAACACCGCATGTAGAACAGCCTCCCTTGGTCCAGCGTAGAGCATATCGAAACCGTAACCGGTGATCATTACTGTATTGGCAGGGAAATAGACCTCGACCATCTTACGGATAGCCGCGTCGCGCACGTCTGCGGGGATATCGCCCGGCTTCAATTTACCCAGCAGCATGTGTATCAGAATGCCGTCGGCTCCCAGGTCTTCCATCGCCATGCGACACAATTCTTCGTGTGCCCGGTGCATGGGGTTGCGGGTTTGGAAGGCCACCACTTTTTCCCAGCCGTGCTCGGCAATCTCGTTGCGAATTTCGACAGCGGTACGGAATGTGTCGGGAAAGTCGGCCTGGAAATAGGAGAAATTAAGCACTTGAATGGGGCCGGAAAGCAGCGTCTTACCCAATGACTTGAACGTGGCAACGCCAGGATGCTGAGGATCAAGTGTACGGAAAATCTTTTCCGCCATCGCATCGATCTGCTCATCTGACACTGCTTCCACAGCTTCCACGTTCATCACGGCAAGCACCGGGTTACCTTCGACATTAGGATCCCGTAGTGCAATGCGGCTGCCCGCGGCAACGCCGGTTTCCTCGGTAAGGTTGAGAACAGGCACCGGGAAAAACAGACCGGAGGTGGTGTGCATCGTCTCCGCCGTGGACAGCGCGTCTGCCAGGTTCATGTAGCCGGTGAGCGGATTGAAGTACCCTCCCCCCAACATTACAGCGTTCGCCGCGGCAGCAGAATTGAGCAGCAGCGAGGGCAGTGACTCCGCCTCGCTGATCAGCGCATGACGTTGCTCTGTGTCGTAGACGAACAGTGGATTCAACTCGTCCGAACCATGTGGCTTGATCATGTAAATCTCCTGTTACTGGTTGATGATGCCGCGTTCGCGCAGCACTGCAAGAATCTGTTGAACCTCGTCCTGCAGTGACTGCTGGTCGGAATGGAGGTGAATCTCTGCGTTGTCGGGCGCTTCATAGGGATCGTCTATACCGGTAAAGTTCTTGATCTCTCCAGCCCGCGCCTTCTTGTACAGGCCCTTGGGATCCCGTGCCTCGGCAGCTTCCAGGGAGCAGTCTACGAAGACCTCAATGAAGTCCATACCTGAGTCGGCGTGCAATTGACGCACCTGGTCGCGATCCGCGCGATAGGGACTGATAAAGCTGGACAGTACAATCTGGCCCGCATCCACAAAGAGCTTGGCGACCTCACCTATGCGGCGGATGTTCTCGGTACGGTCCTCGGCCGAAAAGCCCAGGTTTTTGTTGATACCCATACGCACGTTGTCGCCATCGAGCCGATAGGAAAGAATACCCATCTCGTGCAGGGTTCCTTCCAGTTCAACCGCCACCGTGCTCTTGCCCGATCCGGACAAGCCGGTAAACCACAGGGTTGCACCTTTATGGCCGAGAATCTTCTCGCGGTGTTCGCGAGTGATATCACCTTCATGCCAATGTACGTTTGTCGCCTTTTGTTCTGCCATGCTTGAGTTCCTCTTGTTATCAGTGGGCCGGAATGGCTCCGGCCGCTGGCACCATCCTTATCTTCGAGCCGCAGGTTACGGGTATTGGCTCCATATGTAAAACAGGATATTATGATTCGATCTATCGGTTTTTCCGGTAGACAACAGAAATGGACGCAACATGAAGTACACCCTGCGACAGCTACAGATTTTCCTGGAGGTGGCGAGACAGCAAAGCATATCGAGGGCGGCCGAGCAGTTACACATGTCGCAGTCGGCGGCCAGTGAGGCCTTGCAAACACTGGAACACAGCTATGACATCGCCCTGTTTGACCGCATCAGTAACAAACTGAGCCTGAACGCAGTCGGGCAGACAGTGCGTAAGGAGGCGCAGGCGCTGATCGATCATGCCCAGAGCTTCGAAGAAGTACTCAAGTCGCACAAAGAACTGGGCCACATCAAGGTAGGTGCCAGTTTTACCATCGGCAATCACCTGGCTACACGCTACCTCGCCGGCTATCTGTCGCAGTACCCGCAGGCCAACGTTGCCCTGGAGATTGCCAATACCCCGGAAATCGTCGCCAAGGTGCTGGACTACCAGGTTGATATCGGCATGATAGAAGGCGAAGTACAGCACCGCGAACTGCAGCTGATACCGTGGAGAGAGGACGAGCTGGTGGTGTTTTGCGCAGCCAACCACCCGCTTGCCCACCAGCGCAGCTTGTCCACCCGGGACATCAAGAATGCAGCCTGGATTCTGCGCGAGCCCGACTCCGGCGCCAGGCAGACTTTTGATAAGGCGATGGCGGGGTTGCTGCCCGATCTCAACGTGTACATGGAGTTTCACCACAACGAGGCGATCAAGAATGCGGTAGAGGCGGGTTTGGGTATCGGTTGCCTGTCACGCATTGTACTGGAACGTAACTTTGCCAATGGCGATCTGGTTCCGCTGGCGCTACCGCGCCGGGATATGCGTCGCACGTTTTACTTCGCGCTGACCCGGCAGCGCTACCCACTGGAGTCTGTGCAGTTCTGGATGGACGCCTGTCGCTCGCTGGATGGCTAGCGTCTGCCAGGGCATTCGTATTAGAATTTCTGCCTTATCCCAGCCCGGAAAGCTCATGGCCCACACCGGCAACAAGCATGCAAGCCGTTCAGCAGAAACGCGCCTGCGATTCATCCGCGCCGCACAGAAACTGTATGCCTCGCGCAGCATAGACGGGGTCTCACTCAACGAAATCACTGTGGCTGCAGGCCAGAAAAACCGCAACGCCCTGCAATATCACTTCGGCAACAAGGAGGGGTTGATACAGGCCATACTGGACAGTCACGCGGACAAGGTGGCAGCGCTGCGGCAACAGTACACGGATAGTGAAGATCTGCACTGCCTTTGCCCGGCTGAGGCTGCGGCCAGGGTGTTGGTCCAGCCGTTGGAGTTGTACATTCGTGACACCCCGGAAGGCCTGTTTTATGTGCAGATGCTATCGCAACTGGCAGCGGGTAACAGCGTCAGGACCAACCCCCACTCCAGGTCCGGATTACATTTTCGCTCGGTACCCCAGCTGGAACGCCTGATGAATGCCGCCATGGCACATCTGCATGAGTCGGAATCCCGTCAGCGACTGTTCCTGGTCGTGAGCATCACTTTCCACAGCATCGCCGATATCTGCAGGACGTTTGCCGGAGAAGACAACACGAACCGCAAGCAGCGCGCCGCCATGCTCGAGCAGGTTATTACCTGCATCACCGCACTGTTGTCTGCTCCAGCCAGGGTAAAGCTTGAGCCAACGTAAAATCATTCACATAGACGCCGATTCATTTTATGCATCGGTGGAGATGCGCGAAAACCCATCGCTGCAAGGCCTGCCGCTGGCGGTAGGCGGCCCGGCGGAAAGCCGCGGAGTCATTGCAACCTGTAATTACGAGGCCAGACGCTTTGGTGTCCACTCGGCCATGCCCAGCAGCAGAGCTCGTCAGCACTGCCCCGACCTGATCATCCTGAAGCCCAGATTCGATCTCTATCGCGAGGTTTCACGGCAATTCCACGAGATCTTCAGACGCTATACGCAGCGCATCGAGCCCCTGAGCCTGGATGAGGCCTTCCTGGACGTTACCGCATCCAGTGCACAACGCGGCAGCGCCACGCTGATTGCTCAGGACATTCGCCAGTGTATTAAACGAGAGTTGCAGCTGACCGTATCGGCAGGCATTGCACCCAACAAGTTCCTCGCCAAGGTGGGTAGCGACTGGGACAAACCCGATGGCTGCTTCACGATCACCCCGGAACAGGTAGCCGATTTTATGCTGGATCTGCCCGTATCCCGTATCAACGGGGTGGGTGCCGTAACCGAGGCCAAACTGGCAAAGCTGGGAGCTCGCACTTGCGGCGAACTGCAACACATACCGCTGGATGTCCTGCTACGACAATTTGGCAAGTACGGCGCGAGACTCGCGCAACTGGCGCACGGGCAGGATCAACGGGAAGTTCGCACCAGCCGGGTGCGCAAGTCGATCTCTGTGGAAAATACCTTCAGCAGGGATATTGCTGATGAACAGACTATGCAGTCGGCGCTGGAGGGCTTGCTGGATGAACTGGAAAACCGGTTTCACCGGATCGAGGAGCAATACCGCCCTCACAAACGCGTGGTGAAAGTGAAGTTTGATGACTTCAACCAGACGACGATAGAAGAAACTATTGCCGACAACGGCGAGCATTGGCTCAACAACGTGGCTTACCGCGGACTGCTGGCCAGGGCATGGCGACGTGGAAACAGACCCGTGCGCCTGCTGGGCGCCGGACTACGCCTGACGCCGCACAAACTGGAGAACCGGGAGCAGCTTGCTCTGTTCGGTGCAGACCAGGACTGAGCACAGGACGCGCCCTAACGGCGATCAAACCTGGTGGACAGTACGATCGCCGAGTCGGTGTCCCTGACACCTTCCAACTCGCCGATACGGTCCAGCGTGTTATCAAGTTCGACCGGAGAACTCACCCGGATTATCGCGACCAGATCGATCTTACCGCTGACAGTATATAGCGCTTCAACCTCGGGCATTCGCTGCAGGGCTTGCGCCAGGGAGTGGCTGAAGTGCGGATCCACTACCAGGTTCACATAGGCCTGGAAGGTACTCGCTGCATAGCGATCTCCAAGCTTGACCTTGTAGCCGGCGATGACCCCGCTTGATTCAAGCTGCGCCAGGCGCTTCTGCACCGTGGTGCGCGACAGGTCCAACTCACGCGCTAACTGGCTGATGGTCTGGCGCGCATTGCGCTGGAGAGCCTTTAGCAACCGGCGATCGTTTTTGTTCAGCTCCATAAACTAGCCATTTTGAACAATCAATTGATCAATATGACAACACTATGGTTAAAATCGACCTTTTTTGCAACTCCCGGTTAATCAGCGCTTTGCCCATACTAAGCCGGAGATTAACGCGGAGCGAACTCATGAGCGGCAGCATTGCCAATGCATTCAAGCGGGCTGAGAATGACGCCAGTTATCTGGACTGTGCCGATCTTATCTCGCGTGCGAGCCCGGTAGACCCGGTGTATCTGTTCTGCCGCCAGCGGCTGCAGCAGCGTGCGCACCTGTTTCTCGACCACTTTCCGGGACAGGTGAGCTACGCCGTCAAGGCCAATCCGGAAACGCGTGTACTACGCACCTTGTGTCAACTTGGCCTGCAACACTTTGATGTTGCATCGCTGGATGAAATCGCACGTGTAGCGAACTGCTGCCCCGATGCCGAGCTTCATTTCAACAACCCGGTGAAAGCGGAACAGAGCATCGCCGAAGCTTATGCACACTACGGTGTGCGCTCCTTTGCGCTGGACGAGGCTTCAGAGCTGGAGAAGATCGGGCGCTGCACCGCCGGCGACCCTTCGGTAACCTACACCGTGAGATTCAAGCTGGACCATGCCGGCGCTGCGTACGACTTTGGCAGTAAATTTGGTGCCTGCCCGGATCGCGCCGTGCAGTTGTTGCGCTCTATCGATGCCCTGGGCGCCCGCGCGGCGCTGACTTTTCATCCTGGCTCGCAGTGCACTGACCCAGTGATGTACACCCGCTACATTGAAGCGGCGGCAGGTATCCTGCAACGATCCGGCGCGGCAGTTCGCTTTCTCAACGTGGGCGGTGGTTTTCCGGAGCACTACCCGGGTACCGAACTGCCCGCTATGGAACACTACTTCCGCACAATAGACGCTGCCTCGCAACAGTTCCTCGGCGGCACCATAGCGTTGATGTGCGAGCCGGGGCGCGGCATGACGGCCAGGGCCGCCTCCCTGCTGACGCGGGTGATCCACGTGCGCGACTGCGGCGTCAGTGTGTTCATCAATGATGGCGTATATGGCGGCATGCAGGAGCAATCTCTCATCGACCTGCAGCTCCCGGTAAAAGCCTGGCGTGAGGGCACCCCGTTACAGGGCCAAGCGCAGGCATACCGAATATTCGGTCCCACCTGTGACCCGGTAGACAAGCTCGCGCGCGAGACCCTGCTGCCACGTGGATTGCGTGCGGGAGACTACATCGAATTCGGGATGCTGGGGGCTTACGGCTCAGCGACTTCTACCAGCTTCAACGGCTTCAGCCCCGGCTCTTACGTGGACGTACTGCGCGCTACCGAGTTTTCGCTCCAGGGCACCTCTGATTAATTCGGTAAAGCCTCAGCGGAGCCCCGGGTCGGCGGCGTGTACCATATCGGCGAAGTCCAGGCTCGTTCCTGGATAACAGGCCGATGCTCAGGCGCACAGCAGCCGCTATAGCCCTCGGTGATCGTTGCAGGGTCGTCGCAGCTCACACCCGCGGCGACGCACTGTCTCTGACTCCACCGGCAACTCGGGTTTTCCACCACTCTGCTGTAGTAAACTGCGGGTTGCCGCGGGTCAAATTCCTCGTCGCGCCAGATACTGCATAGCTGCGTAAAGCCTTCCCCCGATGTCGCGCAGCTATCCAGGTCGACACTGGCACCGTTATTGGCATCGCCGGCAACATCAATCACCCGGTGGTGTGCCTCGCCCTTCTCATCCACCCAACCCTTGACGAGCTGGATGCGCTGCAGCGGCATTCCGGGAGCGTCCTCTGTGCCGGGGTCCTGCGTTGCAGCGAGCATGAATACCGGCACCTGGCCATCACGCGCGGATTTCAGTTCGCCACCCATCGGTACGCCATTACTGTAGGCGGTAGTGATACGCTCCTGCCGGGAACAAAGATCCTGCGGATAATCCCAGCCGGCAAAAAAACGGGCACCGATACGCGGGCCGCTGGTGGCGTAGGCCTCGCGCCGTCGCATGGCAGAGAACAGGGCATCGCGGCTGTTCTCTTCGGCCCACAGCACTGCCAGACCACCGGGGTTGTATTCAAGTTTGTCTGGCAAGCCGGGAGGCACTTCGTCAGCGGCCGGCACACCAGCGCCGCCGTGCCCCAGAAAACGATCTTCCTCTGTCGCGCCGGGCGTGCCAAGGTGCGTATCAGTACTTGCAATCAAACCAAACTGATAAGGGTTCACGCCCAACCGACGTTCAAGTTCAAGACCGTCTGTCAGCGCCCGCCGCACAAATCCGGTATCCGGCGCCGGCGGCGCATCGTAAATAGCGATATTGTCCCTGGGCTGTTGTTCAAATGCACAGAGCTCATCAGTACCGCCCGCAGCAGCGTAGTAGCACTCCGACGCACCTTTGTGCTGCATAACCTCTACCAGCGGCTCGAAGCGTTTGCGCTGCCGGGCATAGGCCTCGGTCATGGTGCCACCTTCATCCAGCTCGCCACTGAACATGTAGCCCGCACTCAAATTCGAGTTGTGTGGAATAACCAGGGCATCACAATTGCCATTGGCCTGGAGACACTCAGTGTCCAGCGCCTGCCACAGCAGGTTCGCTGCCGGGTTGCGAATGAAGTCAGGTGGTAAATCGGGTACCACGGCGTTGCGAAAGACCACGTTACGGTGCAGGTTACCGCCACGGTCACTTTGCATGGCCGTCCACTCATAGCCAATAAACGTGGTAAACGTGCAACGCTCACTGCGATCATAGGCCTGCTCTGCAGCTGTTTGCATTTCACGCCAGGGCACCATAGCAGCTTCAAGGCAGTTCGCGTCGCCCTCCCCGCACATACCCAGGTGACGTTGTTTTATTGTCGCCATGTAATTAAACAGGTAGTACGCGCCCCGCGGGAAATGACGATAGAGCATGCATTGCCAGCTTCCATAGCCGGTTACATCCGGGGTATTGCACATGCGTACCTCACCGATGAGTTCGGCGTGATCTGACACCATGGCGAAATCCAGCGGGCGACGCAGTTGCAGACTGCGGGCAGCGTTGCCCTGCTCATCCCACGGCTGGACGCCGACGCGAGCACCCCTGGCGAACTCATAGGCCTGTGCCGGCGTGGTTCGGGTGCCCTGGGTACTGGCATCCAGGGAGTAGCGCGTGTGCACATGCAAGTCCCCGAAGAACGGCCTGCGCTCTGCGCTGAAGTCAGCGCAGGGGGCGCGTTGCTCGCTATATTGTGTACTCGCCTGCCCCGGACACGCGGCGGCAAACAGGCAGAGGAGCAATGCGCCTGGAATAGTTGTTTTATTCACCTTATCCATCTCACCAGTCGTTCCCGTTATATTTTCTCGATCTCGCCAGGGACCCTGTCGCGTTCTGACGCCAATGTGTTGGCGACACCCCGGCCCAGCGACGAAATGCATGACTGAAATTGCCCGACTCAGTGTACCCCAGCAGCGAGGCAATCTCTTCCATTGGCAACTGCGTATCGGCAAGATACTCTCTCGCCAAACCATAGCGAATTTCTTCCAGCAGCTCCCGAAAACTGCTGCCCTCGGTCTTCAAACGTCGCCGCAATGTACGGGTCGACATACCCTTGCTGGCTGCTACATGGTCAACATCGGGAAAATAACCTGGACGAGCAAGAATCAACATGCGCACTTCATCGATAAAGCTACCCTGGGAGGTCAGCTTGGCGATCAACATCTGACACTGCTGTTGCAGGTGTCGGGATGAATCCGGATCGCTTTGTGGTAATGGACGATCCAGGATGCCGGAAGAAAAATGAAAACAGGCTCGGGGGGCATTGAGTTCGACATCACAGCCGAAATACTGCCGATACTCGTCCACCCGCCCCTTGCCATCATGGGGCAACTGCAGGCGTTCCACACAGAAAGGCTGGCCGAGAATCGCGCTGAAATCCACACGGGCCGCGGCCAGGTCCCGATCCAGATAAACGTCGAGAACCCGCTCATCCACAGCAGGTGGCTCCCCCACTGAAAACCACGCTGACCGTCCCTCTACCCCAAAACGGAAACTGAACGGGCTGAATGTCAGACGACCAAAACTCTCGGTAATCACCAACGCATGACGAAACGTTTCCGCGCTCAGTAATGCATACCCAAACAAACCGTAACGCTGGGGCACAAATGGCTCACCCAGTCGCAGGCCAATGAGCGGGTCGCCGGACAGTTCCAGCGCGTTGCGATAGAAATGCAGTTCCTGGTCAAACGTGATGCGAACGCCGGGGTCATCCAGTTCCGTACCCAGCAGGCCGGTACCTTGCAGACACTGCTGGCGCTGGTACCCCAGCTGCTCCATCACCTCAAGCGGCGGCAAAAGCGCGCGCGCCGGATGCCTTGGCAACAGTTGGGAGGGACGCGTCATTACCGGTTCAGCTTACTCAATAGCGGATCAACGCTGAACATAGCACAATGGCCGAAAATCACAAATCGATGTCCCCAAGCCCTATTCGCAGTCCACAGCTATGCCACTACAATACGCCTGCTTCATCCTGCGCTTCGGCATTCTGCCGCAAGCGAGTTACGTGCTGACAAGGAGCCTGGACGTGAAACACATGCTGATAACGGGAGCCGCGCAGGGTATCGGGCTGGCAACAGCCAGGCACTTCGCAGCAATGGGTTGGTTCGTTGGACTCTACGACATCAACCGTGAAGGTATACAGTCATTGCTGGATTCCGGGGAATTTCCCCAGGCTTGCGGCGACTACTGTGACGTATCCGATTATTCATCCGTTCAGGACATGTGCGCGCACTTTGCCCAGCACAGTGGTGACCAGTTGCAGTTGCTGGTCAATAACGCAGGCGTACTGAGCGCCGGGCCGTTTGAACAGCTGCCACACACGGCGCACGACGCAATGGCCAACGTCAACGTGCGAGGAGCGACGAACGTACTGCATGCAGCGTTCACGCTGCTGCGACAAACGCCCGGCGCCACAGTAGTGAACCTGTGCTCAGCCTCCAGCATCCACGGCATTCCCAAACTGGCAGTCTACAGTGCCAGCAAGTTCTA
Organism: Gammaproteobacteria bacterium; assembly: GCA_030431585.1. GTDB lineage: Bacteria > Pseudomonadota > Gammaproteobacteria > Pseudomonadales > Halieaceae > Halioglobus. The sequence continues at coordinate 13,909 of JAUIIQ010000012.1, read as the reverse complement.
CGTAGATGGTCTTACCGAAGCGCTTGACCTGGAGTGGCGCGATTATGATATTCGCGTTACCTGCGTCAAACCGCCGGTGATTAATACAGGTATGGGGCAGGCAGTTACTGACGCCATTCCACAAAAGCTGAGCGCGGCGCTTGACCCCGTGGACGTCGCGAAGTTGATTCAGCGCGCAGCACAGGGGCGGGCTACCTCATACCCCATGGGCCTGACAACGAGGCTGTGGTATTTTCTCGACAAGCTACTGCCTGACCGGCTGCGCCACGCGTTGACGCGTTTGCTGCTATCACAGTGACGAACAATACGGATTAATACAACAGAGACAGACTTTTTGAGGTTGCGAATATGACGAACAGGCTGGATAACAAAGTGGCGTTGGTCACGGGCGGCGGCTCAGGACTGGGTGAGGCCACCTGCCTGCGGTTTGCCGAAGAAGGCGCGAACGTGTTTGTCAGTGACATCAACCTCAGCGCGGCGCGGAAAGTGGCAGAGGAGATCAGTTCCCGCGGTGGTATCGCTGCGGCGCTGGAGCAGGACGTCACCGATGAAGCGCTCTGGGATACAACCATCGAACAGATTGTCGCCACCGCAGGTGCATTGCACGTACTGGTCAATAACGCCGGGGTAGCCATCACCGGCAACGTGGAAGAGGCGACACTGGCAGACTGGCGCACCACCCAGGCCGTCAACGGCGAAGGCGTTTTCATGGGCACGCGCGCTGCAATCAAGGTAATGAAAGACTGCGGAGGCTCTATCATCAACATATCGTCTATCGAGGGGATGGTCGGTGAGCCCAATGTCCCTGCCTACAACTACAGTAAAGGCGGCGTGAGAATTTTCACCAAATCGGCTGCACTGCACTGTGCGGAACAAAACTACGCGATCAGGGTCAACTCCATCCATCCAGGGTTTATACTCACGGCCATGGTGGAAGCCGGGATTGCCTCGATGCCCGAAGCGGTTCAGGCGCAAATGCAGGAGCGCCTGCAACGGGAGATCCCGATGGGTTCCATGGGCGAGCCCCTCGATATTGCCAATGGCTGCCTGTTTCTGGCCAGCGATGAATCGCGCTACATGACTGGTTCTGAACTGGTTATAGATGGCGGCTACACCTGTCACTGACCAGGGGCACCCTTACCGTAAACCGATACACGCCAGGAGTTTCAGACTTTGATACGCGCAGCCCTCTTTGTTCTGGCCAGCCTGACGCTGGCCGCTTGTTCCTCCGATGTCGACCGTGCCAAGGCAATGCTTGAAGATAGCCTGGTGATCACTACTGACCTGGCTTTTGAGCAGGTTACCGCCTACCCGGGCGGCGTCGTCTGCGGCACCTACAGCGCCTACGAAGCCCATGGCGAGGCGCCGCTGAGAAACCAGCCGTTCATCGTCCGCGGCGAGCAACTTGATAAACGCCCCATCGATCAGGACTGGCAGTTTTTCTGCAATGACGACCAGGCCGCTGCCTTGCACCAGTTATCCGGTATTGGCCCTTTCTCCGGCGAGAATGAGGAACTAATGGCGATTACCCGACAAATGACCGTGCTGACGCAAGCGCTGGAGGCTTACTACGAAGACAATTTCTACTACCCGGACGCGGAGCAGGGCCTGCAGGCTCTGCTGCAAAAGCCGACTGGCGGTCGCTCACTGGTGCGCTACCGGGAAGGAGGCTACCTCGACTCGCTTCCGGTTGATCCATGGGGTCGCGATTTCCTTTACAGCGAAGAGCAATGGGGCCGGACAAAAGGACACTTCACGCTCACCAGCCTGGGTAAATCCGGTGTGCCCGGGGGTGAAGGTGACGAAGCGGATGTCAGTTCGAAATACCTGCGATACCTGCAACACCTCAGTGGCATCGCCGGCAGGAACTGACCGACCAGTGTCCGCCTCAGCTGCGCGTCAACGCTAGAATCAATGCCCGCAGCCGCGCGGCATTGACCGGCTTTGACAAGAAGCGAAAACCCACGGCCTTGGCCCGGTCCTTGATGACGTCACTGTCATCTGCACTGATGATAATGCAGGGTAGATCCCAGCCGGACCGCTGCCGGGCTTCGAGCACGGCATTCAACCCGGTATCACCCTCATCCAGATGATAGTCCGCCAGCACAATGTCGGGGCGAACGCCCTCATTGAACAAGCCAAGCAACTCCGCTCGATTACTCGCCCCGCGAGCCTGGGCTCCCATGGTCGACAGCAGCTGCAACATACCTTCAAGTATCATGGGGTCGTTATCCACACATACGATGCCCAGGCCCTCAAGGTCGCGCCCGGTGCTGACGGTGGGCTCCGCCCTGCCCTGCTCAAGTGCCTGGCCGTAGGTGATGGTAATGGAAAACATCGTGCCCTGCCCCGGCGCCGACCGCAGCCTGACCTCATGGCCCAATAGTTCCGCGTAACGTGAGACGATAGCCAACCCCAGGCCCAGTCCTTCCTCGCCGTGCTGGATCTGCCGCTGCAACCGCTCGAACTCCTGGAAAACCTTCATCTGATCGGCTTCCGCAATCCCCGGCCCACTATCGATCACCTGAATTTCCGCGCCCTCCGCACGACGCCTGATCCCGACCAGCACCCGTCCTGCGGGCGTGTACTTGATCGCGTTGGAGAGGAAGTTCTGTAGTATGCGAGTAACAAGCGATTCGTCAGAGTACAACCAGATTGAGCTGGGCTGCAGTTTGAGGACGAGCCCCTTCAGCTCTGCCATTGACTGGAACTCACGGTGCAGTGCCTGAAACACTGCGCTTACAGGGAAGTGACTACGCCGCGGCATCTGCTTACCTGAGTCCAGGCGCGATATCTCACGCAGCTCGGCGATAAGCTGCTCTGCCCGGTGCAATGAACTGTCGATCTGGTCAACGATGTGTCGCGTCTCCGGCGCAACGCCCTGGGCCAGTTTTGGCTTCAAGGCAGCGGTGAACAGACGAGCTGCATTAATCGGCTGCAGCAGGTCGTGGCTGGTGGCGGACATGAAGCGGGTTTTACTCTGATGCGCCTCACGCAGGCTGGCCTCTACCTGCGCACGCAGGCGGTTTTCCTGGCGCAGTCTTGCATTGGTTTCGCTCAGCGTTTGCGAACCGGTCGCCACCTTCTGCTCAAGCTCCAGCTTTGCCTCCTCTAACTGGGCGTGCACATCACGAAAGTCGGTGATATCGATGTATGTGGTGACAAAGCCACCCCGCGGCAGGGGGGTACCGCGAATATCCACCACCGTACCATCTGGCATAATGCGCTCCAGCCGATGCGGACTGCCTTCGCGCAGCCAGTTCAGGCGACGTTCCACCTCCTCTTCAACCGGTCTGCCACCACTACCAAGAATGCCCCGCTGGGCATTGAAACGATACACTCGCTCGATCGGGCAGCCCACGTAGAGGAAACGCTCTGGATAATGAAACAGTGCCTCATACTGCTTGTTCCAGGCGACCAGACGCAGCTCCTTGTCCACAACCGACACACCCTGTAGCAAACTCTCTACCGTGGTCTGCAACAATTCACGATTGAAAGTGTGCAAGCGACTGGCGTCGGTGACCATGCTCGCGAGGTCGCCGTATTCAAGTTGCTGACTACGTTCCAGTTGCTCCATTGCCTGGTGTGCCGAGGTAGCACCAATTATCCGCGCCAGCACTGACTCGACCTGATTCACCACAAATACCGGCGCACGGTCAGCCGGCAGCAGCCGCTGCTGGTAGGTATCCTCAAACTCACGCCACATGGCGGTAAACTCGCCCGGCTCCATAAAGGGTGGCAGCAACGCCTGCAACTGGCTGACTCGAATAAGACTCAGGGCGTAATCGCTGTCATCTTCCCGGCTCTCGTCAGCGGCGCCTTCTATGAACAAGCGCGCCTGTCGCACGTCTGCACTGGACGGCCGCAGTAACAGTGACAGCAGCACCATTGCCAGTACATTGCCGGACAAGCTCCAGGCAGTGGCGTAACTGAGCCGGTACTCTCCAACCAGGCCAAACAACTGCGTGGGACGCAGCCAATCAATACCAAATGGACCGCTATGCAACAGTGCCGCCTCTGGCGGTAACACAGCCGGGAGCACGCCGCAGTAAAACCACAGGGCGATACCAATCAGCAGCCCAGCGATCACCCCCGTGCCATGAGCGCGCCGCCAGTACAGCCCGGCCAGGATGGCCGGCGCCAGTTGGGCCGCAGCCAGGAACGAAACAAAGCCGATCTGGGCAAGCCAGGGGATGTCCATGATCAACTGGGTAACCAGCCAGGCACAGAACAGGATGCCGGCAATACTGAACTGGCGGATTCGACGGAGGCTGTCCCCCAGTTTCAATACAGCTGCAGGTGAACGGGCACTGATACGCAGCACTATTGGCGCTACCACTTCGTTAGTGATCATAATCGCCAGGCTTACCGTCGCCACAATGACCATACCCGTTGCCGCCGATATACCGCCGATAAACGCTGCTACCGCTACCCAGGGTGCGTCCATGGCAATGGGTAGCAGTTGTACATAAACATCGGGATTTATATTATCCGCTACCGCAAACACGCGGGCGCCAGCCAGGCTGATTGGAACGACCATCAGCATGAACAGAGCCAGGTAGGCAGGAAACATCCAGCGCGCAATTCGCGTGTCCGTGCCTTCTCGTGCCTCCACCACCATCACGTGGAACTGTCGCGGCAAGCACAGTATCGCCAGCGCGCTGATCAGCGTGCGGGCGACGAAATCAGCGGAGAAGGAAATATCGCCCAAAGCCTGCGAGCGATGCTCTGCGGACACTCCCTCAGGTAAGCCCGCCAGGTAAATCAGCGCCAACACGGCGACCGCCATAAAGGCAAGCAGCTTAACCACAGATTCCACGGCGATGGCTGCCATCATTCCCTGGTGGCGCTCGCGGCCGTCCAGACGGCGTGCGCCGAAGAGGATCGTAAACACGGCGAGGATGATGGCCACCAGCAGGGCAGTATCACCGCCTATGGCTTCAACCTCCTCCATGCTGACACTGCCGCCGACGATTACCCAGGCCTGGGCAAGTGCCTTGAACTGGAGAGCGATATAGGGCAATACCGCGGCGGTAGCGACCAGGGTTACCAGCACTGCCAAGGATTGCCGCTTACCGTAGCGCGCGCCGATATAGTCTGCTACGGAGGTCACCCGGTGGCGGGCGCCCACCTGCAACATGCGCCTGATTATGGGCCAGCCGAAAACAAACATCAGGATAGGCCCGAGGTAGATGGGGGCGTGGCTCCACGCCGATTCAGTGGCGGAGCCCACAGCGCCGTAGAATGTCCAGGAACTGCAGTAGACAGCAAGGGACAGGGCGTAGAAAACACCGCGCCAGACAGGGGTGGACAGGACGCGACGCACTCCTGAAGGGGCGGTATCGCTCTGGCGGTCGGCATACCAGGCTACGGCAAACAGAATACAGATATACAGTAATGCGAGACTGAGCAGGTTTGATGGCGTGAGCATGCTGAAAGTGGTTGTTATCCTTTTCCCTGCGAGCATAGCACGAGACGACGGCAAGCATAGCCAACACTACATTAGCGTAGTGGCGCACAAATCCACTACTATAAACCCGCAGCTACCAGATCGTACCCGGCGAGGCCCCGTGTGTTAGACAAGCAAGTAATGGTCATCCTTCTTCTTACGGCCGCACTGGCCAGTCCACTGGCGCTGGCCAAGCCCAAGACGGACGTTGTCAGAATGTACAACGGAGACAAGATCACCGGTGAGGTGGTCTCGCTGCTGGGGGGCATCCTGCAATTCAAAACGGACGCGATGGGCACTCTCAATATAGAGTGGCCGGAAATTGCCTCCATCCAGAGCGGCTATCACTATGAAGTACGCCTGAGTGATGGCGAACGTATGTTCGGCTCATTCGCAGAGTCAGGCCGTCCAGGCCAGATTGAACTCGTTGATATTTACGGCAAGCACACACTGGAATGGTTGCAGGTCGTGGAACTGCGCCCCATAGAAGACAGCTTCCTTGAACGTCTCGATATCTACCTGGCAACCACCTTCTCCTACACCAAGGCCAGCAGTGTGGGTCAGGTGTCTCTCAATACCGAGATCAGCTATGAGGACGAGAGTTCTCGCAATACCTTCAACGGCAGAAGCGATATCGTCAATTCAAACGACGAGCGGAACCAGAGCAGCCGCTTTGACATTAACCGCACCAACTGGGGCAACAACCGTGCAGGTCTGTATCGCTCATTATTCGCCAACTACGAGGACAATGATGAGCTGGGACTCACCCGGCGTATAGGCGTGGGCGCGGGACTTGGCCGCTATTTTGTCGATACGCACCGGAGCCGCCTGACCGGCACGACAGGGCTGCAGGTGATTACGGAGCGATTCAGGGGAGAGAGCACCAACGAGGATGTGGAGCTGTTCCTGTCCACAACCTACTCTACCTGGAAATTCAATACACCAGAACTCAACGTCGATATCAACTTCAGCCTCTATCCCAGCCTCACTGATGCCGGTCGTGTGCGCGGAGACGGCAACCTGCGCATACGCTGGGAACTCATAGAAGACCTTTACTGGGACGTAACTGCCTGGGTCACGGCCGACAATGAAGCGGAAAACGATAACAACGTCGACTACGCCATTACCACCGGCGTCGGCTGGACCTACTAACAGGCAGCTGCAGCCAGGTGCGCCGCGGTTCAGACAATAGGCGAGATGCCGACGGCGTCACGGATCCTGCGCATCAGCGGAGCACTGTACTGGCGTGCACGTTCGGCACCTTTTTGCAGCTCGCTTTCAATGTGTGCCGGGTCGTTCATTAAACGGTTGTAACAGTCACGGGCTTCAACAAGCCGCGCGTTTATCAGTTCGAAAAGTTGTTTCTTCGCTTCGCCCCAGGCGATACCGTTTTCGAAGGCCTGACGCATACGCGCGGTCTCCGAAGCATCGGCGAAGGCCGCCCATATCTGGAACACGGTGGAGCTATCCGGGTCTTTGGGCTCACCGGGCTCCAACAAGTTCGTCTTGATCTTGTTGATGTGTTTGCGCAGCTGTTTTTCGGGCAGGAACAGGGGGATGGTATTGTTGTAACTTTTGGACATCTTGCGTCCGTCCAGACCTTGCAAGACGGCCACACTGTCGTCCACGACCGCCTCAGGTAGCGTGAACAGCTCAGCAAAATTATGGTTGAACCTGGCGGCGATATCGCGAGCCATCTCCACATGCTGGATCTGGTCACGCCCGACGGGAATTTGCTGCGCGTTAAACATAAGTATGTCGGCGGCCATCAGCACCGGGTAGCTGAACAGGCCCATGGTCACCGCGTAATCGGGGTCTTCACCCGCCTCCTCGTTGGCCTGTACCGCTGCCTTATAGGCATGAGCGCGATTCATCAGGCCTTTTGCGGCGTTGCAATTGAGCACCCAGGTGAGCTCGGGGATCTCGGGGATATCTGACTGCCGATAGAAAAGGGCTTTGTCCGTATCCAGCCCCAGTGCCAGCCAGGTAGCCGCGATTTCTTTGGTGGACTGGCGCACCACAGCCGGATCGTGACATTTGATCAGTGCGTGATAATCGGCAAGGAAAAAGAAAGAATCCAGAGTCTCGTCGCGAGACGCTTCAATCGAGGGCCGGATCGCGCCCACATAGTTGCCCAGATGGGGCGTACCCGTGGTCGTTATACCAGTGAGAACACGTTGTTTGGACATGTAGATCCTTCCACCTGAAAAAAGCCGCCAATGATACCTAGCTTGGCAGGGACTGGCTATCCTGCAGCTCCGAAAGGGTATCACGATACCGCGGTTTCAGGCCGGCCACGGTGAAGCCGGACATGTCCGGGGCAGGCGGCAGGGATGACGCCATTGCAAGAATAAGCGCGGCAGCGCCACTGGCCTCTTCCCGGGGGGACCCTGGTAGCGATGAGTAGCGATATTCACGCGGGTAAAGTTCACGGTAAGCAAGCCGGTCTGGCACTACCGGAACACAACCCGCGGCCACAGCCTCCATCACCGCCAGGCCCTGAAACTCATGCAGTGCCGTGGAGACGACCACATCTGCCTCACCTTGCAGTGCCCGGTAGTCTGCCACGTCCTGAATATACCCGAAATGCACCAGGCGATGCGCATAACGGGTCTGGATGTCGCTGAAGATGGCCGGCGTATTGCGAAACTGCTGCCCGGTTATGGCAATCTCATAGTGCAGGCCGGCCCGCTCCAGTTCTGCCAGCAGCAAAGCCAGATTCTCCCCTCCCTTGTCGTGCTCAAAGCGAGCGCTCCAGAGCAGGCGCAGCGGGGCTGATGAACCGCTCGAAAACCATTTTCTGCTGCTGGCGCCAGCCGGTGCGGGCAGCAACGGGACGGGCAGCACTTGTGCTTTCTGTGCCAGCAAACTAACCACGCCCGCTGGCACCCTGTCCGGTAACCGTGCCAGCAGCGAGCTGACCCCGGCGAGAAAGGTGTCGCGGTTATACGCGGAATTGAAAACGATAATGGTAGCGGCCAGTGCCGCGTAAAGACTGACCATTTGCGCTTCCAACAGGCTGTGCTGCTGGTGATTAACCGGGTACTCGAACTGGTTCTCATGAAAATACAACAGCGCAGGCACAGAGCCGAGCGACGGCACCAGGCCTCGCAGAGTGGCCAGATCGACCATGGACGTTGCCACCACTACATCCCAGTCAGCCTGCAGCCGTTCGCGCTCGGCAATACTCCAGTACAGCGGGTTACCGCGCACGCGCCAACTGAAATGCCGCGGGGGCAGTTCCAACTGGATCCATTCCCAATCGATGAATATCTGCTGCAGCCCCTCTTGCCAGTAGCGATGGCTCTGGGCCGCGTAGGCAGACAGAAGTAAGGCTCGCACAGCGCGGTCAGCTAGTGTCCTGTTCGGTTAATTCCTTGTATTTCAGCGCCCAGTCTGCCGCCGAAATTGTAGAAGCGCGTCAGGAGACGAGCCAGGTTGCTGGCATCGGCAGTGCCGGCCAATTCCCGAATAGAATGCATGGCGAAGGTGGGGACCCCTATATCCAGAGTCTTGACCCCCACCCCCGCTGCAGTAATGGGGCCTATCGTACTGCCACAGGCCATGTCCGTGCGCACAACAAACGACTGCAGCGGTACACCTTCATCTGCCGCCAGCATCCGGAACAGGCCAGACGTTTCACTATTGGACGCATAGCGCTGGTTGGCATTGATCTTCAGCACAGGACCGCCATTCAACTTCGGACCATGGTTTTCGTCATGCCGGTCCGCAAAGTTGGGATGTATACCGTGGGCATTATCAGCCGAAATCATCATCGATCGCTCGGTCAAGGCGGCATACTCCTCGCGGCCCGCAGCTATGCGTTGCAGCACAGAGGAAAGAAACGGGCCATTGGCTCCGGAGGCGGACTGTGAACCTACCTCCTCGTGGTCATTGCACACTAACAGTGCACTCGTCTTGCTGTCCCAGCCAAGAAGAGCCCGTAAGCCGGTATAACAACTCAGCAGGTTGTCGAGACGGGCAGAGGCGATGAAATCACGGCGCAAGCCAACGATGGCAGCGGCCTGCGTATCATACAGGCAGAGTTCATAATCCAGTACCTTGTCGACTGCGCAGCCCGGATGTTCACGCAATAATTGTTCGCGCAACAGTTCACGAAAGTCGCCCTTCTCATCTGCGGGGAGCTGGCAAAGCAGCGGCGGAATATCTTTCTGTGGGTTAACGGTGCGACTACTGTTGGCCTCGCGATCCAGGTGTATCGCCAGACTGGGTATCACTGCAACCGGGTCACGAAAATCAATCAGGGCTGTGTGCAACATTCCATCACTTCCCTGATAGCTGACTCTACCGGCGATAGACAAATCACGATCGAACCAGGGATTGAGCAGGGCGCCACCATAGACTTCCACCCCCAGTTGAAAATAGCCATGCTGCTGCCTCTCAGGGGTGGGCTTGATCATCAGGCAGGGGCTGTCGGTGTGTGCCCCGACCATGCGCAGGCCTTCGCTGGCCGGCGCCCGCGTACCCAGACCGAAAGCGATAAGGGAGCTGCCGTTACGGGTAACAAAATACCGGCCGCCGGCCTGCAGTGACCAGTCCTCATCCTCTGCCAGCCGCGTGAAACCCGCCTCCTCCAGCTGTTCAACCATAGTGGCTACGGCATGAAAGGGCGTGGTGGCGCGAGACAGGAAATCGCACAATCCAGCGTTGAAGGCGTCCTGATCGGACATACTGTTTTCCTCTTGTTACTCAGTTGAGCGTTGGCCATCTGCGTAGCATAAAAGCGGTGCAGCCTGGCCTGATAAATCCTGACTAGTAAGCGAGCCAGACTACATACAGCAGCGCTGCAAGCGCGATTCGATAGTATACGAACGGCATCATGCCTACCCGATCCAACAGGCGCAGAAACAGGGCAATGCACAGGTACGCAGTGACTCCAGAGATCAGCGCCGCGACTGTCATCATCGACCACGCTACCGGCGCTGCGCCCTGCGCCAGATCCCAGGTTTTCAATACGCCGGCTCCGCCGATTACGGGAATAGACAACAGAAATGAAAACCGCGCGGCGTCATGGCGACTCAAATTGAGCAGCAGTGCCGCAGTAATGGTTGCTCCGGAGCGGGAGACACCCGGCACAGGGGCCAGTGCCTGCGCCAACCCGATCAACACAGCCACGGTAAGATCTACCGGCCGACTGCCGGGTTTGTGCTGTGCGTAACGGTCCGCGTAACCCAACAGCAGGCCGAACAACAGCGTGGTTGTGGCGATGACCGGTAAAGTGCGCGCATGCGCTTCAATATAATCACCCTGCAGAACACCAACCAGCCCGGCAGGGATCGAAGCCAGCAACAAATACCAGACTATGCGGCTGTCCGCTGTGGCGCCGCCACCGGTTAGCGATTGCAGCCAGCTCCTGCTGATAGTCAACAAATCATGTCGGTAGTAGAAAACCACAGCTGCGAGAGTGCCTACATGCACAGCCACGTCGAAAGCCAGACCCTGATCAGGCCAACCCAGCGCGAGCGAAGGTATCACCAGGTGCGCGGAGCTGGAGATAGGCAGGAACTCGGTGAGCCCCTGGATAACAGCAAGGACACATGCCTGGAACCAGTCGATCACGCCTGCTTGCCCTGCTCGGAAAGCTTCTTCCAGCTCACTTCATCGCGAACGTATACTGGCTGTACCTGCCTCGCTGACTGCGTGCCGCCGGTGGCTGCGACCATTCTGGCCAGAGGAACAAGATCGCGCGCCTGCGGCAGGATATCGGCCATTGCACCCGTTATAAGCCCCTGCACGGGCGCTGGCATGTCATCCAGAAACCGGCATCCGCTGCCTATACCGACGGCACAACTGACGCCATCTGGCACAGACACAGCACCGGGCTTTGCTGCCTGCGCCGCCGTGAGCGCTGTCACCCCTGCCTCATCTACCGTGAACCAGGCAAAATAGACCTCACCAATGCGCGCATCCAGTGCGCTGAACACGCTCTGCCCCGACTCCAGATGACCCAGACGATATGCCGTCTGAACCTGTGCTGCCAGGGTGGAAACAGGTATCGCAGGCAGGCCAGTGGCGTAGGCAAGGCCCTGAACGGCACTGGCAGCGATACGCAATCCCGTAAATGACCCGGGGCCGCAGCCGTAGGCTATGGCTTCCACGCCATGTGCTGGCAACCCGCCACCGGGAAGCACCTCGTCCAGCATGCTGAAAATGCGCTGACTGTGTTGCCGCGGTGCGATTTCATAACACTGGGCTACGGTTTCGGGGCCAACCAGGGCAACGGAACAGGCGTCCGTTGCAGTCTCAATGGCGAGGATTACGTTCATGGTGATATGCGTGCCTGCAGCCGCAGCTTGATCTAAAGGTGCTAGTATCCCACACGCAAGCTCAGGGAAGAAACGTCGCATGGGTGATTTACCAACTACTGCCAGACCTCAGCAACCAGGCCTTTCCGCACTGATCCTCGCCGGTGGCGAGGGGCGCCGCGCTGGCGGAGAGGACAAGGGCCTGCTTCCCTGGCGGGGGAGACGACTGATAGAACACGTAATAGAGCGCGTACAGCCGCAGGTCGATACGCTGTACATAAGCTGCAACCGCAACCGCGATGTTTACGCAGCGCTGGCGCCCATTACATCTGCCGACAGCCGCACGGGTTACCAGGGACCACTGGCGGGGCTGGAAGCCGCCTGCCCGCTACTGCGCCACGAGATGGTGCTGGTGGTGCCCTGCGACATGCCGCTGCTGCCATTGGACCTTGCTACGCGTCTGGCACCGCCACTGCGGGACAATCCGCGCCTGCAGGTCAGTTACGCTAAAAGCCCCAGTGGCCACCAATATCTCTGCGCGTTGATACGCACATCTTCCCTGCACAGCATTGTCACCTTTCTGGACAGTGGGCGGCGTGCAGTAAGGGAATGGTATCAGGAGGTCGGCGCCATACCGGTTTGCATTGAGGAAAATGAAGGCCAGTTTCTCAACGTTAATGACATAGCACCTGCTGCCAACACCTAGTCAGTCGGGCCACAGACGTATGCGCAGGGAAAAAGGGTTCATCGCAAATTAGCGGGGAATCCGGCATGCAAACAAAGCGGACAACACCATCGTGGTATACCCCCGAAAGGGAGTCAAAGGGGGGTCGACCGCCCGGGGGCATACCACGATTGCAGTGGCCGCTCAGCTGGAGAGTGTCTATCCACCAAGCAACTTCGCTAATATCCGAAGAGCCAAAAAAAACCCGCTGCCATTTCTGGTAGCGGGCTCTACTACCCCTCAGGGTCTGTTTCAGCTTTTCGCTTTTGCCGCAGACTTTTTCCTGGGCGCAGCCTTCTTCTTCGGCGCAGCCTTTTTCTTCGGCGCAGCCTTTTTCTTGGGCGCAGCCTTCTTCTTGGGAGCTGCTTTTTTCGCTGTCGATTTCTTACCGGTCACGGCCGACTTGATCTTTTTGGCCGCCGCACGCGCCTTGGCTTCAGCCTTTTTCTCGGCGGCTTTGGCTTTGGCGATAGCCTTCTTCTCTGCTGCAGCGATTTGTTTAGCCAGACGCTTTTCCAGCGCGGCCAATTTCTTGCCATCTTCGCGGGCGCGTTTCTTCAACCACTTCTCGGCATGTTTGGCCAGCGCTTTGGCCTTGTCGATTTCTGCCTTGGCGGCCAGCTCTGCCTTGTGCGCCAGTTTTTTCTCATCGGCAGCAACCTTGAGGGCTTTCAGTTTTGCCGCTTCGGCTGCATCTGCAGCACGCTTCCTGGAGTCAGCCAGCTTCTCGCGCATTGCTTTGATACGTGCAGAGCTCTTGGCTGATGCATTCTGTGCAGCTTTCAAAGCACGTTTGTTGGTCGCGGTCGCATTCTTTGCAGCCTTCTTACGCGCTGCTTCTACTTTCTTGCGCGCACCTTCCAACGATTTCTTTTCAGCGTCCAATGCTTTTTGCACTTTCGCAAGCGCTTCATTGGCACGCGCTACAGCCGGCGAAACAGACGTATTCTTTGCACGTGCTGTTTTCTTTGCTGCGGATTTTTTCGCCGCAGGGCGTTTTTTTGCAGGCGCTTTCTTGCGAGAAGCGGGCGATTTCTTTGCAGTGGCTTTCTTCTTTGCCGTTGCCATGAGGCTCATCTCCGGAATAGTTAGTCAGGTCACGCAACCCAAAAATAGCAACAATAAACAAGGCTGACAACAGCTTCAGGCGACAAAAAGTCACTTAAAACAAGGCATTGCGTGTGCCGTCAAAAGAAGGAAGCGACTGTTCAACAGCGAAGAATGAAGCAGTTTATTACACAAAAGTACTGTTTTTATAGTCTGATATCGTTTTACAGGTAAAAAGGTTCATCGCAGATTAGCGGGGAATGAGGCGTTCAAACAAAGCGGAGACCACGAATGGGGTAAGCCTTCCGCGGTTGAAAACAAACGTCCACGCCCTTGGAAGGCTTACCCCATTCGTGGCCTCCTCCTTCCATTTCGACATCACTATCCACTACCTATACTGCCTGTGACGTTCCAAGTCGCCGG
>JAUIIQ010000208.1 GCA_030431585.1 Gammaproteobacteria bacterium | reverse complement strand
TCAGAGGATGGTTGATGCGGTGCCAACTCACCGTTATTGCTGGGCAGGTAGGCCAGCAGGGCACGTACCTTGCGCAACGCAGCCACTTCATCCGGTACGACGAAATCGGTCACCCCGCTCTGGCTGTGCACGCCCGGGCCACCGAGTTCGTCGGGGGTGACATCCTCGCCCAGTACCGACTTGACCACCCCGGGCCCGGTCAGCCCAAAGAAGGTTTCGTTGGGCTGTATCAGGAATGAACCCTGGCGCGGCAGATAAGAGCCGCCACCCGCATTGAAGCCGAACATGCACATGATACTGGGCACCACACCAGAGATTTTTCGCAATGCGGTAAAGGCATCGGCGTAGCCGTCCAGACCGCCTACACCAGCCGGGATATATGCGCCGGCTGAGTCGTTGAGGCCCACCAGCGGAATGCGGCGCTTTGCGGCGAGTTCAAACAAGCGCGCCAGTTTTTCGCCATTGGTTGCGTCCATGGACCCGGCACGGACCGTAAAATCGTGACCATAGATGGCAACGTCCCGCCCGTTTACCCGAATAAGCGCCGTCACCAGAGAGGCACCGTCGAGGTTCGGTCCCCAGTTCTGGTACAACACCGTGGGCGCTTCATCTGCAAGGCACTCGATGCGCTCCCAGATCGTCATGCGGTGTTTCATGTGCTGCCGCTGGGTATTCTTCACTCCCGACGCCTGGTAAGGGCGCTGTTGCAACTCCCAGCCATGTTTCAGTGCTTTCTCGTACAGGCCTGGTACTGAGTCAACCTGCCCGGGCACGCGGAACTCCTGTTCACTTTTTTGCGCAAAGGGGTTTTCCAGGCTGGCGATCAGATCATTGCTGTTTTCAGTTGTCATATTCCTTGATCCGGTAATGAGGCCCAGCGGGCCAAAGAGAGCTTGCTCGACCTTCTGCGAGGCTTTTTGGCAAGACGGGACGCGCAGACCTGCACGTGTGCAGATCTGCCAGAATTTCGGCGAGTAACCTTAATTCCGGAGGGTGCCAAAGTCAATCGGCAGCCGAAGCTAAAGCTATGTTTTCAATGCAAATACTCGCAGTTTCAGCGCTGTTGCAAACAATAGTTTACAATACGCAACACGTTCATTTTTGTGTGATCAGTGTCAACATTTGTCAGCACCTGAACTGGCCTGCGAGTAGATGAAGAAGACTGTTTCCCTGGAGGAATTAAGCTACTGCCCGGACAGCTGCCTGGTGTTTGAAAAACTGCGTAACCTGCCCGACGCCGTATTTCTCGATTCAGCCTTCCCCTATTGCAAGACCGGCCGCTTTGACATCATGGTTGCAGACCCGTCCCCGACGCCTGTGCAGCCCCTGGCCAGTGCCAGCGACAAAGCCTGGCACAGTTACTACAGCGATCTGTCTCATTTCCACCGCCAGCATTTTGGCACGGTGCAACCGGTATCCCAGGACATACCCTTTTGCGGCGGAATCCTGGGCGCTATTGGCTATGACAACAGCAACCTGCTGCACAAGGTGCGCAACACCCCGCCCGCCACGCCCTACTCTGGCTTCCTGTTGCGTGCCTATGAATGGGCTGTAATACAGGACCACCTGCTACAACGCTCGGTGCTGGTGACGCAACCTTCGGTCACAAACCGCGACAGGCAGGAAATTTTGGCCCGCCTGCGTGCTCACCCACGCAGGGATAACGGCTTTTTCAACTTGCGTGAACACTTTCGTTCGAATTTTACCGAGGAGGCCTACCGCGAGGCATTCACTCACATACAGGACTATATTCACGCGGGTGATTGCTACCAGGTCAACCTTGCACAGCGTTTTGTCGCTGCCTTCGACGGAGACCCATGGCTGGCCTACCTAACCCTCAGGGAGGCAGCGGCCGCACCCTTCTCGGCTTTCCTGTCGCTGCATGATGAGGACGCGTTGATCAGTTTGTCACCAGAGCGTTTTCTCTCGCTGCACGGACAGCACGTGCAAACCGCGCCAATCAAAGGCACCAGACCACGCCACCAGGACCCCGTGGCCGATGAACGCGCCGCAAACGAGTTACAGGCCTCGATAAAAGACAGGGCGGAGAACCTGATGATCGTGGACCTGCTGCGCAATGACCTTGGCCGAAACTGTATTCCCGGCACCATCCACGTGGATGAGTTGTTCGAGATACAGAGCTTCCCCACTGTGCATCACATGGTCAGCAACATCAGTGGTGAACTGAAACCGGATAGTACTGCCTACGAACTGTTGCGCGACAGCTTTCCGGGGGGGTCGATTACCGGGGCACCCAAGCGCCGGGCCATGGAGATCATCGCCGAACTGGAACCGCATGCCAGGGAATTTTACTGCGGCAGCGTTCTTTACATCAGCGCGGATGGACGCATGGACAGCAATATCGCTATACGCAGCCTGCTCGCCACGCAGGGTGAGCTGCGCTGCTGGGGCGGCGGTGGGATTGTTGCTGACTCACAATGGCAGCAGGAGTATCAGGAGACCTACGACAAGGTCGGGGGCTTTCTTCAATTGCTGGAGGCGATGGTGTAATGGAGTGATGGTCAGTGCGCTGGCTGCGGGTGGGAGGTATCGCCCTCGCGAAAAACGGTAGCGCGCCATCCATGGCACCTTGACTGCGGCCATCCCTGGCCTCCGACATTTTCGCAAGCGCGATACCTCCCACCCGCACCTCAACCAGATACCCTTAAATCCCCCATAGGCCTGGCAGCCATACCGAGTGAGGGCTGCAGAGCGCCCGGCTAACCTAGAGCAGGATCTCCCGCGAAGACGCTTCAACAAACGCCTGCTTGAGCTCATCCAGATTTGCCACGGAACGAAACTGCGGAAATTCATCGATCACATTTTGCGGCGCGTGGATAAGGATACCCACGTCAGCCTCGCCGAGCATGGTGGTGTCATTGTAGGAGTCGCCCGCGGCGATAACCCGGTAGTTAAGGCTGTGCAAGGCCTTTACCGACGCTCGCTTGGGGTCCTCCTGACGGAGCTTGTAATCCACCACCCTGCCCTCGTCATCAGTCACCAGGCGATGACAGAATAGCGTCGGCCAGCCCAGTTGCCGCATCAGAGGTTGAGAGAACTCATAGAAAGTATCGGAGAGGATGATGACCTGGAACCGCTCGCGCAGCCAGTTAACGAAGTCGATAGCACCGGGAAGCGGTTGCAAGGTAGCAATCACCTCCTGGATGTCGTCAATCTTCAGCCCGTGCTGATCGAGAATGCCCAGGCGCTGCTTCATCAGCACATTGTAATCGGGAATGTCGCGGGTGGTAGCGCGCAGTTCTTCGATGCCGGTTTTCTCGGCGAACGCTATCCAGATTTCCGGGACCAGAACTCCTTCCAGGTCAAGACAGGCCAGTTCCACGTGTTGTTCTCCTATACTGCCGCAAAATGAGCGCCACAATCTAAGGGTTTGCGTTTAAGGGCACAAGTGGCTGGAGGAAATAATCAGAATGTGGGCAAATCAATATGGGAGAACAGACGCTCCAGTTCGGTTTTGCTATGGCAACGAAAGGCCTCGTTAACCAGATCGCGGTTGAGATGCGGCGCAAAGTCCTCGATAAACTCATACATGTAACCACGCAGGAAGGTGCCGCGGCGACAGCCTATACGGGTTACGCTGCTGGCGAACAGATGACTGGCGTCGAGCGCCACCAGGTCCGGGTCCATCTCGGGGTCGTGTGCCATCCCCGCGACAATCCCGATGCCCAGCCCGAGGCGCACGTAGGTCTTGATAACGTCGGCATCTGCCGCGGTGAATACAACCCGCGGTGTCAGCCCTTTTTCGGTGAACGCCTCATCGAGTTTGGATCGTCCGGTGAAGCCAAATACGTAGGTAACAATGGGATGAGCCGCCACATCCTCCAGGCTCAGGGATGAGACCTGGCACAAGGGGTGATCCCTGGGCACCAGGATGCAACGGTTCCAGCGATAACAGGGCATCATGATCAGGTCGGAAAACAATTCCAGTGCTTCTGTGGCGATGGCGAAATCGACCGTACCGTCAGCGGCCATCTCGGATATCTGCATCGGCGTTCCCTGGTGCATATGCAGGGATACATCGGGATAGCGCTCTATGAAAGCGGAAATAGTCGCGGGTAATGCGTAGCGTGCCTGGGTATGGGTGGTGGCAATCGACAGGGTTCCTTTCTTCTCGTTGGAAAACTCCTGCGCCACCTGTTTGATGCTTTCTACCTTTCTCAGGACCTCCCCTGCGGCCTCAAGAATGGCTTCACCAGCGGGCGTCACATGAGTCAGGTGCTTGCCGCTTCGGGCAAATACTTCCACCCCCAACTCATCCTCAAGCAGGCGAATCTGCTTGCTGATACCCGGTTGCGAAGTGAACAGACTCTGCGCTGTTGCCGAAACATTGAGGTCGTGGTGGGCAACTTCCCAGATATAGCGCAATTGTTGCAGCTTCATCCATTCCTCCAAAAATGTACCCGGGCCGCGCCTGAGCCTTATGAAGAATAGCCATTAACCGAGGATATTGCCAAATAAAAAAGGTATAACGAAAACCGGCTACCTATTCAGGTGTTGGCCACTCCATGGGGCACGTGACCGGTAGCGATATGCTCCCTGGCGGAATCGCAATGCATGGGTTGGTCGTCAAAGAATACGTCTGCCTGGTAGGCCCGCAGGAACTCGGTCTTGTTCAGCCCGCCGAGGAAAATAGATTCATCAATGCGAATATTCCAGGCCCGCAGAGTGCGAATAACACGCTCATGAGCGGGCGCCGAACGAGCAGTCACCAGCGCCGTGCGAATGGGTGCCTCGGTGGCGGGAAATGCCTGCTGCAGCCGGTGCAAGGCGGCAAGAAACGGCTTGAAGGGCCCGCCTGCCAATGGCTGGCGTGCGGCGGCCTTTTCACTGGCGGTGAACGCCTCCAGTCCCTCGCTCTTGTATACGCGCTCTGCTTCGTCGGAGAACAACACCGCGTCACCGTCGAAGGCAAAGCGCAATTGCTGGTTACCCGTATCCTGCCGTCCACCCGAGACCAGTGTGGCCGCCGCCACGCCACATTCCAACGCATTGCGCACGTCGTCCGCCTCACTGGACAGAAATAACTGACACCCGAAGGCGTTGATGTAGCGCCAGGGACTCTCGCCACCGCAGAAGGCGGCTCGGTTGATAGCCAGGCCATAGTGCTCAATGGAGTTGAACACCCGCAAACCGGTGTCTGCGCTGTTACGTGACAACAACACGACCTCGACCTGCTGCCCGGTGCCCAGCAGTTCATTCAGGCGCAGCAATTTGTGCACCAGTGGGAACGCTTCGCCGGGTTCCAGGGGTTCATCTTCACGTGCCACCTGGTACTCGGAATACGCGCTTAGGCCCTCGTTCTCAAATACCCGATGACTCTCATCCAGGTTGAACAGGGCGCGGGAGGAGATAGCGATTACCAGCTTGTCATCGAGCTTTTCGGGCATGGCGCAAGCATACCCAGATGCAGCCTGCGCCGCCAGCGCCTTAACTCACCTTAAGCATGCCCCGTTCCTCCAGTTCCAGCAGTAAGAGCTGTTGAATCAGGAACTCCTTGGTGGTGTCGGGATGGTTGAGGTGCACCCTTTCCAGGAAGGGGCGCGCCGCGACTTCGTCAGAACGGTGCAGCAAGGCCCTGAACGCACTGGTGAGAAATTGGGTGGGCTCTTCACTCAATGACTTGATGTGACGCAGGCTGGCACCCAGCGCCTGCTCCTCGGCCGTGAGTTCAGTGCCGAAGGGGTATTCGGG
>JAUIIQ010000207.1 GCA_030431585.1 Gammaproteobacteria bacterium | reverse complement strand
GTCGGGAGGCTTTGCTGGCGGCGTTGGCGAAATGCGCGCAGTCCACACCCATGGGTATGTGGTGGATTCGCGAGTCCGTGGTGCCGCTGTCATCGGCTGTCGCCAGTATTGCTCGACATTCCGCCAGCAGTTCAGCAGACACCACGGTTGTCGCGGATGCTCTGCGAAGTACATATCGAACAAGGCCTCGGAATGGCCCGCTGCCCAGCGTGAACACATCACCCCCGTGAGAGGTGACTACCAGTGGTGGCCGCATAGTGCCTGGCAAAGCTGCAGCGACCAGGCCCTGCGGTAGTGTCCAGTGGGCATGCACGAGGTTGAACCTGTTCCGTTTCAGCAGTCGACGCAGGGCGATTGCCTGGCCCAATACCAATCCGGGCACGAGTAGCCAGTTCATCGGTGACGCCTTTAGTCGGGGCATAATGCCGCCGGGGTAGGCCAGGCGTTCCCAGGACCTGAAGGGCGCATAGCGGTAGTAAGCGATTTCGACCCCGAACAGGGTAGCCCGCGGCTTCGCTCCCGGGAAGGAGGGCGCCAGTACGGTGATGTCGAACCTGTCTGACAATGCCCGGGCCAGGTCCAGGACAAAACGCGGCTCCGGATCATGTTCATGTCGCGGCAGCGTGGATGTGGTCACCAGCAGTCGCGGTTTCGATTTATTCACTTGCCGATCTGTTCGTTCCATCAGTAGTGACGCAACCCCGGGGCCTTTGACTGGCGGGGTTGCGGATGGTCAGTGCTGCCTGGCCTGTGGTTACTGCGCTTTCTTTAGAGGAATCACGTAGCTTGCCGGATACTCGCGGTGCTTGTCGGTAATTGCGTCGGTGATACCCAGATCAATAAATACAGCAGATGCAACGATCTTTGCGCCTATAGTTGATTCGATTGAACCAGTCGCTGTTCTGCCGTCATCGGTCTCGCACTGGTAGCGTAAGGCATCGTCTGAGCGCCTGATCATCACGGTGTCGGGTACTGCCACAGTCCATTGGCCGCGCTTATTGGTCATTACGCAGTTCGCTTCTGTGCCGTCGCTCATGGAAAAGGCAATGGGCACGTTGGCGTCATTGGTCAGGCTGGCGCAGCCGCCGACGAAGATGCTTGCCGCAACGGCTGTTGCCGCTAGTAAGGTTTTGTTCAATTGAGACCCGCCTGCATAAAGTTTGTGTAGTGTGACATGAGTTTACAGGGATATTGATGGCTGGCTCCAGCCCGGGCTGCAGTTGAGTGGCCCTTCACGTTGCTGCGATTGCGCGTGGCTTTCCATAATCAGTGCCGCAGTTGCATGGCGATTCGTTATGCCAGCGCAGCGGATGTGGTCGCTCAGGACCTGGTAATCCTCACCGCGGGTTATCCGGGTCCAGGTTGAATGTTTCTATCTGCCAGTCGAGATAGAGCCCGCTCGACAGGAAATCAACATAGAGCTCATTCACCAGGCTCACCATTTTTCGCACCAGGTACTCCACGTCGCCATCGAGGGAACGCAGTGTAAGGGCGACACTGCCGCCGCGGTTGTAGGGACGTAAGGCGACACGTTGCGCGTCGCAGCGACGATGGTCGGGAAGTGCAGCGTCCTGGCGCGACTTCAGCCAACTGCGTAGCTCACGGTACATGGCAGACTGGGGCGCCACCTGCGGCAACACGCAGGTGATGCGCAGGCTTTTTTTCGCGTCGTTCCAGCGCCATTCAAACAACTGGTCGCGCAGCCAGAGTACCCTGTAGCTACCCTTTGCAGGCGCGCGACTGAACCCTCGAAATATACCTCGTTCAGCATACTCCTGAAGAATATCGCCAACCAGTTGTGCGTGGTCCGTCAATGCGCTACAGCGCCCACGCCGGGTTCCGCATTAAGGGAGATGCCCGGTGGATAATCGCGAGGAGAGGTGAATTCCTTGAGCGCCTGGCAATTGATCAGGCTGCTGACGTGCTGATCACGGGCCAGTTTGTAGCTGCGGGTGAGTGCCGCGCGGAACTCCTCGACCGTGCGCACGTACTCTCCGTTGGCACCCAGCCCTTCGGCCATCTGGTCGTAACGCAGATTCTCCTGGAACAGGTACATATGCATGGATCGGGCGGAGCGGGCTGCATTTGGCCACACGCCCCAGGCATTGTTGTTGTACACGATGGTAATGGTTGGCAGCTTGTATTTAATGGCCGTATCCAGTTCAAACAGGCTGTAGGCCATACCTGCGTCACTGGTGATGCATACGGTGGGCGCACCCTCATAGCCAGCTTGCGGGCCGACGCCGCGCTGAACTGCGGCGCTCACCCCCATCATCATCGACATATCGGGGCCTATAGCGCCATATTGGTAGGGCGGCACGATCATGTGAGCGGGGCGCTGTGCCCGCATGTAGCGTCCCGCGAACAGGCCGCTGGTCCAGCCGCCGCCGCCGAACACACAGGCCAGGCGATCATCGGCGTCGTTCTCCAGAAAGTGCTGTGTATCATGGGCAATGACCGCCGGATGGAGATGGTTGGTCTGTTTGCTGTAGCCAAGCCCGAGTTCATAGATATCGTCGTTCTGCTTCTGGTACGCTTTCCTGGCCGCCGCAATTTCATCGACCCATGCAGCGCGTTTTTTGCGTCGCACGGCGTCCGCCAGCGCCTCCAGAAACAGGGCTTCGTCACTGACTATGCCGATATCCAGAGGCCAGTTGCGGCCCAGGTCTTCCTGCTCCGGATGCACCCTGATTGCCTTGATTTCGGGGTTGAATCGATACTCACCCGGGCTAGGCATACAATATTGGCCTACGAAAATAACCAGGTCGGCACTGAGCAATGCATCCGGTGCGGCCATCACGCACAGCGGGTGCTCGTCGGGGAATGCCCCGCGAGTGGGGCCGGAAGTGGCTACAGCCATCTGGTTGCGCTCGGCCGCGCGGCGTAACGCGTCCCAGCCCTTGCGTTGAAAAACGCCCTGACCTGCTACGATCAGCGGGCGTTCAGCCTTGTCTATCATTTTTATTGCAGCTGCCAGATCTGCTGGCGCAGGCGCTGCACGGGAGTCAGTGCGATACTGGCTCTTGTCATAGAAGTCTTTCAGTTCTGCGGGGTCTTTGAAGCGGGCGCGGGCAACCTCCGCAGGAAAGTCCAGGTGTACTGGCCCGGGCACGCCTGATTTCAATTGCCTGAAAGCGTATCCCCCGTACTCGTGCACCCGTGAAGGGTCTATCAATCGCTTGCCATACTTCTTTATCCCCTCGGTGAGCGGCTGCTGGTAGCCAGTCTGGATAAAGGCCTCCCGGTCGTCACCCGCCAGTTGCATATTGCTGGCCAGCACCAGTAGCGGCGTGCGCGCAGAGCTCGCGGCGGCAATATTCATTATCATATTGGTGAAGCCCGGGCCTTCCGTCCCCGAAGCTGCCGTCACCTCACCCGTAGCGCGGGAAAACCCGTCTGCCATGGCGCACATGGCACCCTCCGAGCGTCCGCCGTAGGAGGGTATACCGGCCGCCGCCAGTGCGTTGATGACGGTATAGTTTCCGGGGCAACAGAACAAGGCGGCCAGCTTTTCCTCACGGCACAAATTGGCGAACACTTCAGCGCCACTCATGCCGCGGCCTTCAAATGTTCCCGGCTTGGGTTCTTCCGCCAGGGAGTTGGTGAAATCGCTGGCCAGGCGGATGGATGGAATACTGACGCCGCCAAGATCCTTCTCGACGGCGGTAAATGCACTGCTGCTGGCTCCAGCGGCAACCGCCGCGCCCACGCCCACCGCTGACTTGCGTAAAAAATCGCGACGAGAGGCCGTCGCCGATTCTTCTGCCCGGGCTTCATCAGGGGGTCGGTGGTCTTCGCTGTGATTCGCCATGTTATTGTCCTCAATAAAGGTATAAGGAAAATGACCAACGCCTGCGAGGCGTGTTACTCCATCAGGCTTTGCACGAAGTGGGTCAAATCCTGGATTTTTTCGTCACTGCCAAGCTGTACTCGCCAGCCAGGCATGGCAACGCCTGCACCATTGGCGATGCTGTTGTAGATCTCTTGCTCGGACGTGCCGCTATAGTATGCGTCGGCGTCCGTGAGATCGGTGGCATCGGAGATCACGTCCATCTGCGCGCGCCCATCGCGGCCGTGGCATTCAGTGCAGTATTGTTGAAAAAGTTGCGCGCCGCGTTCTACGGAGGCAGGCTCCGGCGCCTGCTGCTCTGCAATAGCGGTTGCTGTGTTCAGCAGTGCGGAAAACGCCAGCAGGGATACCGGCAGGATCGCGGTGACAGTGCGGATAGCGGCTTGGGCAGGCATCTTGGGTACTCCGGTTATTCTCAGGTAGCACAAGAATACTAAAGCAGCCCGACAGTTGGTACCGCTATGCCCGGAACTGGGAGATCTGCACCTCCTCGCCATAGTCACCATAATCTCCCATTGCCCGCAGTCGACGAAACTCCGCCCAGGCGATGGCACGGTAACGGGCAGGCGTGGAAGAGGACACCGTCTCTGTCAGGGGAGCTACCACAGTCTGATTGTCAGGGTTCAGGAAGTAGGCTGCACTGTATCTCGCATGCCCCTCACTGGCACGAACGCGATGCAGTGGGGCGCGGAACCGGTCATTCGACCACACCTGAAGCATGTCGCCGATATTAATGGTCAGTGTGTCGGCCAGGGGGTGTACGTCTTGCCACTTGTCATCTTTCAACACCTGCAGCCCAGATACCGTATCTTGCAGCAGGACGGTAATCGCGCCGGCATCCGAATGTTGGCTGATGCCATACGGCCCGGTTGGTGGTGCTTCGGTGGCGGCAAGGTGGTCAGAGCAGGGGTAGTGATTGAGCCTCAGGAAACTGGTGTGTCCACTTTGAAAGTGTTGTGTCAGCGTATCCTGCTCAGCGCCCAGGGCCTGGCAACACAGCGATACCAGCTGTGCCGCGAGGTGATGACAGGCCAGTGCATAGAGCTCAAGAGCTGTCCGGAAGCCTGCCGGAGAATCAGGCCAGGGAGTAAGTTGATTGGGAGCGTAGTCAAAAATCTCTTTGCGATCCCTCAGGTTTTTGGTCAGTTCCCGATCGTAGTAGCCAAAAGGATTGTCCATCGTGCGTGAGACAGCCTGTTTGGCTGGCACGGCGAGACTGAAGAAGTTCTGGCTGCATGCATGGAGTGATTCGATCAGCCCGGCCTCTATGCCATGGTTGGCAACGTGGAACAGCCCCCAGTGGGTGCATGCGTCCGCGATCAGGCCAGTCTTCTTGTCCTGGCTACTGTTCAGGTCTAATACTGGAACCATATGCCTGCTGTGCCTTTTTCCGTGACGGGGAGCGTTTTTAAAAAAAACCGGGAAATACCAGGCCGGGAAAAGGAGTGTAACCAATTTTCTGTCGAGTGGAACAGCGGGACAGAGTCAAGGCCGCGATAGTGGTCACCCTGGCTGCCCCGCTGGGTGTAGCCAGGTGACTTTCGGGTTGGTTAAACTTTGCAACCAGGCGGCAGGCTCCCGCTCGTGGAGTCGGCTATCATTGATTGCGATGCCGGCTGGTGTATGTGCCGCCGCTTTGACATGAACGCTGCAACCCGGAGACGAGACGCCCACGATGATCAATGCAATAAAAGCCCTGTTCGAGATGCCACAACAGGACGGTGAGGCAGAGCGTGAGCACAGGTTGCACGTCGCGGTCGCGGCCATGATGATCGAAACCAGCCGGGCGGACTTCACCCAGGACGCCGAGGAAGAAGCGGCGATGGCAACTCTGCTGCGCAACAGCCTGGACTTGTCTGACGAGGAAGTCCGCTCATTGATGCGTGCGGCTAC
>JAUIIQ010000206.1 GCA_030431585.1 Gammaproteobacteria bacterium | reverse complement strand
GGAAGAGTACGGCACCGCGGACAGGCCTTTTCGGGTATTCACCACAGGCCAGGATGCGTTTACCCGGGAGGGCATTGAGCAACTGGAGGAGATCGGCGTGACTGACGTGGTGATTGGTTTTCGCAATGTGTACGCCATGGAGGAAGATAAACCGCTGGAGGAGAAAATAGCGATGCTGAACTGGTACGCTGGAGAATTTATAAAAGGATGAGCATGGACCCGAACACCCCCATATTGGTTGGCGTAGCAGCCTTCCAGCAAAAAAACGCTGATTTTCGCGAGGCGCTGGAGCCGTTGGCGATCATGGAGCGCTCGCTGCGTGATGCCGCGGCTGACGCCGGGGCGCCGTCGCTGCTTGCGCGCGCGGATGAAATACTGGTACCCAAGGGTATATGGAGTTACAGCGACCCCGGGCGCCTGCTTGCCGCGTCATTGGGCGCAAACAGCGCGAGGTCCGTGCTTGCGGAGATTGGTGTGTCCCAGCAAACTCTGCTGACGCGAGCCTGCCAGAAAATCAGCAGCGGTGAGGCCAGCGTCGTGCTGGTCACCGGCGCCGAAGCCAAATATCGCGCGCAGTGTGCTTCGCGGGCAGGGTCAGAAGCCACGGAGACGGTGCAGCAGGATGTCGAGCCCGACGTGATGCTGTTGCCCGAGAACGAGATCTGGTCCGAGGTGGAGTCCGCGGCGGGGCTGGGTATGCCGGTGGGCTTTTACGCCATTATGGACAGCGCCCTGCGCTATACCCAGGGGTTGAGCCCGGATGAGCATCGGACCCAGATGGCGCAGATGTATCATCGCTTCAGCGAAGTGGCGGTGGCCAATCCGGCGGCATGGGCTGACGAGTCGGTGTCAGCGGAGGTGATTCGCGGCCCAGCGCCAGGGAATCGTATGTTGGCCTTCCCCTACACCAAGTTGCATAACAGTCAGTGGAATGTGGATCAGGGAGCTGGACTGATATTTTGTAGTGTCGCCGTTGCCGAGGAGTTGGGGATTGCTCGCGATCGTTGGATCTTTCCCCAGGCCTTCGCCGAGTCCAATTTCATGTCCAACGTTTCCAGTCGCAAGGAACTCGGTGGCTGCCCCGGGTTCCGCATAGCGGGCGCAACTGCGATGAACAGAGCCGGAGTTGGCTTTGACGAGATCCGCCTGCGTGAGCTGTACTCCTGTTTTCCGATGGCGGTGCGCTCCCAGTTGCACGAGTTTGGCATGAGTGGCGAGGGTGATCTCACGGTGACCGGTGGCATGACCTTCGGCGGCGGTCCGCTCAACAACTTCGTCTACCAGGCTACGGTGCGCATGGCGCAGTTATTGCGCGAACAGCCCGATGAAGTGGGACTGGTAACCACCGTCAGCGGTATGCTGACCAAGCAGGGAGTAGCGCTCTGGTCTTCGCGGCCCAATCCTGATGGTTGGGTATTCGACGATGTAACCGAGCAGGTGCGCGAAGCCAGCGATATTCGTGATTTGGTCGCTGAGTTCGACGGCGAGGCAACGGTGGCGGGATATACAGTGATCTACCTCGGCGAGCAGCGTCGCGGCATTGCGGTGTTTGACCTGCCTGACGGCAAGCGCACGGTTGCCTATTCTGAAGACGAGGCCATTGTTGAACGCATGGAAAACGAGGAATGCTGTGGCCAGCGCTTTCAGCTGTCCGCGGGTACATTCCGCTGAGCGCGACCCGGCCGATGTAACAGGTGATGCCGTTGCCGGCATGCACTATACTTTGCGCATAATTAATGAGGTGATTCTGTGGCCGGATTTCGTCTGAGTAAACCTTACACCATGCCCAAGGAAGAGATTCGCGCTGCAGCGGAGGGTCTTGCTGACAGTTTGAGCAGGGAGCATGGTGTGCGCTCTCGCTGGGACGGCGACAAAGTGAAAATCAAGGGAGCCGGCGTGGACGGAGAAATGTCGTTTCACGATGGACAGATCGATGTGTCGGTGCGACTTGGACTGCTCACATCCATGTTCGAGGGCACGCTGCGCCGTGAGGTTCAGCGTTATCTCGACGAGCACGTTACCTGACTCAGGCGTGAACGATGACGCCGTTCATGGGGTCTGGTCCGTCCACCAGTGCAGCAAATTCTTCCGCCATCGCCTTGCTCGCGGCTATCGCCTCTTCCCAATAACGAATGCGTTCCGCCTCTCCCAGGCGGGTGAAGTCCCGGCGGTCGGGTATTTTTCCGTGGGGCAGGGTGGCGATAAATTCCTCGCTGGGGCACAGCAGCACCAGTTTTGACGCCTGGTCTATCGCTGCCTTGCGCCACGGAAGGAATTTGTCGAACCAGCCAGGCACGATGCTGGCGCGAAAATGCGGGTACAGCATCAGGCCTTCCCCGCAGAATTGGTTCAGGTCGAAATGGTAGTCGATGATACCCCCGTCCCAATATTGTCCCGCAGGGGAGCCCGGGATATCTCGCTCGCCGGTCAGCACGAAGGGAATGGCACCGCTGGCGTGAAGCGCCGGCAATACGTTGTCGCCGTGTAACCGGCAGTAGTGGGTGTGGAAGTCGTGCAGTGTGAGCCCGGGTTGTGCCTTTTCTCCGCTATGAAATACAACCCGCTGGAAGTGATGCCGCAGAAAAGAGCGGCTCACGGTGTTGCCCAGCGCAGCCGCCCCCATGCCTGTCGCAAGCACTACCGGAGAGGCCGAACCACTGGGGCCACGCCCTCTCGCGGTGACGATATGACTGGTAATGCGTGGGTGTGCAGCGATGGCCTCCGCTCCGTCACTGGCCAGTACTGATTGCAGGATGTTTTTGCTGACATCGCTGATTTCTTCCGGCGACGGACGCTGGCTGCTGTAGTGCTGATAAAGATAACCGGCCTGCATGCGCTCGACCGCGCCGGCCGGGTCTGGCTGGGCGAGGCAGGCGTGCCGCCAGGAGCCAATGGAAGAGCCAAGGGTTGCCAGCGGCCGGGTGGTGCGTTGCAGGAAGTCGCCAAACAAAAAACGGTCCAACTGGGCGAGAATAAACCACTTGGGTCCGCCAGAGGCCCCCAGCAGTAAACTGAACAGGGCCGGATCCCACCCCTGCGACTGTATGCGCTGCGCCGCCTCACTGCCCAGATGAACTGACAGCGCTTTAATCGCCATAGCGCACCTCACGCGGTGTGCGTCCAGTCCATTTCTGATAGGCGCGGCGGAAATTGGAGGTGTCGTTAAAGCCTACCCTGTAGGCAATCGTGGAGAGTGGCAGACGGCTGCTGCGCAGGTAGTGTGTGGCATGTTCGGCCCTGACCTGGTCCAGTAAATCCTGAAACGACTTCTGCTCCTGTTGCAGCCTGCGCCGGTAGGTTCGAGGGCTGAGGTTGAGCATCTGTGCTATCCGCGGCATTTGCGGGTACTGGCCTTCCAGCTTGCGCAAGAGTCGCAAGGTTTGCTGGGCAGTCGAGCTTTCCTCCTGCAGGTCCGCCAGCAGTCTGGCGCACTCCTGCTCATACAAAGAGCGCAGGGCGGGGTTGGATGATGGCAGTCGCTCCTCCATCAGTGCGGAATCGAAGCGCACTCTGCCCACATCGCAATCGAAACAGACTTGTTCACCAAACACTTGATGGTAGCGGCTGGCGTGTGCCGGTGCGGGGTAGGGCAGGTCTACCTGCATTTGCAGGTCCTGCCTGTTCAGCAGTCCGCGCAAGGTGTTGAGAACAGCGGAGTACAGCAACTCATGTGAGAAGTGAGGCGGCAAGTCATAGGGTGTTTCCATGGAGGTAAAGCAACAGTGTTTCCCGTCGTCACCAAAAGAGACTTCCAGGCTGGATGAGAGCAGATGGTGGTATTTGAGAAACAGGTCAATCACCTCGGCCAGGTTATTGCAGGTCATGAAGGCCTGCCCAAGGACGGCGTGGGCGCCCAGATTCAGGCGCATGCCCAGTTGCAGGCCCAGGTCGGGCTGGCCGGTCAGTTCAAGGGCATTGAGCGCCAGGCGCGTAAATTCGCGATCTTCCACTCTGGCGCCTATCCTCTCCAGTCCGGTGCTGGCAAGTGCAGTGCCTGCGAGTAGTTGCTCGCGACCGCAACCAGCCTGCTCGGCAAGGTCAATGAGTATCAGAACGTACTGCGCTGGAGTGGTAGTGTTTGGCATGGGTCTATTTGGCCACATATGACCACAAAATGACAAGACTTTACCTTGTTGCATTTTTGTTGATCACCCATAGTGTATCCACGCTAACCCTAATCAACGCTCAGGTGAATCCGATGAAAGTAGAATGGACTGAAAATACACCGCGCAAGATTCAGACCTTTGCCGGTGCCGACAACCCCCAGGTCACAGACGATATGGAAGACCGCCTGACCTCCGAGGATGCTGACCATATAGCGGAGATCTTTCAGACGCCTCTGACCGGTTCCTATAACTGGGACTACAAAGTTCAGGATGACCGTATCAAGAAACTCTATGACCTCGGCAAGCAGCTGAACTGGGATCCGGAGATGGACATAGACTGGGACAGGCCTTTCCCGGACCTGGACGCTGCCATGCAGGCAGAACTGATGAACCTCACGGACTACCCGCCCTACATGGCTCTCAGCGACGAGCAAAAGCGGGAATACTGGATGCACAACAATGCCTGGAGCCTGTCGCAGTTCCTGCACGGTGAACAGGGTGCCCTGCTGGTTGCATCACAACTATGCTCCTGCGCGCCCACGCTCAATGCCAAGTTATACGCCGCCTCGCAGACATTTGACGAGGCGCGGCATGTAGAAGTGTTCAACAAGTACCTGCAGCAGCGGGTGGGGATGATGTACCCGATCAATACCCATTTGAAGAGCATCATCGACAAGATTCTCACTGACGCGCGCTGGGACATGAAGTTCATCGGCATGCAGATTGTCATCGAGGGGCTGGCCTTGTCTGCCTTCAACACGACCCGCGAAACCACCCCGGATCCGGTGCTCAAGGATGTGGTGTACCTGGTAACCCGCGACGAGGCGCGTCATGTGACCTTCGGCGTCAATTACCTGGAGGAGTTTGTCAGCACGCTCTCCCAGGAAGAGCGCGAGGAGCGCGCCCGGTTTGCCTATGAGGCGTGCGTGGTGAGTCGTGAGCGCCTGGTCGCCACGGACGTTTTCGCGCACTTCGGCTGGGACGTGGAGGACGCTCGGCGGCGGGTGCTGGACGGTTTTGTCATGGCAACGTTCCGCAACTTGTTATTCCAGCGCGTGGTGCCAAATCTCAAGCGGATCGGCTTGATGACCGACGCCATTCGTCCCCGGTTTGAAGAGCTGGGCATACTGGAATATGAGAATTTGGCGACCGATGGTGATATTGACTGGACTGCGCTGGAGAGACCGCTGGATACCGGCGAAGCACAGTCTCATGAGCAGAGCATGCTGGCTGAGTTCCATAGCAAGGCGGATGACGCAGCCAAGGAGAGTTCAGCAGCCTGACCACGCTCTGGCGGCTCAGCTGCGCGCTCTCAGGGCGCAGGGTTTGAGTCGCTGCCTGTCCTGGCTGAACGCCAGCTTAAACTGAACTCAGAAAACGCTCTTCACAGATTAGCGGGGAATGAGGCATTCAAACAAAGCGGACACCACGAATGGGGTAAGCCTTCCGCGGTTGAAAACAAACTTCCACGCCCTTGGAAGGCTTACCCCATTCGTGGCCTCCTCCCTCCATTTCGACATCACTATCCACTACCTATACTCCCTGTGACGTTCCAAATCGCCGGGAGAGCACCTGAATTCAGCGTTTTATCACCTCGACCCTCCGGGTTCCCCTCAGTCAGTTGCGAGCCAGAAAAGCACTGTCTCGCGCCATTCCCTCGGCGGGTGATTTGCCACGCTCAATTCAGCTTCTCTCCCGC
>JAUIIQ010000011.1 GCA_030431585.1 Gammaproteobacteria bacterium | reverse complement strand
CTCCACTGCGTTGCCGAACATCTTGCGGTTGGCGCCAATGCCGCCCACGGAAATACCGCCAAAGTTGACACCATGGTAGCCCTTGGCACGGCCTATCAGGCGGGTTTTGCTCGGCTGGCCTTTCAGGCGCCAATAGGCTCTGGCCATTTTCAACGATGTGTCCGCGCTCTCCGAGCCGGAGTTGGTGAAAAACACATAGTCCAGCCCCTCCGGAGTCAGTGATTTGATCTGATTGGCCAGCTCAAACGATCGCGGCTGGCCGTACTGAAACGCGGGCGCGTAG
Organism: Gammaproteobacteria bacterium; assembly: GCA_030431585.1. Classification (GTDB taxonomy): domain Bacteria; phylum Pseudomonadota; class Gammaproteobacteria; order Pseudomonadales; family Halieaceae; genus Halioglobus. The sequence goes on along the minus strand of JAUIIQ010000011.1, from coordinate 34,098 downwards.
TCCAGCGTCTGCATCTGCCTCGACACCGCCTCGGTGATTTCTGCACGATTGTGGCCCAGGCCGCAGGTCCACAGGCCGGAGAGGCCGTCCAGGATGCGCCGACCTTTGTCATCGAGGTAATAAATGCCATCGGCACCCACAATCATGCGCGGGTCGTCCTTGAACTGGCGATTGCCCGTGTAGGGCATCCAGTGGGCTTCCAACTGTTGCCGTGTCAAAGGGGGCTGGATCGTCTGCCGGCTGGTCATGTTATTCCACTCATCAAAAGCTTGATTGCCGAGGATGATACGCGCGGTTTATAGTTGCATAAATCAATACCTATCAACCTTTAGTTTCATTATCATTCATCTAAAGAAAAGCAGGAGGCAGGGTATATGGCCGGTAAAGCGCTGCTGGGTAACGTCACCGACAACGACCTGCGCCTGCTGCGTGTATTCAAAGCAGTTGTGCACTGTGGCGGGTTTTCAGCTGCGGAGCTGGAACTGAACATCAATCGATCGACCATCTCACGACATATCAAGGAACTGGAGACTCGCCTGGGTGTCACCTTATGCCGTCGCGGTCGAGGCGGCTTCGCGCTGACAGCGGAGGGCGAGAGCGTATTCGCCAGTGCCACCCGCATCATGACGGCCATGGAAGAGTTTCAGCACGATGTGGCCGAGTTGCACCAGCGCCTCACCGGTCCACTGTCCATTGCCATCTTCGATAAGACCGCGTCCAACCCTGCCTGCAGGATTTACAAGGCCCTGGACGCCTTCGACCGTGCTGCCCCGGAAGTGCGCCCGGAGATTTATGTTGAACCGATCAACGCCATAGAACGAGGCGTCATGGAAGGCCGCTTCCAGCTGGGTATCATCCCGGACCACCGCCCCTCCGCCAGCCTCACCTATTACCCCTTGTTTGAGGAGCAGATGTACCTGTACTGCGCCAGCGGGCACCCCTTGTTCACCGGCAGTGACAGCAGCATCAGTCCCGGCGCTATTCGCCGATCTCGTTACGTGGGAATTGGTTATCACTCTCCGAACATGGAGGCCACGCGTAAGCTGGGCCTGCAACGTCACGCCACCGCGCACGATCAGGAAGCAGTGGCGCACCTGGTGCTCTCGGGGCGCTACGTGGGCTATCTGCCGGAGCATTATGCAGCCGGGTTTCTGGAGCGAGGAGTGATGCGGCCCCTACTGCCGGAGACATTCCAGTACGTGTGCCAGTTCAGCGCTATAGTGCGCCATTCACCGCCACCATCGCGTGTGCTGCAAACACTGGTAGACGCGCTCGTGGAGGCGCATCACGCTTTCCCACAAAAACCGGGGACAGACCACGATTAACCGCACACAAGAATCCTGCATGTCATTTTTCTCCTCGCGGTACGAACCGGGTCGACTTGATCACAGCGAAAGCATTTTCCTCCGAGATTCAACAACAGCCGATTGCCATGCTCGGTCGGTCGGTCACCAACTGGTTGCAAAAATTGTGGTCTGTCCCCTGTTGTTCCAGTTGGTTGCAAAAACCGTGGTCTGTCCCCTGTTTTTGGGTTTAGTCCTTGTAGCCGGTGATAGCCTTGGCGGCCTGGTAGCCGAAGGTCATCGACGGCCCCAGCGTTGACCCCGGGCCGGGGTAGCAGGGCAAGGTGGGCGCGCTGCAGTTGCCGCAGGCGTAGAGGCCGGATATGACCGAGCCGTCCTCACGGACCACCTCGGCATTGCCGGTAATGACCATGCCGCCCTGGGTACCGAAGTCGCCCGGGTCCAGTCGCACAGCATAGAACGGAGGTTTCACCACTGGGCCCAGGCAGGGATTGGGCGTAACCCTGGGGTCGCCATAGTAGCGATCGTAGGCAGACTCACCACGATGACATTCAGGGTCTACACCGGTGCGGGCGTACTCGTTCATGTCACTAACTGTTTTCTCCAGCCCTGCGGGGTCCACGTCAATACGTCGCGCCAGGTCGCCGATAGTATCCGCCTTGGCGTAGAAGCCTCCCTGCTCATAATTGAATCCCTTGGGCACCTGCCAATCGGGACGGAACTTGCTGTTGAACAAGGGGCCTACGAAATAATTGGCGCGAAAGTTCGCATCAAATATCTGCCATGTAGGATACGTGGGGCTGTCTTCTGAGTGCTTGGCAAACGTTTCCAACTGAAACGCCATGTAGTTCTGCGACTCATTGCTGAAGCGCTTGCCCGCTGGATTCACAATGACCGAACCGGGGTATGACCGCTCCATTACCGACAGCCGCGGGATTGGCTCACCCGGTACGGTAATGGTGTTACACCACCAGGCCTCGTTGAGCCGATGCATCCTGGCGCCAAGCCGCATGCCCTCTTTATGCGCATCGCCGGTATTTTCCATCACCCCCGCACTCCAGCGGTGGTCAGTAGGCTGGGGCAGGTATTCCTCTCGCATGGCCTGATTGTGTTCGAAGCCTCCAGCAGCCAGAATCACGCCCTTGCGTGCCTGAATCCGCAGTGGTTTGCCGTCTCGGCTTACTTCCAGGCCAACCACCTTGCCATCTTCTTCCACCAGCCGCGTCATACTGGTGTTCAACCACAGCGGCATGTCGCGATCGAGCATGGACGCGCGCAGCCTCGCCACGCCGGCGCATCCCGTCGCCAGGCGCCGGTGGAAGCGGCTTTTTAACCGCCAGGGGATATCCAGCAGGTAATCCGCAAATAACTTGAGCACGGTTTTCCACCAGCCCGGTTGCTGCCCTACCAACTCTGCAGCTTCTACCTGGGTAATACCAATCACCCCTCCAAGGTGCATCATCTGGTGGGTGCGCCGCAGGCGACGCCACTCCTCTCCCAGCTCGCTGGCGTCGAACGTCTCCGGTTCCATGGAGCGGTGCCCCTCCATTGAACCTTCAAGATTGGTGTAGTAATCCGGGTAATGCTCCAGCGTGACATAGCGAACCCGGGTGCGTTGATGCAGGAAGTCGACCATTTTCGGGCCATTTTCCAGAAACGCATCCAGCTGTTCTTCAGGCACCTCTTCTTCAGTTATCAGCTGCCTGAGGTAGGTCTTGGCCTTGTCGAAGGAATCTTCAGCCCCCGCTGCTGCGGCATAGCGATTGCCGGGAATCCAAACACCGCCACCGGAGACAGAGCTGGTGCCCCCGTAAAGGTCAGATTTCTCGACTACCAGGACGTCCTTGGTGCCCATTTCATAGCTGCACAGGGCGGCCGTCATACCGCCGTTGCCAGAGCCGACCACAACCACATCGAAGCTATAGTCCCACTGCTGTTCTTCACTCATTGCCAAATACCCGACTGTTCAATGCACGCATGGTAGCCCACCCAAGCCGCCAAAAGGCCCAGGCGGGAGTTTTAAGCAGGCGCAGGTTTAACTTTTTGGTCGCGCGCTCGGCCAGATGTCGCCTGTGGTTCAAGCAAGCAGCGCTTGCGCCGCGCCCACGGACTTGCATACACTCGAAGGCCGAGGAATGTCACTCGTCAACCAGAGGTAACACCCTTATGAAACGTCTCACTCGCAATCTGCTGCTGTCCCTGGCCGGTGCCGGCTGTATCGCGGCCTCGGTGCAGGTCGCCGCTCATCTGAATGACAAAGAACCCATGCAGTCTTACCGACAATCCTACTTCACCTTACTGGCGATGAATTTCGGCCCAATCGGGGCAATGGTCAAAGGGGAGATGCCCTGGGACGACGCCAAGGTAAAACTGTTTGCCAATGAAATGGCCGCCCTTGGCACCATGGATGTGTCCCGTGCCTTTGCGCCCGGCACCGACAAGGGCACTACCCGAGCCAAGCCGGAAATCTGGGAAAACATGGATGACTTCTCCGCCAAGCTGGACGACATGCGCCAGGCCGTGGCGGCGCTGCAGGTCGCGGCGGGCTCTGGCGACCGCAAGATTATTGCCGAGGCGACAGGCGCCGCCGGTAAATCCTGCAAAAGCTGCCATGATGAGTACAAGGCCGAGAACTACCTGTACTAGCCCCTGCTACCAAAGCGGCTGTGGCTGGGGCGCTTGCTCCAGCCCCAGCCACAGCGCAATTGCCACCAGGGCGACAATAAGCAATGCTCGCCACACCGGCACAGGCGGGGCAAGACCCGCTTTTCGTTCTGACCTGCCGGTGAACATCGCCGTGATCAGGCCGTCTTTTTTCACCAGCTGATGGTAGGCCACTACCAGCACGTGCAGGGCAATCAGGCCGAGCAGAATATTGAAGCTGATGTCATGAACCGAACCCATAAAGCCACGTAACTCAGTGCTGGCCATGTAGTAAAGCGGGCCGGAAAACAGAATATCGTCGGAATTGAATAGACCGCTCACTGCCTGGGCCAGCACCAGCAGCAACAGGGCAATCACAGACAGCGCACCCAACGGGTTATGCCCCGGGGTGGGGCTGCCTTCACCACGCAGGTAAGCCAAAATAGCTGCGGGGCCGCGCACAAAATCCGTGAAGCGCGAATGCCTACTGCCGAAAAAGCCCCAAAAAATACGACTGACAATCAGCACAATCAGCGCATAGCCTGTCCACTCGTGAACGTCATTGCGGCCCTCCTCACCACTCCACCACGCGAGGGCGATTCCGACTACCAGCGCCCAGTGAAATACCCGGGTGGGAATGTCCCAAAGGATGAACCGGCTACTCAACGCCTGGTCTCCAGCGGTATCAGCGGCACGATGTCCTCGGCCACGTTCTCACACACATATCGCCACCCGCCATCTTTCAGAACCGCTCTGTGCCGGGCACCGGGCAGCGCCGGATCCACAGCCTCGTAGCCGGCATCGCCGTGATACATGGCCACAATCGCGTCGTTGTGGGCAGTGATTACCGGCAACACCCTGGGCACGGGTGAATCCCTTTCAATTTCCAGGACCTCGGCGACGGTGTCATACGTGGCCAGCCGGGTAAGTGTCACCATGGTCGGCGGCAGGATACGCAACTCACCGGCGTAATGTTCTGCAAGCGCCTGACGCAGCGTAATCCAGCGGTGGTCATGTATTTCACCGCCGTCAATCACGACGTCTTCATCGGCGCGCAAGGGTGCCGCATAGATCCAGGTAGAAAACCGCCGCTTCTCCGACTCGGGCGTGGTCCAGTGGCTTAACAGAACCATATCCTGAGGTTTCGGCTGCTGGCCGCACTCTTCCATCGCTTCACGCGCCGCCGCTACACGCGCAGCGCGTTCTTCATCGCCATCCCCCGCGGCCATATCTTCGGCATCCAGGCTGCCGCCCGGGAACACCCAGAAGCCACCTGCGAAAGCCAATGCCTTATTGCGCCGCAGCAGCAGTGTTTCCAGACCATCTTGTGAATCGCGCAGCAGAACAACCGTGCTGGCAGGACGAATTTCGGGCGTGGCAGACATAAAAACGAACCTGGGAATTGACTCCACTATTGTAACAGCAAGGCTTCGCTTTGGCAGTCCCGCGCCATACTGGCGGCAACACGCATGTGGTAGTCTCAGCCTTCCTTACCCACTAATCCCTGATCCATGCGCGCTACCGCAGCCATCACACGCTTTCTCTGCATGACAATACTGGCACCGACCACTGCCAGCCTCGCCAGCGCTCAAACCGCTCTCGAAGAAGTCGTGGTGCTTGCCCAGCGTGTACAGGAATCCGCCCAGGATACACCGCTTTCGCTGGCGGTACTGGACAGCGCTTCCATGGCCGCGCTGGGCATCTACAGCGTCGACAACATTGCCGGCAACGTACCCGGCTTTGTCGTTGACAGCTTTCCTTCCAGTAACCAGACCCTGCGGCTTTTCATTCGCGGCGTCGGCATTACCGACGTACAGATCACCCAGGATCCGGCTGTTGGCGTATACCTGGATGGTGTCTACCTCGCTCGCTCCAGTGGCCTTGCCAGCGAACTGGCAGACCTTGAGCGCATAGAAATACTGCGCGGACCGCAGGGCACCCTTTACGGACGCAATACCACAGGCGGCGCGCTCAACCTCATTACCTCCCGGCCGGACCCGGCAAACCATGCCCTCAAGGTGGATCTGGGGGCGGGAGATCGCAACCTGTTGCGGGCACGCAGCAGTCTCAACCTCCCGGTATCAGCCAATGCAGCGATCAAGCTGGCGGCTCTGTACCGGGAGAAGGACGGTTTTATTGACAATACCGGGCCCGGTGGCAATTTCGGCGACGCAGTAGCCAGTGGCTATCGCCTGGACTGGCGCTGGCGCCCGCACCCCACTCTCACTGTCGACTACAGCTGGAACAGCTCTCGCGTGGAATCCTACAACTACACGCCCCAGGCAGTACTACCGGGCATGACCACAGGGACACCGGCGGATGCGGCCATTGTCAGCTCGCAGCGTTTCGTGCCCTACGCCGAGCGCAGGCTGGACCAGCTTGCCACGTCTGTCCCACTACAACCCAACGATACCGACATTGAAGGCCACGCCCTGCAGATAGGCTGGGAACTGAAGGACTTCACTGTGCGCTCCATCTCCGCATGGCGACAGCTGGACGATGACAGTTATATCGATTTTGCCAGCGGGGCCAGCGCCGAATACCGCCTCGACTTTGGCGCTGTCACCCTGGGCGCACAGGGTTCCGGGCAGCAGCACTACGATGAGACCCGCACACGTCTGCAGCAGCGCCAGTTTTCCCAGGAGCTGCAGTTGATCGGCCCGCTGGGCGACACCCTGGATCTGGTTGCCGGCGGCTATTTTTTTCGCGAGGAGGCCGAGGAAAACTGGTTCCCATTGCACCATATATTCAGCTTCCCGGTGATCGCCAGCGACGATCAGGCAGTGGCCGTCAACCTGCGTGCTGAAGACAACCGTATCGACAATCGCGCGGTGGCAACCTATGCGCAGCTCACCTGGTCACCCATAGCAGACTGGGCGTTCACTTTGGGTTGGCGATATACACGCGATACACGCGACGTCAGGCGACTGTTCCGCCAGGAAAACTATGTGGACTTCGGCAACGCAGTGCTGGGCCCCTTCGAGCAAATCGACTTCCGGGCCAGGGCCAGCAAACGGTTCAGCGACAACGCCTTCAGCTTCATCATTCAATACCAGCCCGGCGAAGACACTATGCTGTATGCGAAGCTGGCCGAAGCGTACAAGAGCGGAGGCTTCAATACACGCGACCCTGACCCGATATTTTTTTCCCAGGGCTTTGACGAGGAAAAAAACCGTACGTTGGAAATCGGCATGAAAAGCGAGTGGCTGCAACGGGCGCTGCGCGTCAATTCTGCCCTGTTCTATTCGCGCTTCAGTGACATGCAGCTTAATTTTCTTCTGCCGGGTACTCTCTCCGATACGCGCGTGTTCAACAGCGGCGCTGCCAGGCTTGCGGGGCTGGAACTGGAGATGGTCGCCATGCCTGTCCACGGCTTGCTGGCAAGACTGAACTACGCTTACCTGCACAGCGCAATCGACGACGTTGACGATCCATTCAGCGGCAGTCCACGCGCATTTGGTTTCAGCAACGCACCAGGACATAGCGCCAGCTTCAATCTTGATTACCAGTTTCCACCCTGGTCTGCCGGCACGTTGAGTGCCAACATCAATTACACCTATACAGACGAACGTGATACGGACAGCCCGTTCAACGTTATCGACGCTCACCAGTTACTGGGAGCCAGGCTGACGCTCTCGGAGATCGACATGCCGCAGGGTGAGCTCACTGTATCAGCCTGGGTGAGCAATCTGCTGGACGAGGAATACGTCACCTTTACCATCGACAACCTGCCGCACGCTTCGCGAGCCGTGCTGTGGGGTGAGCCACGCAGTTGGGGATTGGACATCCGCTTCCGCTATTGAAGGAAATACGCTGACAGTCCACTGACCAATACCAGCCGCTTTGCCACTCCCGGGAAAAACTGCAAACTATATCGTCTTGATGGAGCCAACACAGGTCACGAAAACATGCGTCATCCTTCCCTGCTTGTTCTGCCCGCATTGCTGGCAACCGCCACTGCACTAGCCGAACCGGTGCCGCAGCCGGCGACCGCGGCGTTGAGCGCTGCGCCCGTCCCCTTGCCCGCTCTCGACTACACAAGCAGCGAAGAACGCCAACCCTGCGACAACCATGATCCCCTGCGACGCCCGCATTTCGGCGACACCCACGTGCACACGGCCTGGTCTTTCGACGCCAACTCCCAGGACACGCGCAACAAACCGGAGGACGCTTATCGTTTCGCCAAAGGCGAGCGGCTGGAAATTCAGCCCTACGACGAGAATGACAAATCCCTGCGTACCATCCAGATAGACCGGCCGCTGGACTTCACCGCGGTAACGGATCACTCGGAATTCATGGCCGAAATGCGCATGTGCAACACGCCGGGCTCACCCGGCTACTGGCACCCCGTTTGCATCGCTCACCGTCACCTGCCGCAGCTGACTTTTGCCACCCTTGCCGCCTATGGCTTACAGGGCAAGAACCGCTGGGGCTTCTGCGGTGAAGGCAACGAAACCTGTTCCGCGCAGGCGGCAGATACCTGGCTGGACATCCAGCGCGCTGCGGAGCAGGCCTATGATCGCAGCAGCGACTGCAGCTTCACCAGCTTCGCAGCCTACGAATGGACAGCCACCGTCGGTAGTGGCCAGAACCTGCATCACAATGTGGTCTTCAAAAACCACCAGGTACCCGACCGCGCACTGTCATGGATCGAATCCACGTCCCAGGTGACCTTGTGGGACTACCTGGACAAGGAGTGCATAGAAGGTAAACCGGGGTGCGATGCCGTCGTTATACCCCACAACTCCAACCTGAGCGGCGGCCTGATGTTTGAGACAGCAAGGCTCTCTGACGAGACCGTGCCGACTGAGCCAGTCACGGCTGAAGAAGCCGCCCGGCGGGCCCGCTGGAACAGGCTGTTCGAGGTGATGCAACACAAAGGCTCCTCCGAATGTGACAACCGCAACCCCGCCTGGTCTGAGGATGAATACTGCAATTTTGAGAAACTCGGTTACGACAGTTTCGGCGGCAAGAATACCGGCACCCCCGGCGGCATCGACGCCAAGTGGCTGACCCTGTTCGTGGACGAGGAAAGTCTGCCCCAGACCAAACTGCCTGACGAGAGCAACTTCCTGCGCTACGCGCTGAAAAAAGGCTTGCAGCAGCAGGCGGAGTTGGGGGTCAACAGTTTCAAGTACGGCCTGATTTCCAGCACCGACACCCATATCGCCGCGCCGGGCCTGACCATGGAAAAAAACCATCCCGGGCATGGCGGTGCCGGCAAGGGGTCGCGCGGCGAATTACCCAAAGGTCTGCCTGATGAACTGGAGTATGGTCCCGGTGGCCTGGCGGTGCTCTACGCGGAGGAAAACACGCGAGACTCCCTGTTCGCCGCAATGCAGCGACGCGAAGCCTACGCGACCAGCGGCACGCGCCCCATCCTGCGTTTCTTCGGCGGCTGGGACTACCCGGAAGACGCATGCACCCGCGGTGATATGGTTGCCAGGGGGTACGCAGGCGGCGTGCCCATGGGCGGTGACCTGCAGGCCCCCAGCAGCCAGAGTGAGGCTCCGCGCTTTATTGTTTCCGCTCTGGCTGACAGTGGCACAGAACAGTACCCGGGAACGCCACTGCAGCGTATTCAGCTTATCAAAGGCTGGTATGAGGACGGTGAATTGCACGAGCGGGTGCTGGATGTCGCCGGCGGCGACAATAATGCGAGCGTGGACATCAACACCTGTGAAACAAGCGGCAGCGGCCACGCACAGCTGTGTACCGTGTGGCAGGATGACAGTTTCAACGCCAACGCCCAGGCTTTCTACTACACCCGGGTACTGGAAAACCCCAGTTGTCGCTGGAGTCAGCAGATTTGCGCGAGCGCGGGCGTGCGCTGTGAAGACCCAACAACCGTTGGCGAAGGTCTGGAGAATTGCTGCAGTGAAGACCACCAGCGGGTTATACAGGAACGCGCCTGGAGCTCACCCATCTGGTATACCCCGGAAGCCTGAGCGACGCCCTCTCGGGTAACGCCCATGGCAGCAGCACGCCCATGGCAGCACCGCGCGCGGCAGCTATGCGCAGCGGCGGTAAGGCACTAGGCCAGGGCGCGAGCCGCCATACTGAGATCGAAGCCGATCTTTCGCGCGACGTCTGCCGCCGCCTCACGTTCATCGGCTTCTCGCGATAGTACCCACAGGTTGGAGCAACGCGTGCCGGTGCGGCAAAAAGCAAACGCCGGCCGTTGCTCGTCGTCAAACAGATCAGCCATTTCCTGCAGGTGGTCGCCCGGGAAATTCATTCCATTGACGGGCAGATAAAAATACTCCATGCCTGCTTCTTGGGCAGCGGCAGCGATTTCCGCACTGCTGGGCTGGCCACTTTCTTCCCCATCGGGCCGATTGTTAATCAGCACTTTGTAGCCCGCCGCCGCAATCTCAGCCACGGCAGCCGGGGTAATCTGGCCAGACACGGTCAGGCTTTCGCTTAATTTGTAGGCGTTCATTATCCTGTTCTCCAATACAGTGCCCATGGCTGACCCTGCGCTGACGGCTCACGCATGTGCACCGCGATCACTCACCACTAAAGTTCGGTTGGCGCTTTTCCTTGAACGCGCGGGGTCCTTCACGGGCATCTTTGCTCATCATTATGGCGCCCGCCTGCTCCATTTCAAAGCGGAAAGCATCAGCCCAGGGCAAGGTGTGCGTCTCCAGTGCCGTTCGCTTGATCGCTTGCAGAGCCAGCGGCGCCTGGCGGCAGATATTATCGGCGTATTGTTCCGCGCGTGCCTGCAGCGCTTGCAGGGGAACCACCTCAGATACCAGCCCCATCGCCAGCGCGTCCTGTGCCGTGATCGCCTCCCCGCCCAGCAATATGCGCATGGCGTGAGCCCAGGGCAGTTGTCGCGTAAGACGCACCATGGAGCCGGCGCCGGGTACTATACCCACCTTGGGTTCCGGCAGCGAAAACACTGCGTGCTCGGCGGCAATGCGGATATCCGTGGCCTGCAACAGTTCCGTTCCTCCACCCAGCGCACGACCGTTCACAGCCGCGATAACCGGCTTGTACAGCGGCTTGTTCTTGAGCATGACACTGTCGGAAATCATGGGATCGCCCTGAAGACGCTGCTCCAACTCATTGGCAGGCTGGCGCGCCCCGGTCCACAGGGGAATCACCTCGCCCAGGTCGCCCCCGCAGCAGAAGTCCTCCTCACCGGCAGCCGTGAGCACTGCGACTCGCAGTGAGTCATCCTCTCGCACCTCTTCCCAGGCATCCGCCAGCGCAACGAAAGCTTCACCGTTGAGCATATTCTTTGCCGCAGGCCGATTGATCGTAATCCAGGCCTGCTGGCCGCGTTTTTCCAACGTGATAGCACTCATCACCGGGGTCCTCCTTGCAGGGTCGGTAAACATGACCGGTTCTATTCGATCAGGCCGTAGCGCTCGCCCAGAATGTCGACAATTTCGGCCTGCGGATGGGTGGAAAGCAAAACCGGCTGCCCGGTGATCTTCTCCGCGATACGGGTGTAGGTCGCGGAAAGTGCCATCAATGCCTCTGCCGGTAATGCGTTGTCGCTGGCCAGTGCCTGGCGCTCGGCCATACGATTCTTGTTCAGCAGGACGTCCGGATCTGGAAAATGGTTCAGCAGAAACTGCCTGAACCCTTCCTTGGAATTCTCCACCACGGCACCTTCACGCCATGCAGGGCCGTCCCAGATACGAGAGGAATCCGGCGTGCCCACCTCGTCCATGTAGATCATCTTTTCCTCACCGGCCGTGTCGGTGACGTAACCAAACTCAAACTTGGTGTCTACAAACACCTGGTCAAGCTCCGCCAGGCGCGCACTGATCAGCTCGAAGCCCTGGCTGAGCAGCGCTTCGTATCGCGCAACATCCTCTCGTTTACTGAAGTTGAAGGCTTTGAAGTTTTGCTCAATGTCGTCACGGGTGATGTTGACATCATCGGCTGCCGGGACGCCGGGAATACCCTCAAGAATGCCCTTGGTGGAGGGTGTGATCAGCAGTTCGGGCAGCTTCTGGTTCTGCTTGAGGCCTTCCGGTAGTCGAATACCGCAGAACTCGCGTTCGCCGTCGGCGTAGGCGCGCCACATGGAACCGGTAATATACTGGCGGGCAATCGCCTCTATCTTTACCGGGCGGGCCTTCTGCACGATCCAAACCAGGGGATGGGGAACCTCGAGGATGTGGCTGTCTGCAAGGCCCTGCTGACGGAAGCGGGCAAACCAATAGTTGGAGATGGCGTTAAGAGCGGCGCCCTTGCCCGGTACGCCGTTGAGCCCTCCCTCCCCGTGCCAGATGCAATCGAAGGCGGAAATACGATCCGAAATCACCATGATAGCGAGTGGCGCATCCGCGGCCACATCGTAGCCGCGTTGGGTAATCAGCCGGGCGCTGTCCGCCTCGGTGAGCCAGTACACTGAGCGTACTTTGCCACTGTGCACCGGCGCAGCGGTGCGGATGGGGAGATCGTTGTTTACGGCCATAACCTGGTCGGCGAGACTCATCGGCGTATTCCATGCATGAGTGTATGGGAGCAGCAGGCTAGCGCCCGGGAAAGGAACAGGATTCTAGCAGAGGAGATGGCCACGAACACCTGTTGCGTACCATCTATATGTGCACTATGATGCACGCATGAACCAAAGCAAAGCGGTTGAAAAAACACTGGCCTGCATCGATGGCGACTTCATCAAAGCGCTGGCGGAACCGGTGCGCATCGAGATACTCAAGCATCTCATTGTAGCGGGCGAGAGCGACGTCAAAACGCTTGCACAACAGATGCCACAGGATCGCTCGGTAATCTCCCGCCACCTGGCGACCATGGAGAAAGCCGGGCTCTTGCGCATGCACAAGGCAGGCAGGCACGTTGTCTACAGTGTTGACGGTGACAGCGCCCTGCAAAAGTCGGAACAACTGGTGGCCAGTCTCAGGCAGTGCATTGCCATGGGCTGTTGCTGATTTTTTTGCCCTTTTTATATGTTTTTATGTGCACATTTGCACATTAATGCCAAGCACGACAACAACCTTAAGAACACATACCCCTGGAGGGTCGCAAAATGAAAACCACGAAAACCCACGACATGGTCAAAGACAGCTACGCCCGGATGATCAAAGGCGCACAGCAGCAATCCGCGGCCGGCACGTCCAGCCCTGTCGCCAGTCTGGCGGAAAACTACGGAACGCCGGCGCATGGCGAGGCGGCAGATGCCTCTTTCGGCTGTGGTAATCCCCTGGCCTTCTCCGGTGTGAAACCCGGCGATACGGTGCTCGACCTGGGTTCCGGTGCCGGGCTGGACCTGCTGATAGCTGCTGAGAAGGTGGGCCCCAGCGGCAGAGTAATAGGCGTTGATATGACCGAGGAAATGATCGCCGCGGCAAGGCGGAATGCGGATGGTTCCCAGCACGACAACATTCACCTGCAGTTGGGCGTGATAGAGGACCTCCCGCTGGACGATGCTTCAGTTGACTGGGTGATTTCGAACTGCGTTATCAACCTGTCACCGCAGAAAGACCGGGTCTTTAGTGAAATGTACCGGGTTTTGAAACCCGGGGGGCAGTTCAGCATATCTGATATCGTGCTCGACACTCTGCCTGACGCTTTGCGCAAGAGCGCTGCCGCATGGTCTGCATGTATCGCAGGAGCCATTACTGAACAAGAATACATTCAGGGTTTGCGCGACGCAGGCCTGGTTGATGTGGCGGTGACGGAGCGCCTGGTATACGACGCCGGGCAACTGCGCGCCATACTCGCCGAGGAGATTCCCGGGCTTGATCTCAAGGGTATCGACATCACCGGATTACTGGAAAAGCACCCGGGCGTGGCGTGGAGCGCCAAGTTCACAGGCCGCAAAGAGAATGCTTAGGCAGCCCTGTACAGGCCTTCTTTCCGGCAATTTAAAGGCTCTTGGCAGATTAGCGGAATTGCTTGGTGGATAGACACTTTCCAGCTGAGCGGCCACTACAATCGCGGTATACCCCCGAGCGGTCGAACCCCCTTTGACTCCCTTTCGGGGGTATACCACGATCACAGCGGTCACCACGAATGGGGTAAGCCTTCAGAGGGCGTGGACGTTTGTTTTCAACCGAGGAAGGCTTACCCCATTTGTGGCGTCCGCTTTGTTTGAATGCCTCATTCCCCGCTAACGCGCGATGAACCAATTTAAACCCGCTGTTGTGCATTGACTCAACAGCGGTTTTTGGCACCGACAAACCGCCTTGTCCTGTGTAAAATACCGCCTCTGGCTAATTGCATGCAGGCCAACAGGAACGGATTGATGAACCAGACTGACACCCCCTACCAGATACTCGGCGAGGATGGCATCCGCCGACTAACCAGTGCTTTCTACGACCTGATGGATGAGTTGCCGGAGGTAGCGGAACTGCGCAGGATGCATGCCCGGGACCTGGAACCAATGAAAGAAAAGCTCGCTGACTACCTCACCGGCTGGATGGGCGGACCGCCGCTCTATGCGCAAAAGTACGGCACCGTCTGCATGACCACGCCACACGAACCTTACGCAATAGGCCCCCGGGAACGCGACCAATGGCTACTGTGCATGGATAAAGCATTGGAGCGCATAGACGCCAGCGAAGAACTGGTGGACATGCTGAAAGTACCTCTGTTCCGCATCGCCGATGCCATCCGCAATCGCGAAGCACCCGGCGCCGCCAGCGAAAATCCCAACATTATCGCCTCTCACTGAGATCATGACTCCCTTGAATATGAAGCTGCCAATTACCCTGGCCACACTCTCCTGCCTCGGCCTCACCGGCCTGCCCGCAGCAGCCCAGCAGCCCGAGCTGGAGAACATCCTCGTCACCGCCACTCGCATTGAGCAGGAAGGCGCCGCCCTGCCGCTTTCCTGGTCGGCCGTGGATAACGATGCCCTGCAACTCACCGGCCATGTGCACATAACCGAAACCATGCAGCGCGTGCCGGGAGCCTGGATAAGCCGCGGCAACGGCCAGGAAAGCCTGCCCTCGCTGCGATCTCCGGTGTTCACCGGGGCCGGCAGCTGTGGCGCGTTCTTCATGGCAGCCGACTCCATCAGCCTGCGCGCGCCCGGTTTCTGCAACATAAACCAGCTGTTTGATGCCAACACGGAACAAGCCGCGCGGATTGAAGTCATCAAGGGGCCGGCGACCGCCCTGTACGGCTCCAATGCACTGCACGGGGTGATCAATGTACTCAGCGCCCGGCCGGGTGGCGCAAACGATATCAGCGTAGAGGCCGGGCCCTACGACTACTACCGCGGAAAACTGGCCTACAGCGTGGAAGGTGATGACCACGCACTGAGCCTGCGCTTCAACGGCACCACCGATGGCGGTTACAAGGATGATTCGGGCTATGATCAGCAGAAACTGACGCTGCGGCACGATTACCAGGGTGACGTCTGGCAGATCACCAGCGTACTCGACTACGCCAATCTCAACCAGGAGACAGCCGGTTTTATTCAGGGCTTCAAGAGCTATGAGGATGCGCAGCTCAAAGACAGCAACCCCAACCCTGAGGCCTACCGCGACGCCTGGTCTTTGCGCGCTTACAGCCGCGCCACTCGAACACTGGGGACGGATCATACCCTGGTGCTCACGCCCTACCTGCGCGACAACGACATGGCCTTCCTCATGCATTTCTTTCCCTGGCAACCGCTGGAGGAAAACGGCCACTCCAGTCTGGGCCTGCAGGCGGCACTGCACAGCGAATTCGGCGACTGGACCTGGGTCAACGGCCTCGACATTGATTACACCGACGGCTGGCTAAAGGAAACCCAGGACGAGCCGTTCAGCCCCAACCAACCAGTGGGCGTGCACTATGACTACCAGGTGGATGCGCTCAACACCGCGTTATTCAGCCAGGGAACCTGGCGCCGTGGCGCGCTCGAATTATCAGCCGGGCTGCGTCTGGACTACGCCGACTACGATTACGACAATCGCACGGGCGACGGCTCGGCCTGCGAGCCAGGCGCCTCAGCATGCCGTTTCTTCCGCCCCGCAGACAGGGACGACAGCTTTACCAACCTCTCGGTGAACGCCGGCGCCAGCTACGCCTTCAGCGAGAGCCATCTGGGTTACCTGCGCCTGGCGAGCGGCTTTCGCGCACCGCAGGCCGCCGAGCTTTATCGCCTGCAATCCGGCCAGCAGGTTGCCGACCTGGATTCCGAAGAGCTGCAGAATATAGAGCTTGGCCTGCGCGGCCGCCTGGGCAGCAGGTTGGCCTATGATGCGTCCGTATACCACATGGACAAGGACGAGGTTATTTTCCAGGACGCCAATCGCCAGAATATCAGTGGCGCCAGCACCTCCCACCAGGGCCTTGAGTTGAGTCTTGACTACCGCCTCAACGACAACTGGTATGTCAATGGCGCCGCCAGCCTTGCCCGTCACCGCTACACCAGCCGCAGCAACCTGTTAGGGTCGTCAGGTGATATCAAGGGGAATGATGTGGACACCGCACCGCGCCGTTTCGGCAGCGCGCGGCTGGGCTGGGAACCCGGCGCCGACACCGTAGCCGAGCTGGAATGGGTTTACCTGGGTTCGCACTACCTGGATGCAGACAACGAGCACAAATACGACGGGCATTCACTGCTGAACCTGCGCGTGAGCTCGCAATTCTCCAGGCAGTGGCGTGGCACGCTGCGCCTGATCAACCTGCTGGACGAAGATTATGCCGAGCGCGCAGACTATGCCTTTGGCAATTATCGCTATTTCGTCGGCCAGCCTCTGGGGGCGTATGTTGAGATCGGCTATACCTTCAACTGAACCTTCAACTAACGCTGCCTTTTGAAGGGCGGGCGGCGCTGTCGCCAGCGCTTCAGCTGCCGCGGCGCAGACGCACCGCCGTGGCCAATTCCTCCAGCAATGAGCTGGTGTCGTCCCAACTGATGCAGGCGTCGGTGATGCTCTGCCCGTAGGTCAGCTCCTGACCGTCCACCACGTTCTGCCTGCCCTCCACCAGATTGCTCTCGAGCATGATGCCAAAGATGCTGTCGCTGCCGCGGGCTACCTGCGTCGCAATATCCGAGGCCACGTCGATCTGGCGCGCGGGTATCTTGCGGCTGTTGGCGTGGGAGGCATCGATCATGATGCGCGCGGGCAACCCGGCCTTGGCCAGCATGGCGCCGGCGTCATCCACCGAGAACATATCGTAGTTGGGGTGCTTGCCACCGCGCAGGATGATGTGGCAGTCCTCATTGCCGGCTGTCTGGAAAATAGCCGAACGCCCCTGCTTGGTTACCGAGAGAAAGTTATGCGGCTGCGAGGCTGAGTTAATCGCATCGATGGCCACCTGAATGTCACCATCCGTGGCGTTCTTGAATCCCACCGGGCAGGAGAGACCAGAGGCCAGTTCCCTGTGAGTCTGGCTCTCGGTGGTGCGTGCACCAATCGCGCCCCATGAGACCAGGTCGGCGTAGTACTGGGGGCTGATCAGGTCCAGATATTCGGTTCCCGCGGGCAGCCCCATCTCGGCCAGGTCTGCCAGCAGCTGGCGTGCCAGGTGCAGGCCTTTGTTGATCTGGAACGTACCGTTGAGGTCAGGGTCATTGATCAGCCCCTTCCAGCCGACGGTGGTGCGCGGTTTTTCAAAGTACACACGCATCACCACAAATACCTCGTTGGCGACGGCCTCGGCTTCGCGCTTGAGTTTGGCAGCGTAGTCGCGCGCCGCATCGGGATCATGTATTGAGCAGGGACCGACAATGGCCAAAAGGCGATCATCTTCGCCGCGAAGAATGTTGTGAATCGCGCGACGCGCGTTGTCCACAGTTTCTGCAGCACGCTCGCTGACGCCTATGTCGGCGATCAGTTGTTCTGGAGATATCAGTTCGTTGGTTTTCTCGATCCGGAGATCATCTGTATTCGCGGTCATGTCTTGAGTGGCCTGTCTGTGGCTGCGGGGAAAAGCTTTCCCATGGAAAAAAGGCGCCTAATATACCACCTGTGTGAGCCGAGGACATCACGCCTGGGGATATCCGCGCGTCGCTCAAGCCGGTGCGGCATCCTGCTGCGCCCAGTGCGCGTCCAGCAGACGGCCTACCGTATTGGCAGTCACCAGGTGCGCCGCATACCAGGTATGCAGGCACCGGATGCGAGTGAAGTCAGCGATACCGCCTATGCCTCTGTCAGCAAAAACCGCCTGGTAACCAAGCGCCGCGATCTGCTCGCGCTGCTGCGCATCGATAAAGCTGTCTCGCAGGGCAATATGCGCCCGATGATCGTCCTGCATGGCCGTTTGCAATGCGGGGTCGCTATCGATGTCTGCCTGCAGCCGGGCGATCAGCCCCGTGGCCT
Source organism: Gammaproteobacteria bacterium (assembly GCA_030431585.1). Classification (GTDB taxonomy): domain Bacteria; phylum Pseudomonadota; class Gammaproteobacteria; order Pseudomonadales; family Halieaceae; genus Halioglobus. Next base: position 15,908 of record JAUIIQ010000011.1, on the reverse strand, counting down.
CGTCACCATCAATGCGGTAGTTCAAAGCCCTGTCCACCAGCCAGAAAAGCGTCGGGAAGGGCTTGCCGTCCACCAGCGATGCCACCCGGATCACCATGGGTTCCCCCTGCGGCGAGACCACAGGTATCGCCTCCAGGCCTCGGGGTTCGCGATCCAGAAGTGCCGCCACGGCCGCGCGTTGTGCTGCTGATACCACGTCTTGTCCATTCCCTGCTGCAATGCCGCCATTCTACGCGAAAGCGACCGGGCAGGCAGCGCCGGAGTGATTGACAAAGAGCGGGCGCAGCCCCACAATCCTCGCCCGTACCAGGTGCCTGCCGTCGCGAAAGCGGCTGGGTAGGTTAAATGGGAAGTGTGGTGAAATGCCACCGCTGCCCCCGCAACGGTAAGCAACGTAAGAGTTGTGAGCCCGAAACCTGCCTGGACATGTGTTGCACCGATGGAGCGGAGGGCTTCATTAAAGGTTGCACGATGATCCTGTCGCGTTCCCTGATCCCCTCCCTCAATCGCCACCTTTAAGGCATTGAGGAAATACTATGAAACAAACCCTGTTTATCCCCGCAGCCGCGCTGGGCGTTTGCTGTGCCCTGCCCGTTCTCGCCAATAACAAGCTCGAGGAACTTGTGGTCACCTCGTCCCGGGTAGAGATGCCCCTGCGCCAGGTAGGCACCTCTGTCTCGGTGCTCACCAGCGATGAAATCCAGGCGCTGGGTTTCAACTCCATGGTTGATGTGCTGCGCACCATGCCATCGGTTGGCGTCAGCAACACCGGCGGGGCTGGCAAGGTGTCGACGCTGCGCATACGCGGTGAACAGGGCTACCGCACGCTGGTGCTGGTAGACGGCATCGACATCAGCGACACCACCAGCCCGCAATTCCTGCCCAGGCTGGATCAACTGTTGAGTAATGGTATTGACCGCGTGGAAGTACTGCGCGGCCCACAGGGCCTGATGTACGGCGCTGATGCCGGAGGCGTGGTCAGCCTGACAACCGCTACGCCCGATGCGGGTTTTGGCGGTGAACTCAGTGCCGAGGGCGGGCGCTACGGTACGCAACAATATTCGGCGGCCATGGGCTACGGTGGCGACGCTGTGGATGGCAACCTGACACTGACCGACTACAAGACCGACGGCTACAATTCACGCAGCGACGATGCCGTGTTGCGCGATGAGGATGGCTACGAGAACACCACCTTACACGCGCGGCTGGGCTGGAACGTCAGTGACACACTGCGCCTGGAACTGGTGGGTCGCGACGTAGAGGGTGACAATGACTTCGATAATTGCGGCTTTCCGCGCAGCGAAAACTGCCGCAGTGAGTTCGAGCAACAGGCGTGGCGCGCCGGCGCACGCTACCAGGGCCAACGCTTCAGCCACGAACTGAGCTACAGCACCAGCGAAACCGAGAACCGCAATTTCAGCGACGGCGCCTTCTCCTTTGGCGGAAAAGGCGAGCTGGAAAAATGGAACTACCTGGGCAGTTTCACTGCGGATGACAGCATGCGCCTGGTCTACGGAGCGGAGTTCAGAACCGACTCCCGTGACGACGCTGGCAACAACACAGAGCGCGACCAGACTGGCTATTACCTTGAATACCAGGGCGACTTTTCCCAGCGCCTGTTCGTCACCGCGGGCGCTCGCCATGACGACAATGACGACTTTGGTAACCACACTACCTGGCGCGTCAGCGGCGCATACCTTATCCCCGCCAGCGGCGGCGAGATAAAACTGCGCGGCACTTACGGCACGGGCTTCCGTGCTCCCAGCCTCGCGGAGATAGCCTACAACAACGGGCCTTTCGGCAACGGTGTACAGCTTGACCAGGCCGAGGAGAGCCAGGGCTATGATCTGGCGGTTTCCTGGTTTGGCAACAACGGCCTGTACCTTGAAGCCGTATATTTCGACCAGACAGTGGACGAGGACATCTTCTTCGACCTGCAAACCTTTGCCGGCTACCTGCAGGGCAGAGGCGAAGCCGATTCATCCGGCGTAGAGCTCATAGCCGAATGGCCACTGTTGGAAACACTGTCACTCACCGCTAACTACACCTACAACGATGCGCAGGAAATCAACGGCGAGAAGCGCCCGCGCCGGCCAGAGCACCTGGCCAACCTGGGGCTTGCCTGGCAGGGACTGGACGGTCGCCTCAGCCTGGGTGTCAACGCGAGGCTGTCCCGCGACGCACTGGAGACCGACGGCCAGCCACTGGACGACTACGAGGTAGTGGATATCAACGCTCGCTTCGAGCTGTTCGACGGCCTTGACCTCTACGGCAGAGTGGAAAACCTGTTCGATGAGGACTACGTTGAGGTTCGCAACTTTCAGACAACGGGTGCCGCAGCCTACGCCGGCGTACGCTACTCATTCTAGCCACTCAGGAGCCATCGCATGAGCGACGAGCGCAAGAACGCCAAACACAAGGCGGCCATGGAAAAGCAGAAGAGCAAAGTGGATGCCAATATTGAGGCCGCCGATGAGGAGCGCGGCGTAGCCATACTGCTCACCGGCAACGGTAAAGGTAAATCCAGCTCTGCCTTCGGCATGGTGATGCGCGCACTGGGCTACGGCCACAAGGTGGGCGTGGTGCAGTTCATCAAGGGACAGCAGCTTTCCGGCGAAGAGATTTACCTGAAAGAGAAATGCCCGGACGTGACCTTCTACCAGATGGGCACCGGCTTCACCTGGGACACCCAGGATCGCACGGCTGACATGCAGGCCGCCAGGGATACCTGGGCGGTTGCCCTGCCCATGCTGCGCGACCCGAGTTACAACCTGGTGGTGATGGACGAGCTGACGTACATGCTCGCCTACAAGTACCTGCCAGAGGAAGAAGTGATCAAGGCCATTCGCGAGCGGCCGCGTGAACAGAGTGTCGTGGTTACCGGCCGCGGCGGGGGCACCGCCCTGCAGGACGTAATGGACACGGTATCGGAAGTGAAGGAAATCAAGCACGCATTCAAAGCCGGTATCAAGGCACGCCAGGGCGTGGACTATTAAGCATGCCCACCGCGCTGATGGTGCAGGGCACCACCTCTGACGCGGGCAAGAGCGTGCTCGTGGCAGGCCTGTGCCGGGCGCTGGCGCGCAGGGGCTTGCGCGTTGCGCCTTTCAAACCACAAAACATGTCTTTAAACAGCGCGGTCACCGCACAGGGCGGCGAGATTGGGCGCGCCCAGGCATTGCAGGCCCAGGCTGCCTGTACCGCAGCGCACACCGATATGAACCCGGTGCTGCTCAAACCCACCTCCGACAAGGTCGCCCAGGTGGTGCTCAACGGCAAGCCATTGGAAGATATGGACGCAGTGGGTTACCACCACTACAAGACACTGGCCATGGAGACCGTTATGGCGGCGTGGCAACGGCTGCAGCAGCGCTACGACTATCTCCTGGTAGAGGGCGCCGGCAGCCCGGCGGAGATCAACCTGCGCGACCGCGATATCGCCAATATGGGCTTTGCCGAAAAAGCAGATGTCCCGGTCATTATTGTTGCCGATATTGACCGTGGCGGCGTTTTTGCGCACCTGGTGGGCACCCTGGAACTGCTCTCTGCCAGCGAACAGGCACGCGTGAGCGGCTTTGTCATCAACCGCTTCCGCGGGGATATCGCCCTGCTGGAACCCGGTCTGGACTGGCTGGAGAAGCGCACAGGAAAACCGGTGCTGGGCGTATTGCCCTACCTGCATAACCTGCAGCTGGACGCAGAGGACGCCATCGATACAGCACAAGTGGCAAAGGACACCCGGCGGCTGCAGATCGTGGTGCCCGCCCTGCCACGCATCTCCAATCATACTGACTTCGACGCCCTGCGCCTGCACCCGCAAGCGGACGTCCACTTTGTGGCGCAAACGCAGCGACCACCGCCCGCCGACCTGGTCATCCTGCCCGGCAGCAAAAACGTGCGCGAGGACCTGCAATGGCTGCGCCACAACGGCTGGGAGCAGTACCTGCAGCGCCACCTGCGTTATGGCGGCAAGGTGCTGGGCCTGTGCGCCGGTATGCAAATGCTGGGCGCGACCATTCACGACCCGGCGGGCATTGAGAGCAAAGCCGGCAGCAGTGAAGGGCTGGGCATGCTGAACATCACCACTGTGCTGCAGCCGGGAAAGACGCTGCGACAGGTAAAGGGCCATATCACCGCACTGGGCGTTGCCGTCAGTGGCTACGAAATACACTGCGGGGAAAGCCAGCGCCAGTCGGATACCCGCAGTTTCCTGACGCTTGAGGACAAACGTGAAGACGGCGCTATTTCTGCCGATGGCCAGGTAGCCGGCACCTATCTGCACGGCCTCTTCGACGACGCACAGGCCTGCGCTGCACTGCTGCGCTGGGCCGGACTGGAGGAGGCCCGGGAGATAGACCGCGATGCCATCCGCGAACGGGAACTGGAGCGCGTGGCGGACTGCGTCGAGCAGCACATGGATCTGCGCCAGCTGTTTCCGGCAGGCTTCGCAGCAGCGTGAATCACTCACGCCAACAGCGCGCCCGACGGTTACTGGTGGTGTTGTTACTGCTACTGCCGGCGGCGCTGTTAGCCGCTCTGGCATTGGGCAGCGTGAGTCTGGGCGCGGGCGAATCCGCACGCGCGCTGGGCCAGCTGCTGCAGGCCGACACACCGGACCGGGCCGCCGTCATCATCGGCCAGATCCGTCTACCCAGGGCACTGCTTGCGGCCCTGGTTGGATCGATGCTGGGTATCAGTGGGGCCGCCATGCAGGGCATCTTCCGCAACCCGCTTGCTGACCCCTCACTGATCGGTGTCACCGCCGGGGCCGCCCTGGGCGCCAGCCTGGTCATAGCCGGTGCCGGCAGCTGGATCAGCGGCATCAGCGGTCTCACCCTGGTGTCTTTGGGTGCCTTCGCCGGCGGCATGGCGGCAGTTGTGGTGGTCTACCGTCTGGCCAACTCGGAAACCGGCACGTCGGTGGCTACCATGCTGCTGGCAGGTATTGCGATTACCGCGCTGGCTGGCGCATTGGGGAATTTGCTGGAGCTGTTCTCCTCCAATGAAGTACTTCGCCGTATCAGCCTGTGGCGCATGGGCGGACTGGACGGAGCTGATTACCCGCGGGTGCTGGTTGCCCTGGTTCTGGCAGCTGGCGTGGCGCTGGCACTGCCGCGGCACGCCAGCGCGCTCAACGCGCTTCTGCTGGGGGAGTCGGAGGCGCGCTACCTGGGGATCAACGTGGAAGCCACCAAGACCTGGATTGTCGTGATCGTCGCCATCGCGGTAGGCGCAAGTGTGGCCCTCGCCGGCACCATTGCTTTCGTGGGGCTGGTCATACCGCATATCGTGCGCCTGCTGATCGGCCCGGACCATCGCTTCCTGCTGCCCGCTTCAGCCTTGTTCGGGGCTATTTTCCTGGTCTGTGCAGACATCCTCGCGCGCACGCTGATTGCACCGGTAGAGCTTCCGGTGGGTATTGTCACTGCCTGTATCGGGGTGCCCTTCTTCATCTCCCTGCTGCACCGCCGCAGGGACTACGGAATGCAATGATGACGGTACTGCAGGTGACAGCTGCCAGCGCCGCACCCTACGGCCCCAGCCTGCTGCAGAACATCAACTTCTCCCTGCGTGCGGGTGAAGTGCTGGGGCTGATAGGCCCTAACGGCGCAGGTAAAAGCACCCTGTTGCACGCGTTGGCTGGCGGTATCGCCCTGGATGAGGGCGAAGTTCAACTGAACGGCAGCCCCCTGGCCGCCAGCAGCCCGATTCAGCGCGCCCGCGCGCTCGCCATGCAAACGCAGCATTGCGCGCTGAATTTCCCCTTCACCGTTGAAGAGGTGGTGTTACTGGGTCGTATGCCGCACGCCAGCGGGCAAGCGGTGGACCAGCAGATTCTGGATGAGGTGCTGCAGGCCACCGATACGCTTGCTCTGCGCCACCGTCTCTATACGCAGCTCTCCGGCGGTGAAAAACAACGGGTGCAACTGGCACGCGCGGTGGCCCAACTGTGGCGCGCAGAGGACAGCCTCGGGCGGCTGCTCATTCTTGACGAGCCCAACTCGGCGCTTGACCTGGCCCATCAACGCATGGTCATGGAGTGCGTTGACACGCTGGCGGCTGAGGGCTGTGCGGTGATCGTCGCCACCCATGACTTTAACCTGCTCTCTGCCCACGCCAGTCAATTGCTGGTACTACAGGAAGGTCGCCAGCACAGCCACGGACAGGCCCGGGAGGTGCTCACTCCGGCCATGTTTGCGGAAGTATTCGCAGTAAACGTGGTGGTACAAACTCACCCCACAAATGGCTCTGTGCTGGTGATTCAATGATGGTGCGCCTCGCCATTACGCTACTGCTCAGCGGCTGGCCGCTGGTGACCGCCGCCGGGCCTTCAGTGGTTGATTCGGTTGGCCGCACAGTGCAACTGGAGCAACCGGCACAGCGGATTGTGGCGCTGGCTCCACACATAGTGGAGAACCTGTACAGTGCCGGTGCCGGCGACAAGCTGGTGGCTGTTGTCAGTCACAGCGACTATCCGCAAGCCGCCACCGCTCTGCCTCAGGTAGGCAGCGCTTTCAGCTGGAGCCTGGAGTCGGTGGTGGCCCTCGCTCCTGACCTGGTGGTCATGTGGGGTTCAGGCAATGGCATGAGCGCACTGCCGCAACTGGAGCGCCTGGGCCTGAATGTGTACGTGAGTGAGCCCCGTGCCTTTGCCGACATCAGTGACAGTATCCGCGATTTCGGGGCGCTGGCCGGCACAACAGAAACAGCTTCCAGAACGGCCCAGGACCTGGACGACGAGATCACCCGGCTGCGCAACCGTAATCGCAGCAACGCGCCGCCATTAAGTGTGTTCTACCAGATATGGAATGCCCCATTGCAGACTGTTAACGGCGAACACCTCATCAGTGAAGTGATCGCCTTATGCGGCGGCTACAATATCTTTTCCACGCAGCCCCAGCTCACGCCACACATCTCGCTTGAGTCCCTGCTGGCCACCGACCCACAGGTTATAGTGGCCAGCGGCATGGGTGAGTCGCGGCCCGAGTGGCTGGATGACTGGCGCCGGTATCCCAGCCTGCAGGCAGTGCAGCACAATACCCTGTTACACGTGCACCCCGACCTGATCCAGCGACCCACGGCCCGCATCGTCCGGGGAGCCCGTTCCCTGTGCACCCAGCTGGAGCAGGCGCGACGCGCTTACCCCCGGCCCTGAGTAACCCTCTGCATGGCTAGCAACAGGCGCGTCTTGTGCTAAGCTCTGCTTCTGTATTTTCAGCTGCATAATATCAAGCAAGTATCGACAACTTCGTTCAACCCTGACCACAAGGCCCAGTTATGAAACCGGAAACTATCGCCCTGCATGCCGGCTACGACGGCGACCCCAGCACCAATGCCGCCACCACCCCGATCTACCAGACCACGTCATTCACCTTCGACAATACACAGCACGGCGCCGACCTGTTCAACCTGGCCGTGCCCGGCAACATCTACAGCCGCATTATGAACCCCACCAACGCTGTGCTCGAGGCGCGCCTGGCTGAACTGGAAGGCGGCGTGGGCGCGCTGGCAGTGGCGTCCGGCATGGCCGCGATACGCTATTCCATAGAGGCTATTTCCGAGGTCGGTTCCAATATCGTCAGCACCTCACAGCTCTACGGTGGCACCTACAACCTGTTTGCGCACACTTTCCCGCGCCAGGGTATAGAAACGCGTTTCGCTGATGCGGATGACTACGACAAAGTGGCCTCGCTGATTGATGACAAAACTACCGCACTGTTCTGCGAGTCTATAGGTAACCCGGCGGGAAACGTTGTGGACATTCAGAAGTGGGCAGACATTGCCCATGCAGCGGGCGTGCCGCTGATTGTAGACAATACAGTGGCAACACCGCTGCTGTGCAAGGCGTTTGATCACGGCGCCGACATCGTCGTGCACTCCCTGACCAAGTACATAGGCGGCCACGGTACCACCATTGGCGGCGCTATTATCGATTCCGGCAAATTCGACTGGGCCGCCAGCGGCCGCTTCCCGGTGATGACCACGCCCGACCCTTCCTACCACGGCGTGGTCTACACCGAAGCCCTCGGGCCCGCCGCCTATATTGGCCGCTGCCGGGTGGTGCCGCTGCGCAATACCGGCGCAGCCCTGTCACCGCACAGCGCATTCCTGATCATGCAGGGGCTGGAAACCCTGGCGCTGCGCATGAAGAAGCACTGCAAAAATGCCAAAAAAGTTGCCAGGTATCTGCAGAAGCAGCCGCAGGTAAAGTGGGTAAACTATGCCGGCCTGAAAGACAGCCCCTACCGCGAGACCTGCGAAAAGATCTGTGATGGCAAGGCGGCAGGTATTCTCAGCTTTGGTATTGAAGGTGGCATTGAAGCCGGCACAAAATTTATCGACGCATTACAGTTGATCCTGCGCCTGGTAAATATCGGCGACGCCAAATCACTGGCCTGTCACCCGGCCAGCACCACCCACCGACAGTTGAACCCGGAAGAGCTGGCTTCTGCCGGGGTAAGCGAGGAGATGGTGCGCCTGTCTATCGGCATCGAGCATGTCGACGACATCATCGCTGATATAGAGCAGGCGCTGGCGGCGGCGAAATAGGCCAGCTATCCCTACGACAAGCGTCGATGCGAGGCATTTTCACGCGAGGATGCCTCGCACGGACGCTCTCCGCTTGGCCACCAGCAACGTCAGTTGCCTGGCCGAGAGAGACAGCCCACCCGTGAATGTAGATCATCGTTGCCACTGATGACCGGGGTCTTGATAACAGATCAAACAATTCATACAAGGAGGTTGTGGAATGAATATTAACTCGATCAAACTCATATTCGCTCAGTTATTTACCTTTATTTTTCTTGCTTTAACACTGTCCATCATTTTTATTCTGTTCAAGAATTTGCTTGTAGGTTTTCTGTCAGGCGATGATATTACCCAGGTTTTCCTGAGCAGTATCAATACGAGTATTATTGGGCTGGCTGTTTTCGAATTGGCGCTGGTCGTCAACAAAGAGTATGCGGTAGAGGCCAGGGAGAATGATGACCCAGTCGCAAGCGTAAGAAGAACCATTCCACGATTCATCGGAACAGTCTGCATCGCACTGTCGCTGGAAGGTTTGATTATGGTGATAAAGTACAGCCAGTTGGAACTTGCAGGAAACCTTTATTATCCAGTGGCGATTATAGCGAGCACCGCCTTGCTTCTGGCTGCCCTGGGCCTTTTCCTACGAATGACCCGTGATGATAAGAAAACCGGGTAAGATGAAGTAATTCAGGATCGAGAGAGCATTCATATTCCGTCGCTGGTTTGTGTCTTCATGCTTGTTCTATTCACGCGGAAAACAGAAGGAATGTCGTATGAGAAATTTGGGAAATTTCAGGTGGATCAATCATTTTCTGGTCTCAATGCTGGTGGTTGCCAGTATCTTTGCCGGCAACGCTCACGCCAGCATGATATCAACCGATGCTGTGATCAACGCAGGGACTGAACAATACAACCAACAACAGTTACAGACTGCCCTTGAGTCCGAAGAGCTGCGGCAGCAGTTACAGGAGTTAGGGGTCGACACCAAACAGCTCAACGATCGTATCGCGAGCTTGACTGCGGAAGAAATTCAGCAACTCAATGCCGACCTGGAACAACAGCCAGCTGGTGGAATTGTTGGTGTTTTGTTGACGATTTTCATCGTCTTCGTCATCACCGATATGCTGTGCGCCACCGATGTCTTTACTTTTGTCAGGTGCATCAATTAAGCAGGGTGAATGTGCCGGGCGTCTTCATTGCAACGGCAAAGGTATTGAGCAAACCCTCAGCCTGTAAATACTGGACTGCCATAACATTAAGCGTACTAGCAGGCTGTTCGAGCATTTCCGGGAACGTTGACGTTGCCGGTTATGCTGCGCTCGCTCCAGTGCAATCACTGGATAATGTCGCCTTTTTTCCTCAGATTGAAGACCAATGCGGGCCCGCATCGCTAGCCACTGTACTCGCAACCCAGGGCGTGGATGTAACAGCCGAGGCACTGCGAGGGAAATTGTATATTCCAGGCAAAGAGGGGGCGGTGACCACCGAAATGGTGGCCCGAGCAAGGCGCTACGGCATGCTGGCGTACATCCTCGAGCCGCGATTATATGATGTTCTGGCCGAGATTGATGCGGGGCATCCAGTGCTGGTCATGCAGAACCTGGGCTTTGCCTGGCTGCCGCGGTGGCACTTCAGTGTTGCCATAGGTTTCGACCTGAATGAAGAAACCATCGAGCTGCGCTCCGGTGAGGTATTCACCCACGAAATCGATTTTGGCCTGTTCCTGAAAACATGGCGCCGCGCGCAATCCTGGGCGATGGTTGCACTACCGGCGGGAATATTGCCTGCGACAGCAAAGCCGTTAAAAACACTGAATGCCGCAAATGACCTGGAGCAGGTAGGTGAAACAGCCGCAGCCTTATCGGTATATAAGTCCATAACAAGACGTTGGCCGGGTACGGCAGAAGCGTATTTCGGAGCCGGTAACAGCGCGTACGCACTGGGCGAGTATCACGCTTCGCAGCAATTCTTTTCGTCTTACCTGCATCAGCGCCCTATGGCTGCCGCCGGTTGGAACAACCTGGCGTACAGTCTCGCAGCGCTGTCCTGTGGCCCCCAGGCCTTGCAAGCAATTGCTTGCGCGATTCAAAGCGCACCGGCTGACCATGCCTTGAAACATAGCCAGGCAGAAATCAACACAATGGTGCAATCGACCACCGCGTCAGATGAATGTCCAAAGCTGGATTGTCCGTTTGGTGAAAACCAGTAAGACCAGATATCGATTCCTTGGGGTACTCGAAGCGTCGCTCATTCACTTTCGCGGTTCTGCTCGTTCAACTTAAATCACAAAACCCAAAAAAATGATTCATCGCACATTTAGCGGAGAACGAGTCATTCAGACAAAGCGGACACCACAAACGGGGTAAGCCACAGGATCTCACCAGTACAAACAGGTAGTGCCCTCGATGCAGAGTCGGTGAAGCGGCTGAACCGCTCGTCGCAAGTGCGCGCCGAGGGAGGGAGCGAAACGGCGCTTTTCCGGTTCGCGACCGACGGAGGGCACCCCAGCGGGGCGCGCGTACCACGATTGCAGTGTCCGTTCAGCTGTAAAGTGTCTATCCACCAGGCAACCCCGCTAATCTGCGAAGAGCCAAAAAAAAACCGGCGCTTTCACGCCGGTTTTCCTGATTACACCTCTGCCAGCGATTACTGTCAGAAGTTATAACGCGCCGTCAGTCCAAAGGTGCGCGGCTGGTTCACCCGGTGTCCCGCACGCGCGGTACCGCCACGCTCTTTATCCAGCGACAGCAGTGCCAACTCGTCGGTCACATTGTTGACGTAGGCCACGAAGTCCCAGGACTCATAGTTGAGGCCAGCACTCAGGTTAACCAGATCGTAGGAGTCCAGTTCGGTATCCACCTGGTACACCTCATTGCCTGTCATACCGGCAAACGGTCTGCCGGCCTGGAAAGTATCTGAACCCGGCAATTGGTCGGAAGGCTGCGTGATACGATCACCCACTGCCTGCCACCACACCGACACATAGGAGTCCTCGGAACCGAAGAGACTGCCGAAGCTATAAGTACCGGACAGCGAGAACTGCCACTCGGGTACTGATGCCAGGCGGTTACCGTCTTCAACGCCACCTACCACGTTGCCGTCGCCATCGAGTACAGTTGAATCAAATTCGGCTTCCAGTACGCTGCCGGCAAAGGTCACTACAAAGGCGTCTGTTACGTAGGCGGTCAGTTCCAGCTCGGCGCCCAGCGTATGGGCTTCCTCAACGTTGAAGGAAACGCGCGAGGAGCAGGTACCTGCATCCAGGGTGACCTGCAGATCTTCGATATCCGTGTAGAAGACAGCCGCATTCAGGCGGATGTTATCCCACATGCTCTTGAAACCAATTTCGTAGTTCCACAGCGTCTCGTCATCGTAGTCCTGGAATCCACCAAATATCTGGCGGTCACTGTCGGAACACAGCGGAGCGTTGAGCGGGTCATTCACGCCACCGAGACGGAAGCCCTGTGAGGCCTGGGCGTTCACGGTGATGGATTCGTTAACATCATAGGCTGCAAGAATACGCGGGGTGAAACCGTCCGAGCTGGTTTCATCACGCTGATCGGCGTAGGAGGAGAAAATGCCGTCTTGCAGAATGTCCCGGGATTCTTCGAAGTCGTACCAGCGACCGCCCAGCGTTACGTTAAGGCGATCGGTAAAGCTGTAAGTGGCTTCACCAAAAACGGCAGTCTGTTCGATATCGTAGCTCAGCTCCGAATTAAACGGTGAGTTCGGACCCAGGCCGTTGACGTAGGTGGCGTCTGCTGCGCCGGAGCCATTGGCGGCGTCGATGGCATCATCGTAGCCAGGTGTGGGCAGGAACTGCCCATAATCGCGCTGGGTGTCCGAGTAGAAAACGCCCGCTACCCACTGCAGCTATAGATTTCAGATTGGACGGCAACTGCGCCGCTTCCTCGCCAAAGCCGAAATCTATAGTGATACTGCCGGTGAGTGCGCTCGCATCACGGCTTACTACAATGTCACGCTCGGTGTAGCTTGCTACATACGTTAAATCGACGCCATCCAGGCTCCATACGGCAACGACATCAGCGATGGTCGTCTCGTCGTCAAAGGCCTCGTCCAGCAACAGGTACTGCTCGAGGTCACCCAGTTGGATCGCCGGACGCGTTGTGGTGAACGGGTTGGCGAACATGTTGTAGGTTTCCTGACGGTTGTAGCCGTCTGTCTCCAGCTCCTGGTAGACGATTCTTGGCGTAATCGACAGGGTGTCTGTGGGCTGCCAGAGCAAGGCTGCGCGCAGCCCGTTGCGAGACCCGTCATTGACGTCTTCATCCACTCTGCCGCCTTCGCCCAGGGCATCGATATAGCCCGGGTACTGCGTGCCATAACCCACCAGGCGCAGCGCCAGCGTATCGCCCATGGGGATGTTGATAGCGCCTTTCAGATGACCGCCTTCGCTGCCGTCATCCACTGTGTTCACATTCGCCTCGAGCTGGCCTTCCATTTCGTCCAGCATCGGTTGCTTGGTAATGAAGCGAACGGTGCCACCGATGGAGCCGGAGCCAAACAGGGTGCCTTGCGGTCCGCGCAGGGTTTCCACCCGGTTCAGGTCGAACAGGTCCAGGTCAGGGGTGAACAGCGACAGGGAGATGACGGTTTCATCCAGGTAGACACCCACCTGCTCTTTCACGCCGGGCTGGTCACGTACGATCTGGCCTGCGGATACACCGCGGATAGCCACCTGGCTCTGGCCAGGGCCAAGGTTCTGGATAGACAGCCCGGCCACATTGCGCGAGAGTTCCTCTAGCGTTGTGGCGTTGGAGCGCTGTATATCCTGTTCTGTCTGCGCATTGACCGAGAAGGGCAGGTCTTGAACTGATTCCGAGCGCTTGGTAGCGGTTACCAGTACCTCTTCCAGTTGCGCGTAGGACACTGCGGGGACCATTGAAACAACGGCCGCAGCAAGTACGGTTTTTCTGAAGTTAATCATTGCGGTGCTCCGTGCAATTTGTGTGGTGTGTTTGTTACGAACTTATTATTTTGATAATACTTGCTGTTACTATCTTTATTATTGTGCCGCCATTCTATACCTTGAGCGCATAAGTGACAGTCCAGGGCAGCGTAACTATTTCATAGAAAAACAGCAGCCTTGCGCAGGCGGTTTTGCGTTAAAGCGAGAGGATTCTGCGACCGGTTGCGCGTGCAGAGGGCACGCTACAGAGAGCGTCTCAACAGAGGTGGGATTTCGTCAAAAGACTCGCCGCTCTCGCCGAGTTGCTCAGCGAGTTTGACCAGGGCCGGCCCCAGCCGGGGCGACACTTCTTCCGGCCGCAGGGGCTCATTGCATTCGCTGCAGGTCAGTACCGCATGGGTCTGCTGGCCGCAGCGCTGGTGAACATACTCCATGGGCGCGCCCTCGCCCTTGTCCATCCATTCATCGCCCCAGCGCGCCAGGGTGAGTAATACCGGGTACAGCCCCAGGCCCTTGCGGGTAAGCCTGTACTCGTAGCGCAGCGGACGGTCATTGTAGGGGACCTTTACCAGTACGCCGGCTTCAACCAACTTACCAAGGCGCTCGGAGAGCCGGTGTCGGGTAATGCCGAGGTTGCTCTGGAACTGGTCAAAACGGCGCGTGCCCAGGAAGGCATCGCGGATAATCAGCATAGTCCAGCGCTCGCCAACCACCGACAGGGAGCGGGCAACGGAGCAGGTTTGCTTGTCGATATCATCCCAGCGCATGGATCAACTACCCGTTTTGATTTGTGGCAAATGTAGCACAACCCTGCGAAAATAGAACGCCTGGCTGGCTTTCCCGTCGCCCCCGCGCAAGGGCGAGGGCAAGAGCGCTCACACCCTGCCCCCGGGACTCATCAGGCGCAGATCGTTGAGCCATCATCCGACACGGCATAGAACAGGCAGTCCGAGTGGGCGATGGCGGCGTTATTGGTAATCATGAACAGCTTGAGTGGTTGAGCCGGGTACATCTCTCCGTTCACCACACGCACCAGCCTGGTCACGGCGCAGCGCCCGCCCGCATCCAGGGCGCGAAACAGTTGTGTCTCTGGCGCACGCGCCCAGCCCAGCAAGGTATCGGGTTTGATTCCACCGAAATTGTGGTGCTCTATATCGGGCATCAGAGTGATGTCGTAATTGTCGCAGGGTGCTTCCGCATAGGTGAGGGTCACGTTTTCCCGCAGCTCCAGGCGTATCGGGTCGCGCAGCAGTTCCAGGCCCCAGTCCGTGTCGCCGGGGCAAAGCACAGTTTGCGCCTGGAAATACCGGCTCATCCCCTCATAAGCAAGCTCATGGGCCTCATCGTCAAGGCGCCCTCCCACCTCTACCGTTACCGTCGGGCAGGCCGCTTCGCTCAATTCCATCAACGCGCCCAGACCCAGGTCAGACACAATGAGCCTTTGGGTGAACAGGGAGACGAGCGCGTCATGCTGTCTATCCATAAAGGTACACACGCCAAACGCCGGCCCGGAACCCGAGGTGTTGTGCATATCCACCACCGCCTCAGGCTTGTGCAAGCGCAGGATCTCCAGGATTTCTTCCGCCAGGGCACCCTGGGCGTCATCGAAAGGCGGACGAAAACAACGGTTGAGGTCTCGCGCTCGCGGCAGCATACGGTGGCTGAAAACCGGTGCCTCCAGGGCCGCGCCCACCGAGGCCACAATACATACGATGTTAACCGCCGGACGCCGGCCGCTCTTGAGCCACCGATACAGGGCGATCGTCCCCGAAGGCTCGTTGCCATGCAGCAGGGTCACCAGGGCGCGGGTTCGCGAGGGATCGTCACCGGTCAACAAGAAGCAGCAGGGTCCGTCCATCCAGCGAAGAAACTCCTCGATGTTGTAGCCCAGTTCTGCCGGGTTGGGGTCGCGTACAAATTTGAATCGTCTCATACAGGCCACCGGGCCACAGGCAGGTTCTGCGCACTGAGGCCGACAAAGTTCTCCAGTAGTTCGTGTAACGCCCGCTTGGCGGGCATGCGTCGTTTCAGCTGTTTCAGCTTTTTCTGCTGCCAGACCGCGCCGGACTGTCGTGTCTCCAGGCGCTCCTCTATTACGCCAAGATAGCGGTCAATTTCCGCTGGCTGCAGGCCGATAGCCAGCAAACCCGACCTGGCCACTGGCAACATGCCTGCGATAACGTCGGTGATGGCTTGCTCCCGGTATCCCGACTGGTCCGCCTCCGGCCATACAAGTTGCGCATCCAGACCAGACTGGGCGGCGCGATAAAAGTTGTATTCTGCATTGCGAAACGGGATAGCGGGCAGCAATTGCGCCAACTCTGGACGTATGCCTTCCGCGGCGCCAATGAGAAACGCAGCATTTGCCACCATGTCTATCGCGGTTGGCCCCGCCGGCAGCGCGCGCATTTCAATGCGCAGATGCCCGCCTGCGAGGTCGTCATAGATA
>JAUIIQ010000205.1 GCA_030431585.1 Gammaproteobacteria bacterium | reverse complement strand
AGGTGCACGGCGCTCGCTGCCTGGACCTTTTCTCCGGCAGCGGCGCGTTGGGGCTTGAGGCCCTGTCGCGCGGCGCCGCCAGCTGCGACTTCGTCGACAGCTCGCCGCGGGTGATGCAGCAGATAGACGCTCACCTGCGAGCACTCTGTGCAACGGGACGAGGCCATTGCCATCAAACGACCGCCAGCAGCTTCCTGCGAGATAACCCGGGGCCTTGGGATATCGTGTTCATCGACCCCCCTTTTGGCAAGGGGCTGGTCACCCCCTGCTGCAATACTCTGCAGCTCAGTGGCGCTCTATCGCCGGGCGCGATGGTGTACATAGAAACGTCGCTCGACGAGCCATCCGCGGTTGTTCCGGCCAATTGGCAGGCGCACCGAGAGAAACAGGCGGGCAGCGTGCGCTACCAGCTGTTCAGTGTTCACGCTGGCTGAAACGGGTTACCATCCGCAGCTGCTCCCTGGCAGGTAGACACCATGCGCACTAACACTGTTATTTATCCGGGCACATTCGACCCTATTACCAACGGGCACGTGGATCTTGCCGAGCGTGCAGCCAGGCTGTTCGACCGGGTCGTTGTGGCGATCGCTTTCAGCGAGAAAAAGACGCCGCTGTTCAGTCTGGAGCAGCGCGTCGCGTTATGTCAGGCTTCACTTTCTCACCTGGATAACGTTGAGGTGACGGGCTTCAGCATCCTGTTAACCGATTTTGCCAAAAGCCAGGGCGCCCGCTGCGTGCTGCGCGGCCTGCGAGCGGTCGCCGATTTTGAGTATGAATTCCAGCTTGCCAATATGAACCGGGCAATTTACCCGGAATTCGAGAGTATCTTCCTGACTCCGTCTGAACACCTCTCGTTCATATCATCATCCCTCGTCCGGGAAATAGCTGCGCTGGAAGGCGACATCACTCCTTTCGTACCGCAGCCGGTGGCCGCAGCACTGGAGGAGCGCTTCGCAGATAAGGCGTGAGTCAGGTGCGGCGACTATTCTTCGCCGGATGCTTCCCGCGCAGCATTGATGGCGTCGACATCCTTGTTGGTGTAGCCAGTATTGCGGCAGCCCAGACAGCGCATGAAGGTCGCTTCGCCCGGACCAAGCACCAGCGTTTCGGCAGCCTCACCAGCATGCCCCGCCAGCAAGGTGAACGGCAGGCTTACCAACCATACTGCTGCACCGCCCGCAGTCATCACCACACCAACCGGGCGCGCCACCAACAGGTCGCCCACCATAGCCCACTCATTGGGACTTTCATCAATAGCAGATTCTGCCAACAATACCTGGGGCACCATCAGCAAAGCGATCAAGAACGCAGCAACGGCGCGACTGGCGCCAGTGGATTTTTTCATTTTAATACTCCCGGGTTCCATCCCCGTCCCCTATAGATTTTTCAGTTTAGCCTGTTCATCGCTGGCAGGCCACGCAGTAAATAGTACTTCGTTGACTTATTCGCAATTCGCGTAGAGCACTGCCGCAGCGCTTGCAGGGCTGTCCGGCCCGGCCATACACATACAATTGCTGAGCGAAATAGCCGGGCTTGCCATCGCCGCCGACAAAATCCCTGAGAGTGGTTCCTCCCTGACTTATAGCAGATGTAAGCACTAACTTTACTTGCTCGACCAGGGCTCTGTAGCGGGCAAGTGAGATCCGTCCTGCGGCACGGTCAGGGCGGATGCCGGCCAGAAACAGGGCCTCGTTAGCGTAAATATTACCAACGCCCACCACTATTTTCTGATCCATGAGATACGCCTTTACCGGGCCCTTGCGACCCCGTGACCGTCGATACAGCGACTCTGCGTTGAAATCCCCGGTTAGCGGCTCCGGGCCCAGCCCGCTCAGGAGGGCATGAGTTTCCCCCGGTGGCAACCAAAGACAGCAGCCAAAGCGGCGCGGGTCGTTGTAGCGCAGAACGTGGCCGCCGCTGAGCTCAATATCAAAATGGTCGTGTCTTGCAGGTGGCTGGCCGGGGCCGACCAGGCGCAGGGAGCCGGACATCCCCAGGTGGACCAACACGGTGCCGACGGGTGTCCTGAACAAGAGATACTTGGCACGCCTTTCCACCGCTTCCAGCGGCTGGCCCTGCAGCCGCGAAGGCAGGTCCGGGGGAATGGGCCAGCGCAACCGCGTCTCGCGCAAGACGACCCGTTCTACCTCGCGCCCCACCACATGGGGCTCAACACCACGGCGTGTGGTTTCTACTTCGGGCAGTTCAGGCATGATCGACGGCTGTCACAGAATATGGGCAATGATAACCCGGCTGCAGAAACAAAAAACCCCGGTATGACCGGGGTTTTTCTGCAGCAGGATAGCAGTTACTTGATCTTGGCTTCCTTGTAGATCACGTGCTTACGCGCGACAGGGTCGTACTTCTTCATCTCCAGTTTGTCGGGAGTGGTACGCTTGTTCTTGTCAGTCGTGTAGAAGTGCCCTGTACCCGCTGTGGAGTTCATGCGAATCTTGTCTCTCATGGTGCTTCTCCTTATACCTTTTCGCCACGGGCGCGCATGTCGCCAAGCACGGCTTCAATACCGCGCTTGTCTATAATGCGCATGCCTTTGGAAGACACCCGGAGGCTGACAAAGCGCTTCTCGGATTCCACCCAGAAACGGTGCTTGTGGAGGTTGGGCAAAAAACGGCGACGGGTGCGGTTTTTCGCGTGTGATACGTTGTTACCGGTTACCGGCCGCTTGCCGGTGACCTGACATACTCTTGCCATGATTCTGTCTCTCCCAAATTGCGGGAATCTAATGAATACTGAGGCCTTTTACGGATCTGAAATGGGACCCGGGCCGCGCGGAGCGCGACTTTATACCAGAACAGCCCGGGCATAGCAAGGTAAACGGCTGGGGACCGCCTCGCTACAACAGCCCCTGCTCGGCGAAAGAATATTCGGTGCCCCTGCCAACAATAATGTGGTCCAGCACGCGTATATCCAGCAGGCCAAGAGCCGCACACAGCCTTTCCGTAATGCGACGGTCAGCGCTGCTGGGCTCTGCCAGCCCCGATGGATGGTTATGAGCAAAAATGACCGCCGCGGCCCGGTACTGCAAGGCCCTGACCGCAACTTCCCTGGGATACACGGCCGCACCATCCAACGTGCCCAGGAACAGGTCCTCACAACAAATCACGCTATGCTGATTATCGAGGAAGATCACGCTGAAGACCTCCCGCACCCGGGAACCAAGATGGTGCTGCAGAAAACGCCGCGTCTGCCCCGGGCTCGACAACACGTCGGCACCATCCAGTTCCTGCAGCGCCTGCCGCCTGGCCAACTCGGTTGCAGCCTGCAAAACCGCATACTTGGCTTCCCCTATTCCCTGGCAGGCCAGCAGCGCCGCAGCATCTGTGCGCATGACTCCCGGCAGGCCGCCGAACTGCAGCAACAGGTCTCCTGCCAATTGCACCGCGTTGCGCTGCTTGTAACCTGTCTGCAGCAGAACGGCGAGAAGCTCTGCGTCTGACAGCGCCTGCGCGCCGCGTAACAGCATCCTTTCCCGGGGCCCCTCTCCCGGCTCCCAGCGACTTGCTTCCATATGCTCCTCCCTGAGCGCCCCGACCGGCAGTGTCAAAATCACAGGCCAGGTGATATCGTTCCATGCCTTCTATACCTATTGTGGCAACTCGGACTCGGCAATGGCACATCTATTTAATCGCAATGTCCTGCTAGGCGTCAGTGGCGGCATCGCTGCTTACAAGTCTGCTGAAGTGGTGCGCCAACTGCAGGAGCTTGGCGCCGATGTGCGGGTAATTATGACCCGGGGCGCGCGGGAGTTCATTACCCCCCTGACACTGCAGGCGCTTTCCGGCAAACCGGTACACACGGAGCTGCTGGATGAGGATGCGGAGCAGGGCATGGGCCATATTGAGCTGGCGCGCTGGGCGGACCTACTGTTGCTTGCGCCCGCCACTGCCGACCTGATGGCACGCCTGGCCGCCGGGCGGGCAGATGACCTGCTCACCACCGTTGCGCTGGCCACTCCCGCACCCATCCTCCTGGCACCCGCGATGAATCAGCAAATGTGGCGCGACCCGGCAACCATCACTAACGCAGAGACCCTGGTTCAGCGCGGGATCAAGCTGGTGGGGCCGGCGGAAGGCCAGCAGGCCTGCGGCGATGTTGGACCCGGGCGAATGGAACAACCAGAGGTCATCTGTGCAGCGGCTGCCGGCCTGTTCCAGAGCGGCAAGCTGGCCGGAAAACGCGTGGTAATCACCGCCGGGCCTACCAGAGAAGCGCTGGATCCGGTGCGCTACATATCCAACCACAGCTCAGGAAAGATGGGCTATGCTCTGGCAGAAGCCGCCGTAGCGGCCGGGGCGCGCACAACCCTGGTGAGCGGCCCGGTAAATCTGGACGTCCCGGAGCACGTGCACTGCCTGAAAGTGGAGAGTGCCAGCGATATGCTGGATGCCTGCCTGCCGCTGCTGCCCGATTGCGACATCTTTATCGCCTGCGCGGCCGTGGCGGACTATCGGCCCGCAGAAGTACAGCCGGATAAGATCAAGAAAGGGGCAGAAGAAATAAACCTGCGGCTGGTCAGAAACCCGGACATCGTCAGCGCGGTGGCGGCCAGCGAATACCGGCCGTTCACGGTGGGTTTCGCTGCTGAAACCCGCGACCTGCTCACTTATGCTCGCGACAAGATGCGCCGCAAGGGCCTGGATATGATCGTGGCCAACGATGTGTCCAGGCAGGGCATCGGGTTCAACAGCGAGGACAATGAAGTCACTATCCTGTCACATCACGCGGAGCAGGCGCTCCCGCGAGCCAGCAAAACCACGCTGGCTGGACAGATTATCGACGCTGTTGCCAGCGCTGCGGTTCGCGATACTGATGCGGGTCTGAGTTAACCCGGCTACGAGAGCATGACGCCTTCCGCAACGCACCCACGACCCGGTATGCGCACTAACTAGTTGGTAAAAAAGCACTTTTCGCGTTCACCCCGGGGCACAAGCGTACTATCATTGCGGCTTTGGAGGCATCGGCCACAGAACATGCTGAACAAACTGAAAAAGAAAAAAAAGGACAGTAGCGCCCAAAAGAGCGCCCAGCGGCAACCCGGCGCCAACCCACAGGGCATTGGCTCTTCCGGTAACGGGACCTACAGGGTAGCGCTGAACGGCCTGGTGTTAACCGTAATCGTCATCATTGGCAGCTTTGCCTATCTGCTGTTGATACGTGAACCTGGCCTGCGAACCAGCCAGGCTGATCGCGTGGCCGGCGCCTACGCCACTCAGCAGGCCACCAACATCAACTCCAGAGTGGAACTGCTGCGCCAGCGCCTGCAAAGCGCTGCCCGGTCTCCCCTTGCGCTGTCCGCCATTGCCAGCCGCTCGCAGCAGGACATTGAGCTGGTGGAACAGGCTGTACTGGACTATTTCCCGGACCTGCTCACACTGAAACTGGTGCCTATAGGCGACATGGGCACGGCGGTGTTCGAGGGCGGTAATCAGGGCCTGCGTAATCACATCGAGGTAGACCTGGTGAGGCGCGCAGCCAATGGTGAGGACACCCTGCCCGAATCGTTCAATTTTGAAGAACGCTGGCTGACTACCATCGCAGAGGTCGTAGAGCACCCCCGCATGGGCAACAGGCGCGCCGTGCTGGTGGCTTCCGTGGACAACGAAACCCTGGCCAGGCAACTGCAGGCGCTCAATGCCGGCACCGGTAAATATGAGCTGGAACAGTTGCACACCTCCCGCGATGGCAAAGTCCGCACCACAGTAATAGCCGCGACGGGAGGTGGCGACGCCATTGATTATCGCCGCTTCGCGGTGATCCCGGACACCAACTGGCGCGTCGCGTTCACCCCCTCATCAGAGTTGATGAACTCACTGGGGGCCTCCAGCATGCCGATTTATCTGGCCCTGGCC
>JAUIIQ010000204.1 GCA_030431585.1 Gammaproteobacteria bacterium | reverse complement strand
AAAAAAGAAACCTTCAGTGAACGCGCCATGCGTACGCGCTTGCCCAGTCGCGCAGACAGCTTGCGCGCAGCCAGCCTCGCCGGTTTTTGCCTGGGCGACCCTGTGCAACTGCGCCATGTGGTGGATGCTGTTGTGGCCGACCTGGCTGATCATAACGCCCACGATGCCCCAGCCATGACGGTTGTGGATGCGTCGTTGCAGCAACATTTTCCATGTGACTCATGACCCGGTCCCCTGTGCGTCCTGCCTCCCAGCGAGGTGAAGCCCGCCTACCGGCTGTACTGCTGTTACTGCTGGTGCTCGCTGTGTCCTGGGTGCTTTGGTCTGGGCTTTACAAGCCGCTGTTGCTTGGGCTGGGTGCTTTCTCCTGCCTGCTTAGCGCATATCTTGCACACCGTATGGGCTTCTTTCGCCATCAGGCCCTGATGGCCTTGTTACCCGGCTTGCCTGCCTACTGGTGGTGGCTACTGCGCGAAATTGCGGTGTCGAGTATTGAAGTGGCCAAGCTGATCCTCAAGCCTTCCATGCCGATCAGCCCCACTATGGTTGAACTGAAAGCACAGAGCGACAGTGAAGTGGGGCAGGTTATTCTGGGCAACTCCATTACCCTCTCGCCGGGCACGGTTACCGTGGATGTGCACGAGGGCAAACTGCTGGTCCATTGTTTGACCCGTGATAGCGCGAGGTCCCTGCAGTCTGGCGAGGTCACCCGCAGGGCCGCTCGCCTGGAGAATAACTGACGATGTATATTGTGGTATCCATTGCCATTCTGGTAACGATGGTTCTGGCCCTGGTGCGTGCCTTGCTCGGTCCCACTGTTTACGACCGCGTGCTGGCGGTGAACGTATTTGGCACCAAGACGGTGTTGTTGCTGTCGGTGATTGCCTTCCTTTATGGTCGGCCTGATTTTCTCGACCTGGCGCTCGCCTATGCCCTTATTAACGTAGTGGGCATTCTCGCTGTGCTGGAGTTTTTCCAGGACCGTTTCCGCAAGCAGGAGAGGGTCGACAGTGATTGAGTTAGCACTCGATGTGGTGAGTTGGGTGCTGCTGGCTGTGGGCGGCGCCTGCGTGCTGATAGGTGGGATAGGCGGCCTGCGGCTGCCCAATTTCTATACACGGATTCATGCGGCAAGCCTTACCGATACCATGGCCACACTGCTGATATTTGTAGGCATGATGCTGCAGTCGGGCCTTTCGCTGGCCACGTTGAAGCTGTTTGCGATCATGCTGTTCCTGCTGCTGACCGGTCCTACCGCCACCTATGCCCTGGCCAACGCGGCCCTGCTGTCCGGACTCAAGCCCGAGGGCGATACGGGGCAAAGCAAACACGGGGAAAACACCCAGCCATGATTTATGTTTTCGCACTTTTTTTGCTGACACTGCTGGTTATCACCGCGGTCGCTATCGTGCGCACCGAGAACCTGTTTGTGGCAGTAATGCTGACATCCATCTTCAGTTTGCTGATGGCCGCCAACTTTTTCATTCTGGACGCAGCAGACGTGGCGCTAACGGAAGCCGCAGTCGGCGCGGGCGTCACCACGGTTATTTTTCTCAGTGCGTTGGCCCTCACCGGTGATTGGGAGAAGCCACGCCCTGGCGGGCGAACGGTTGCCCTTGGTACGGTAGGCGTGTTGGCAATGTTGCTTATATACGCCTCATTCGACAAGCCGCGCCTGGGTGATCCGGAAGCGCCGGTGCATCAGCATGTGGCGCCCTGGTACCTGGAGAAAACACCGGAGTACATGGATATTCCCAACGTGGTCACGGCGATACTCAGCAGCTTTCGTGGTTACGACACCCTCGGCGAAGTGTTTGTCGTGTTTGCCGCCTGTATCGGCGTGTTGTTTATTCTCGGCGTGAAACCGGCCCGGCAAACCGCCGCGGCCCCGCAACCTGTGTCCGGTTTGCGCCACCACCTTATTCCCCAGGTGGTCGGCCGTTTGCTGGTGCCTTTTATTGTGCTGTTCGGCCTGTATGTGCAGTTTCACGGTGAATATGGCCCGGGCGGCGGTTTCCAGGCGGGCGCCATTATTGCTACCGGTGTAATTCTCTATGCGTTGCTGGAGGGTGAAGCGGAAGCACTGCGCGCCGTGCCGCGCTCGGTGCTGTTGGCGCTGGTGGTGGGTGGCGCGCTGCTCTATGGCGCTGTGGGTGTTGTCTGCATGCTCAAGGGTGGAGCGTTCCTCGACTATTCGGTGCTCGCCGCCGATCCGGTGTTCGGGCAGCAGTTGGGTATATTGGTTATCGAAGCGGGTGTGGGCATGGCTGTTTGTGGCGCATTGCTGTCTATTTTTCATGCCTTCGCGGCGCGGGAGAGCATGACGTGAAGCTCCTGGAGTTACTCGGCTATTACAATTACTGGGTGTTTGCGGTAGTGCTGACGGTGGGCCTTTATGCCGTTATCAGGAAGCGAAACCTGATCAAGAAACTGATCGGCCTGTCGATTTTCCAGTCCGCAGTGTTTCTGCTGTATATCACCATGGACAAGGTAGAGGGAGGCACCGCGCCCATTATTCAGAAAGGGGTTCCCGACCAGGTGTTTTCCAACCCGTTGCCGCAGGTACTGATACTCACCGCTATCGTGGTGGGCGTGTCCACTCTCGCCCTTGGTCTTGCCATGGTGGTTCGGATCAAGGAGTCCTACGGCACCATTGAAGAGCACGAGATTCTGGGCGCAGACTGACTGATATGACTTTCATGGAACACCTTCCCGCCCTACAGGTAGTGGTGCCGATGTTATCGGCGCCCCTGATCGTGCTGTTGCAGCCTCGCGGGCTGGCGTGGGCCGGCGCAACCGCCGCCGGGCTGGCGAGCTTTGCGATAGCAATCGCGCTGGCCATGGCAGTGCTGGACGGGCAGACCCAGGTCTACGCGATGGGCGGTTGGGCAGCCCCCTATGGCATTGCGCTGGAGGTTGACGCCTTCAGTGCACTGGTGCTGTTGCTGGTCACTGGCGCGGGCGCGGCGGCCCTGCTCGCTGCCAGGGTCAGTGTAGACAGGCAGATAGAGCCGGAACGACAACCCCTGTTCTATGCGGCCTGGCTGCTGGGCCTGGCCGGGCTGGCGGGAATAGTGGTTTCTGCGGACGCTTTCAATATCTTTGTTTTCATGGAGATATCGTCGCTGGCCAGCTACATTCTGATTGCCGGTGGGCCGGACCGTCGGGCACTGCCCGCGGTGTTCAAGTACCTGATCATGGGCACCATAGGCGCGACGTTCTACCTGATTGGTGTCGGCCTTATCTACATGATGACCGGCACCCTCAACCTGGCCGACATGCAGGCGCGTATCGGTGATGTCGTTGCACTCAACCCGATACTGGTCGCCGCCGGTTTTATCACTATCGGGCTGGCGCTCAAGGCTGCGGTCTTCCCATTGCACGTATGGCTGCCCAACGCCTACACCCATGCGCCTCACATGGTGACGGTATTTCTGGCGGCCTGTGCGACCAAGGTGGCCCTCTACGTTCTGATCCGATTCGACTCCATGGTGTTTCAGGACAGGCTCTCAGATCATGAATTCCAGTTCACCCTGTTTGCCTTGCCGCTGGCGGTTCTGGGGATACTGGTGGCGTCGTCGGTTGCCATGTTCGAGGGCCACCTGAAACGACTGCTTGCCACCTCATCGGTAGCGCAGATTGGCTACATCCTGCTGGGTGCCAGTTTTGTCAGTGAGGCGGGTATTACCGCAAGCGCCATGCATATGTTCAACCATGCCCTCGCCAAAGGAGGCTTGTTCCTGGCTGTAGCCTGCCTCGCCTTTCATTTTCGTGACCTGCGGCTCAGTGAGCTTGGCGGCGCGGCGCGGCGTATGCCTCTGACTTGCGCCGCCCTGGTAGTCTGCGGGTTGAGCCTGATCGGTGTTCCGGGCACAGCGGGGTTCATCAGCAAGTGGCTGCTGATCACCGCTGCTCTGGAAAGCGGCCTGTGGGGCTGGTCGCTGGTGGCGGTGATTCTGGTCAGCTCGCTGATGGCAGTGGTGTACATCTGGCGTATTGTCGAGGCTCTCTACTTTCAGCAGGCTTCCGCTGAAGGCGACACCTCATTTGCGGAAGCGCCACTGCAGTTGCTGCTGGTGACCTGGGCGGTTGCGCTGCTGAACATCTTCTTCGGCTTGTTTCCTCATCTGCCGCTGGCCCTGGCGAACGGTAGCGCGGCGCTGCTGGTAGGGGGTGCGCCATGATCCCCGAGACAGCCATACTGACGGCAATCTGCCTGCCGCTGGCCGGTGCGCTGGCGATCGCGGTGGCAGGGCGTATCAGCCCCAACCTGCGCGAGGCAACTACGCTGCTCACGGCCGCAGCATTGATCTGGGTTGTCTGGGGTCTGTTGCCCACGCTGATGGCCGGTGGCAGGCCAGCGGTGGAAGTAAGCGAGGTGATGCCGGGCTTGACCATCGCTTTCCGGGTGGAGCCTCTGGGCATGTTGTTCGCCGCGTTGGCATCCGGACTGTGGCTGATCAACTCGGTCTACTCTATTGGTTATATGCGCGGCAACAAAGAGAAGAACCAGACGCGCTTCTATGTCTGTTTCGCGCTGGCGCTGGCCGCCACCATGGGTGTGGCCTTTGCCGGCAACCTCTTTACCCTGTTTCTGTTTTACGAAGTTCTCACGCTGTCAACCTATCCCCTGGTTTCACACAAGGGCGATGAGGCTACGGTGCGCTCGGCACGCGTTTACCTGGGTGTGCTGTTGTGTACCTCTATCGGTTTGTTTCTGCCGGCTATCATCTGGACTTACATGGCTGCCGGCACGGGTGATTTTGTTCATGGCGGCATTCTGGCCGGCAAGTTGGAAGGCCCGGCCATAGGCCTGCTACTGGGTTTGTTTGTGTTCGGTATAGGCAAGGCAGCGGTAATGCCGGTGCACCGCTGGTTGCCGGCTGCCATGGTCGCACCCACGCCGGTGAGCGCACTATTGCACGCGGTTGCAGTGGTGAAGGCCGGTGTTTTTGCCATCACCAAAATTATTGTTTACGTGTTTGGCATTGATTTTCTGTTCGCTACGCCCAGCTCAGGCTGGCTGCTGTATATGGCCGCGTTTACCATCATCACGGCTAGCCTGGTGGCGCTGCGGCAAACCAATATCAAACGTTTGCTGGCGTACTCCACAATAGCCCAGCTGTCGTATGTGGTCA
The DNA here is from genome assembly GCA_030431585.1 of Gammaproteobacteria bacterium. Lineage (GTDB taxonomy): Bacteria > Pseudomonadota > Gammaproteobacteria > Pseudomonadales > Halieaceae > Halioglobus. The sequence goes on along the minus strand of JAUIIQ010000204.1, from coordinate 754 downwards.
TGGCCGCGGCAACGCTGAAACCACTGGCCGAAGTGGGTGCCGCCATTCACATGGTGGCCCATGCCTTCGGCAAGATCACCCTGTTCTTTGCGGCGGGCGCGATCTATGTCGCCTCCAAAAAAACCGAAATCCACCAGTTGCGCGGTATAGGCAGGCGCATGCCTTGGACGATGACCGCCTTTACCATTGGCGCGCTCAGCATGATTGGTGTGCCGCCCACCGCTGGCTTCGTCTCCAAGTGGTATATCCTGGCCGGGGCGTTTGAGGCAGAGAATCTGGTAGCGGTGTTCACGATCATCGCCAGCACCGTGCTCAATGCCGCCTACTTCCTGCCAATTCTGTACATGGCCTGGTTTGAGCGAGAGGAAGCAGGTGCCAAGGCACATGGTGAGGCCCCATTTGCAGCGGTGCTGGCGCTATGCATTACGGCTTTGCTGACGCTGGCTTTTTTCCTGTTCAACGGGCCGGTCATCGAACTTGAGAGCCAGGTCGTAAGGGCGCTTCCGCTATGAGCAACAACGTCAGTTCCAGCCGCGAAAAAGACGATGAGCAACTGCATTGGCTGGTCAGGCCGGCTACCATTCGCAAGCTCTGGATAGGCTTCAGTATTGTTTTGCTGCTGGTGGTTGTGGCCCAGTCGGTGATCTACGTCAAAGGCTACTTCGGCATTGACGCCTGGTTTGGCTTCGGTGCGGTGTACGGTTTTGCCAGCTGCCTGCTGATGGTATTGGTTGCCAAGGTGCTGGGGCTGGTG
>JAUIIQ010000203.1 GCA_030431585.1 Gammaproteobacteria bacterium | reverse complement strand
GGCCTGTTTGGTACGGTATGGGGAATTATGCATTCGTTCCGGGGGCTGGCCAACGCGACTCAGGCGACCCTTGCCACGGTCGCACCGGGTATATCCGAAGCGCTGGTGGCCACCGCCATGGGGCTGTTCGCAGCAATTCCGGCGGTGCTTGCCTATAACCGCTTTTCTGCTCGTGTGGAGGTGTTCAGCAATCGCTACGACACCTTCGTGGACGAGTTTTCCAGCATTCTCTCCCGCCAGGCTTATGCCCTCAGGGCGCGCGAGAAACGCGGAGGCCAGGCGGGGTGAGCAGGAGTCGCGGCAAGCGCAAGCCCATGTCCGAGATCAATGTGGTGCCTTACATTGACGTCATGCTCGTGTTGCTGATTATTTTCATGGTCACCGCACCGATGTTGATGCAGGGGGTGAAAGTGGATCTGCCTGAGGCAGCAGCAGATCCTGTGGAGAATCAGGACAGTGAACCCTTGATTGTGTCTATAGATGCCCAGGGCAAGCTATACCTGAATCTCGGCAATGAGGAGCAGGCGCTTGCCCTGGCCACTATCAAGGACAGGGTGTCGAAGGTAGTGAAGCGCAATGCGCAAAAGCCGGTGCTTATCTGGGGTGATCAGTCTGTGCCGTATGGTGACGTGGTTACTGTAATGGTGGCCTTGCAGCAGGCTGGCGCCCCCAGCGTTGGCCTGGTGACAGAGAGCCCGCAGTGAGTTCGGAGTCTGTCTATGCCAAACCGGTAGCGCCACGAATTATCGTGCGCCCGGCCCTGGCTTCCCTGTTCCTGCACGGGTTGTTGGTGGCCGCACTGACCTTGAACTGGGTAAATGCCGAGCCCGAGGTGATGAAGGTGAAACCTGTGCCCAAGGTGATCAATGCGCGCCTGGTGGACGTCAGCGAATTCCAGAAGCCGCAGCCAAAACCCAAGCCCAAGGCAGCGTCCAGGCCCAGCGTACAGCCCAAGCCCAAGCCAAAGCCGGTAGCGGTCAAACCCAGGCCCAAACCGGTAACGCCCGAGGCGACCCCTGCACCCAAGCCAAAACCGGAACCGGCGGTAAAACCCGAACCGGAACCACGAATAACTGAACAGGAGCTGGCCGCTATCACCCGCGCTGACATGCTGCGCAGCCTCGAAGCCGAAGAAAGCGCGCTGGAGGCGACGGCGACGGCCGAAGAGATGGCGGCCAGTTATGCCGCCCTGATCCGCCAGACTGTAGTCAACTACTGGAGCCGACCGCCCAGTGCGCGCAATGGCATGCAGGTTTTGCTGGAGGTGCAACTGGTGCCCACCGGGGAGGTGGTGAACGTGAGAGTATTGGAAGGCAGTGGTAACCAGGCATTTGACCGATCGGCGATGAACGCGGTGAAAAAAGCCGGCAGCTTCCCGGAGTTGAGCGCGCTGCCCTCGCGGGAGTTTGAGAAGATGTTCAGACGATTCAACCTGTTATTTAACCCAGAGGATTTGCGTTACTGATGAAACGGCTAATGCTGGCCCTTGCGCCACTACTATTCGCCCTCGCGGCACTGGATGTGCATGCGCAACTGACCATCGAGATCACCCAGGGTCGAGACAACCCAACCGCGATTGCAGTGGTGCCTTTTGCCTGGCAAGGGCAGGGTACTGCACCGGAAGATGTCGCTCAGGTGGTGGACGCTGACCTTGCCCGGAGTGGCCAGTTTGCCCCGGTGGACCGCGCGGATATGCTCGGCCGGCCCAGTACGCAAAAAGATATCTTCTACCGCGACTGGCGAGCCATTCAGTCTGAATACCTGTTGATCGGCCGGGTATTGCCTCAGGGTGAGCAGATGCGCGTGGAGTACGAACTGTATGATGTAACTCGTCAGCAACAGGTTCACAGTGGTGCTGAAAGCGGGCCGGCAAATGAGGCGCGTATGTTGGGGCACCGGGTTGCGGACGCCGTTTATGAGAAGCTCACGGGAATTCCCGGCGCGTTTGCTACACGGCTGCTGTATGTGTCGGCGACGCGAGTGCCCGGAGGCAAGGATTACTTTCGCCTGACGCTGGCGGATTCCGATGGCGCTCGCCCCATTGTATTGCTGGAGTCGCGTGAGCCGGTGCTGGCGCCGGGCTGGTCTCCCGACGGCAAGCAAGTCTCCTATGTCTCCTTTGAAACGGGTCGGCCGGCGATCTACATCCAGAACCTGGCCACTGGAGCGCGCGAACAGATAACCAATTTCAAAGGGCTCAATGGCGCGCCAGCCTGGTCGCCGGATGGCAACACCATGGCCATGGTTCTGTCCAAGGATGGCAGCCCGGATATTTACCTGATGAATATGACCACGCGCAAGCTTACCCGGGTCACCCGCCACTACGCCATTGATACCGAGCCCACGTGGATGCCTGACGGACGTTCGCTGTTGTTCACCTCTGACCGGGGTGGTCGCCCGCAAATCTATCGCTACGATCTGCGCACCGGCACTACCGAGAGGGTGACATTTGAAGGGGGCTATAACGCCCGTGCCAGAGTCGCTCAGGATGGGCGAAATGTGGTGATGGTTCATCAGAAAGATGGCCGCTTCCACATAGCGATTCTTGACCTGGTGACCAGTCGCTTGCAAGTGCTCACTTCTACAGAATTGGATGAAAGTCCCAGTATCGCGCCTAATGGCTCTATGGTATTGTACGCAACGAAACACGCTGACCGTGGCATTCTTGCGGCGGTCTCGGTTGATGGCGGAGTGAAATTCCGGTTGCCCTCGCGAGAAGGCGATGTACGCGAGCCTGCATGGTCACCTTATATGGGCCGGTAGATCGCGGCCGTTAACTAAAAAGCAATTCACAACCACGCACTTTAGAGGAAGGGCATTATGAGACATCTACCTGTTGCCGGTAAAACCGTAGCCGTGCTGTTTGCTGCAGCATTTCTGGCAGCTTGTTCCGGTAGCGCTAAGAAAGAAGAGGAAGCGGCCGCTGCCGCCGCTGCAGCTGCTGCCGCTGCCGCACAGGCCGAGCAGCAAGCTGCCGCCGCCGCTGCATCCGCAGAGCAGCAGCGACTGATGGACGCGGCCGCCGCTTATGGCAACGTGTTCTACTTTGATTTCGACAGCTACAACCTGAAGCCCGAGGCAATTGAAGCCCTCGATGCCCATATTGCTGCCCTGCAGGGATCTGACGCTACGGTACGCCTGGAAGGCCACACCGACGAGCGTGGTACCCGCGAGTACAACATGGCGTTGGGCGAGCGACGCGCCAATGCGGTGCGTGACTACATGGTCGTCAATGGTATTCCCAGCTATCGCATTGAGTCAGTCAGCTACGGTGAAGAGCGCCCGATAGCTTATGGTTCAGGTGAAGCCAACTGGTCGCAGAACCGGCGTGTAGAGCTGAAGTAAGCTGCCTATGGTAAACATGAGCAAATGGCTTATGGCGAGCGGGCTGGTCTTTATGACCGGCCCGTTGTGCTTCATGGCCCAGGCCCAGGATTATGTGGATGTTGAAGCGGAGCGTGCGGGCCGCACCTCGTCTTCTGCGCCCGCGACAGCCACTCCCGGTGCTGTCGCAGACCCATATGGTGTGCGCCCGGCCCAGTCGTACCCTGCGACCAGCTATGGTGTGAACAGTGCACCTGCGGCGCCGGCAACTACGACCAGGCCTGCAGCCTCACCCTCGGGCAACCAGAGTATGGGCACCCTGTACATTCAGCTGCAGCAACTGCAGCAGGAAGTGATGCGCCTCAATGGCATGGTTGAGGAGCAGGCCAATGAATTACGCAAGCTCAAAGCCCAGAGCCTGGAGAGGTATGTCGACCTGGACAAGCGACTGAGCGCTGTAGGCACCTCGGCCGCCGCGCCGGCTGTTTCCGCGGGTGGTAATAACAGGCCCTCTGCCGCTGTAGCCACGCCTGCCTTGCCATTGACGACTGGCCAGGGCGCTGCCCTGCCGGGTGAGTCCGAGGCCTATCGCAGTGCCTACTCCCTGGTGCGGGGCCAGCAGTTCGATGAGGCCGTGGCGGCTTTCCGCGAATTCCTGGACAGTTACCCCGATGGCAAATTTGCCCCCAATGCCCATTACTGGCTGGGCGAGCTGTACCTGGTGGTTGACCCTCAGGATCTTGAGTCTTCACGTCAATCTTTCTCCCTGCTGCTCAGCCAGTACCCGGACAACGCCAAGGCACCCGATGCCATGTACAAGTTGGGTAAGGTGCAGTATCTCAAGGGTAATCGGGAGAAGTCTCGCCAGTACCTGGAACGGGTGGTTCGCGAGTATGGCGATACCAATAGTGCCGCGGTCAAGCTGTCCCGAGATTTTCTCGCAGAGAATTTCTAGGTAGCGTCGGGTGTAGTAAATGTCGAACACGCTGGTTCACAGCCAGGACGCCCTGCGCATCACTGAAATCTTTTACTCCCTCCAGGGCGAAACCCGGACCATGGGCCTGCCCACGGTTTTCGTCCGCCTTACCGGCTGTCCACTGCGCTGCGTATACTGCGATACCGAGTACGCGTTCACTGGCGGCGAGCTGGTTTCTATTGATGACGTGCTGGAGAAGGTGGCAGCGTTCCAACCTCGCTACGTAACCGTTACTGGCGGGGAGCCGCTGGCCCAGCCGAATTGTTTACGTTTATTGCCGCGGCTATGTGATGCGGGTTACGAGGTGTCTCTTGAGACCGGTGGTGCGATGCCTCTTCACGGTGTCGATCCTCGGGTGGTCACTGTTTTGGATTTGAAAACACCCGCATCCGGCGAAATGCAGCGGAATGACTACGACAACATTCCCCTGCTGACGGCCACTGACCAGCTCAAGTTTGTCATTTGCGACCGCGAGGACTACGAGTGGGCCAGGTTCAAACTGGATGAGTTGCAACTGGCGGAAAGGGTGTCGGACGTATTGTTTTCACCCAGCCACGGCACGCTGTCCGGGCGTCAGCTGGCGGAGTGGATACTGGATGATAAGCTGCCAGTACGTATGCAGCTGCAACTACATAAAATCCTCTGGAATGACCAGCCCGGGCACTGAATATGAGTGAGCAGCCTGCTGTCATCCTCGTCTCCGGAGGTCTTGATTCCACTACGGTTCTGGCCATGGCCCGCAGTCAGGGCTACGCCTGTTATACGCTGAGCTTCGACTACGGCCAGCGCAATCGTGCGGAGCTGCTGGCCGCTGAGCGCGTATCCGCTTCTCTTGGGGATGTGGAGCACAAAGTAGTCAAACTCAACCTGGACAGCATTGGTGGCTCCGCACTGACGGATTCCTCCATCGATGTACCGGAAACAGAAACCGCAGGAATCCCCGTTACCTACGTACCCGCCCGCAATACAGTCTTCCTCTCCATCGCGCTGGGGTGGGCGGAGGTCCTGGGGGCTCGAGATATTTTCATTGGCGTCAATGCGGTGGATTATTCCGGCTACCCGGACTGCCGCCCGGAATACATTGCAGCCTTTGAGCGGTTGGCCAACCTGGCGACCAAGGCAGGGGTTGAGGGTCGTAATACGACCGTCCACACACCGTTGATGAAGCTTGGCAAGGGCGACATTATCGAGGCAGGGCTAGCGCTGGGTGTGGATTATTCGCTAACGGTATCCTGCTACCAGGCAACGACGCAGGGCCTGGCCTGCGGCAAATGCGACAGCTGCCGGTTGCGTCGGCAAGGTTTCGCGGATGCCGGCGTTAAAGATCCCACACGCTACGCCTAAGTTCCTGATTACGGTCGTTTTTCGTGGCCAAAAAAAACGCAGGCGGCTCTTGAGTTTTGGTCTCAAATCCGTAAGATACGCCCCTCTTCTGAGGGCCGTTAGCTCAGTTGGTAGAGCAGTTGGCTTTTAACCAATTGGTCGCTGGTTCGAATCCAGCACGGCCCACCATACAAAGGAAAATGGCTACCCCATGGGGGTGGCCATTTTTCGGCTCTTCCCCATTAAAGGGGGATGCACCGATATTCACTAAACCCGGTTAATGATACCGTCCCACCCGCAATGGGTTAAGACGCGCAATCGGTAGTTCT
>JAUIIQ010000202.1 GCA_030431585.1 Gammaproteobacteria bacterium | reverse complement strand
GGATGATCATTTCCTTCTTACCCACCAGTTTCCAGTCATAACGTTCAGGTGAGCCGTTGAAGATAAAGGAGTCATCGTAGGTGGACGTACCGGCTACACCCGGGTTGGGCGTATCGAAGGATACCGCTGGCGCCAGGCGCACCCGGCGCTGTCCCGTCAGGTACTGCCAGGCCTTACGACCCTTGCCGGCAGTAAAATCAGCGCCCGGTTCGTGTACCAGCAGGATTTCGCCCGCGCGCCGCGCAGGTGCCTTGTAGTTGATACGCAGTTTCACCCAGGGAATATCACCGATGACCTGGTCCTGCTCCTTGTACATGGGCAACACGTTGGTGATAAAACCGGTAGTGGAAAGAATGGGTTTGCCGTTGGAGCTGACGTAATAGGTATCGTAGGTAACCGAGTGGTCGGTGAGATAGCGAGTCAGGTGGTTCCACAACACCTCCAGTCCACTTTGCGGCAGCGGGAAGGGGACGCCCGGCAGGGCCCCTGCCACGCGTTGACCACCATCCTCAAGCGTTGCCGCGGTGGCATTCTTGGCGGTGTTGCCATAGATCCACTCAGGCACCACGAACTCACGCTTGCTTGGATAAACCTCCATGCGGAAGCCATCGGCGCCCAGCTTCTGGAATATGCCCTTGGTGCCCTCGGTGAGGACATCGGCGTATTCCTGGTAATTGCTGGCGTCAATAGTGTAAATCGGCTTCTCGTCCGGATAGGGGTTGACGTAATTGTCAGAGCCGGCAACGAAGTTGGCAGGAATCGGCGTGCCGGCCGGGTTCCAGGCCGGGATGCTGCCATCCGCATTGCCCGCAGCCTCCGCGCCCATGGGCGTCAGGTCCTGGCCCAGGCGCGCTGCGTCCTCGGGGGAAACCGCCGCCATCGCACTGCCGGCAACGAAGCTGCTGAAACACACGGCAGCCAGAGTTTTCTTGTACATCATAGGTAAATCCTCTTATACGGTCTTTATAAGCGTTATAGCAGTAGACTAGACTATTCCTAGAAGGTTCGCTTGACGGTGAGGGAGATGTTGTCCCTGTCCTTGAGCAGACCGCCAATACCGGCATTGACCGGGCCAAAATAGGCGTTGTAGCGTGCGTCGACAATCCACACACCGTCCTTGACCATTTCAACGCCTATGCTGCCGCTGCCGCGCTCCTCGTCACCACCAAAGGTGAAGGGGCTTTTTTCACCGTCAATGGTGTAGGAGACAGCCATAGGCAGGGTCATGTCCCAGCCCGGGGCCACCTGATACCAGGTTGGGCGGAATACCGCCGCAACGGTACTGACTACGCGATCCTCATAGACACGGAAATCAAGCAGATCACAGTTCTCGGTGCAATCATCCAGCATCTGGAAGGTCGCTTCGAGAATATAGGAACCGCCATCCCAGAATCGTCCGCTCTGCAGCAGGCCGACACCGTTGATCACCACAGACCACACATCACCCACCGGACCAAGGTAGTTGGATGAGTCATAGCTGTCGTAGTCACCGGGAATGTGGCCCAGGCCGAGCGCCGAGGATATCAGCGGGACAAAGCCTTCCGGTGCACCGTAGAAACGCTGCAGGCCTATGGCCAGGTCTGGCGCGAGGCCAGTGTCCTGGCGCAGTACGATATCTGCGCCCACGCTTACTCCGCCAATTTCCTTGGCCAGCGATATGGCGTACAGATCGATGTCATCTTTGAACAGCCAACCGCCCTGGCCGTAAATGATCGTGCCTTCATCCGCGTTAAAAACGGGGTCATTCGGCGGGCAGGGCTCCAGAACACCGGCGGCACAGCCGCCATTCCAGGCACCCAGCAGTACAGCAGCCAGTGGGTTGCTGCCGGCCTGGATGTTGGCGAGTTGCCCTGTGTCGAAGCCGGCATGCAGACCATGCAGGTTCTTGTCCACGTAGTTCAGGTAGATGAAGCTGGTCTCCAGGGACCAGGCATCAATCCAGTACTGGACGTTGATACCCCAGTCGCCGCTGTCATGCTTGTCTTTATTGCCGGAAAGGCCGGTGCGGAAAGGTGCAGAGGGATCACCGGGAGGCAGGGTAATGAACTGCGTGTCTTCAGTGAGACCTTCAACAGGACTGAAGTAGGTACCGGTTTCAGGCAGACGATAGCGCTGGTGTTCGAAGTTGTAGAATGCGTTCAGCGTGAGGTTGTCTGTGGGCTGGAAGACCGTGGAGATTTTAGCCGTGGGCATGAACAGTTCCTTGGCCTCGGAGCCAGGAACAGACAGGGCCTTGGAGAAGTCCAGCGGCGCCATTGCACCACCGACACCGGCAATCGCACCGGTTGCCAGCAGGCTGTTGCCCCAGTAGATAGTGTGGCGACCGGCGCGCACACCCAGCGAGGTATCACCGATAAACCAGTTACCAAACACAAAGGCATCGAGAATCTCGCCGCCAAAGTAGTGCAGGTCTTCCGCTGCATCGCTGTATTCGCCGGGGTCAACGTCGGCTGATGCCCAGGTGTAGATGCGGTCTCCGGGGTGGTCGGAATCTTTGTAAGCGTGGTCATACCAGGCCGACCCGCTGATACGGAAACCAAAGTCCTGGCGCCAGATCACGTCGAACTCTGAAAGCACGTCTATGCGCGTGCTGATCAGGCCTCCATTGCTGCGGTCAACCGACAGACTGGCGTCGTCCGCCAGAAAAAATGCCGCGCCGCGCTGGGGCGTTACAACATCATCATCCTGCTTGGCGACACGGGAAGAGACATTTGCCTTGAAGGTGTTATCCCAGCGAATTTCCCAGTCATCCGATGTGTCAAATTGAAAAGCGTTGGCTTGCGCGCTGATGGCGGCGAGAACCGACATGGCTAGCAGCTTCTTCTTCATAGTACTTCCCTCTGCGAGTGTAGTGGTGCGTTTAACGTGTGGGCGGCTTGATAACCGCTGTTTTTCTTGGTCTCCGAAACGCTGTTGTTCCGAATCTGCAAACGAACCGCCCGTGGGCGGTACGTTCTGCAATTCTGCTTTATCTGTTAAGTGGAGTGTGCCCGTTTACGGAATAGGCTGCTGCACACCGTGAGGAGGAATCCCTCCACGGTCATCAATCAATTCCGTTGACCACACCACATGGGCCGCTCCTGGCCCTCTTACTGTTCTCTGCTTACTCTAATTGTTAATGCAGATGCCGAGGCTGTTGGCCACCGACGTGCTTACCATAGTACAACACGGCCCGTTCTACCACGTATTGATATGGGACATGGTTTTGTGATTTTAGGCCATTTTTCCTGATCCCGGAAGTCGCGAGAGGAATATAGCCACCGAATACCCACACAACCGCCAGTTTCCGGGGGACGCTTACGCGGCAAGTTTACCGGCCTGCGCCGCTGTCAGGTGTCCGGCCCGGTACATCCAGCGAATGGAATCCGCCAGGGTCTCTTCTACCGATCGAAACTCAAAGTCCAATTCTGCTTCTATGCGGCTGTTGTCCATCTGCACCCAACGGGTGGCGTAGGTCAGGCCTTCGCGGGTAAGCGGCAGGTCCAGATTGAATAACGGCGCCACCCGCTCGGCCACCCCGCCCAGCAGGCGCATGGCGGCGCCGGAAACCGGAACCTTGAGAATCCGCTTTCCGGTCAGCTCCTGCAACAGTGGCCCCAGGTCCTTCCAGGGTACATAGTGCCCGCCCAGTACATAGCGATCACTCTGCCCCTCACCCAGGAGTATCTGCACGTGGGCGCGGGCGATATCCCTGGCATCAACATACTGGTTGCCGGAGCTCATCAGCGGCACGAACTGCGCTAGGTAAGTCTGTAAGCCGATATGCGGCTCGGTCAACTCGGGGGCGTCGGGGCCCATTACCGATGCCGGGTAGACAATACTGACCGGACTGCCCTGTGCCTGCAGCGCGCGCACGTATTTCTCACAGGCCACCTTGGAGCGGCCATAGCCGGTTGGTTTGGGGGATGGCGGACTGTCCTCGGTCAAAACAGAGGCGGAGGGGTCGTAGAGCGCCGTCACACTGGAGACGTGAATAACGCGCTCAACGCCTGCCTCCACCGCGCCACCCACCACATTTCGGGTGCCCTGCAGGTTGACCCGGTAAACCCGTTCTGCGTCGGCCGCGTGGGTGGACACCAGCGCGGCAACATGAATAACAGCATCACAGCCCTCCATCGCCTGCGTCACCGATGCCTCGTCGGCAATATCGCCGCAGGTGAAGTGCTCGATCACGCCCTCACCGTATACCTTGTCCAGCTTATCCTTGCTGCGCACCAGCAGGCTGACCTCCATGCCCGCCTGTAACAGGGCCTGCACCGTATGGTAGCCAATAAAGCCCGTACCGCCCGTCACCATTACCCGCATGTTATCGCCCCTTATCCCAGTAGCGCCTGACCGCCGTCAAGGGCGATGGTCTGCCCGTTAACGTAGGCCGAACCCTCACTGCACAGCAGCGCCACAAAACGGCCTATATCCTGTTCACAGTCACCGATGCGCTTTTGCGGAATCGAGGCGATAAATTCGGCGGCTTCTTCCGGGCGGTTTTCCACCCACCACTTCAGTCCGGGAGAGGTAGCGTGAGGCATGATCACGTTAGTCCGAATGCCCTCGTCACCCCACTCACAAGCCGCGGCCCGGGTAAGCGACCGGATGCCTTCCTTGGTGGCTGCGTAGGCGCCGTAGCCACTCATATCCCAGCGTTTGGCCGCGGCACTGGCAAGATTAATGATGCAACCGTCGCCTTTGAGGTGCGGGTAACACAGCTTCATCATCCGCATGGTGGCCAGCGGCCCAGATTCGAAGCCGGCGGTGAACGCCTCGTCCGTCACTTCGTGCAAGGTACCCAGCGGCACTTCCTGGGCATTGTTGACCAATATCTGCAGCCCCTGGAACTCACTGATAACCGCCTCTACACAGGCAGTGAGCGATTCCAGTGACTTCACCTCACACTGCACCGGCAGTGCCACCCCGCCACGCTGTCGAATCATCTCGCAGCTTGCTTCCAGCTTCTCCAGGGTGCGACCGGTTACCGCCACTTTGGCGCCCTCGGCTGCCAGCGCCAGAGCAATACCCTGGCCTACGCCCTGCCCTGCACCGGTGACCAGCGCGACCTTTCCTTCCAGCAACATAGCCATTTCCTTATTCCGTTTTGATTCGCGTTCGCCCCAGTATGACTAATTGTGTTTCCTCTGCGGTATACCTTGCTGGTCTATTGCGCTGACATTTGCGCTCAGGAGGGTGCGCTTTGCAGGGACTGGACCTTGTCGCGGTAGCTGCGCGGGGTCTCCCCCGTCCAGTTCTTGAAAGAGCGTACAAAGGAGCTGGGCTCGGTAAACCCGAGAAAATCCGACAATTCAGCGATCTTTGCATCCTCATTCAGCAACTTGTCTACAGCCACCTGGCAGCGAACCTCGTCCTTCAACTGCTGGTAGGTCGTCTCTTCGTGTTGCAGCCGGCGACGCAGACTGGATTCAGACATATGCAGCTGCTTCGCCACGGCGGTAAAAGAGGGCAGCCCCGTTGCCAGGTCAATGGTGATCAAGGATTTGATTGCGGCGCTGGTGCTGGAGGGCTCACGATCGACAGTGATCAACTGGTAAATGGTGTTGTCCAGGAATTCGCGCAGGGACTCGGTGGTGTGGACAACCCGTCGCTCCAGTTGCGCGGCGGGAAAACAGAACTGGTTGTCATCGGCATCAAAGCGGACAGCACAGCCGAAGCGATGAGTCAGGCTGTCACGGTAAGCTGCGTTGACAAACGGCGCGGCGATTTCCACGCGAGACACCTCGAGACACTCACCAATCAGCCAACCGCAAAGTGAACGCCAGATCAGCAAGCCCGATGCCTTGGCCACCGTGTCCTGAGAGTCGGCACGATCCCAGTGCTCCGGCGCAAGGGGGGAGCCACGCTCGGTAAACTTGATAAGATAGGACAGGCTGGCTTCGTCATCCTCCACCTTGATAGCCACCCGGTGCCCTATCATCGGGTACAGCATCTTTTCATAGCGCGCTGCTATCGCCAAC
>JAUIIQ010000010.1 GCA_030431585.1 Gammaproteobacteria bacterium | reverse complement strand
GTGTAAATGCCGGAACGATACTGTGTGCCCCTGTCATTGCCCTGGCGCATACCCTGCGTTGGGTCGTGGCCCTCCCAAAACACTTTCAACAGATCAGCGTAGCTGACCACCTCCGGGTCGAACACCACGCGCACGACTTCGTTATGGCCCGTCTTCCCTGAACACACTTCCTCATAGCTGGGGTTGGGAGTAAGCCCCGCCGCATAGCCAACGGCGGTGCTGTATACACCGGGCAGCTGCCAGAACAGGCGTTCCACTCCCCAGAAACAGCCCATGCCAAACATGGCCATCTGCATAGACTCCGCAAAGGGCCCCTTCAGTGGATTGCCGTTGACGAAGTGAGCAGCGGGGACCGGCATCTCCTGCTCACGACCCGGGAGGGCCGTTTGCGCGCTGGGCATGCTGTGTTTACGGCGGATATCGAACAGTGACATAAGAAAACCCTTTGCAGTGAGCTTGCATTCCAGAATTCAATCGTTACAGTAGACACTTCTCCCGGTGATAAATTCAAGTCACCCGGACTCCCCGCCGAACCACTGTTTCACATCTGTGTCATAAAAACGGATTAGGCTGACATTGTAAAAGTGTCTACGGGCCCACTTGCCGGCTCGGCGGCGAACATGGACTAGAGAGTATATATACGATGCAAACGACAGAATTCAACGCCAGTGAGCTATGCAGCAGAAAGCTGTGGCAGCTGGTGCAAAATGAGCGCAACGAGGTTGACCAACAGCAGCTGCAACAGGCCATAGCAGAATTGGCCAGTCGCCGCCATTATCTGGCAGAATTATCCCGCACAGGTAAACTGGGAACCAACCTCCACAACAACTGAGTACAGCGCCATGGGCGCGATGCCCGGATATGGCCAAACAACTTCCCACACGCCCCGCCAGTAGCACCGAGATCGACAGCTTCCTGCGCAAACGCAATGCCATCAGCACGGTACGCGAACAACAACCGCGGTTGCTGTTCTGCCTGGACGCGACGGCGAGCCGCCAGCCCACCTGGGACCGCGCATGTCACCTGCAACGGGATATGTTCCTGGCTGCACATCAGGGCACGACCCTCAGCGTACAACTTTGCTATTACCGCGGCTTCAACACGTTCCGCAGCGGCCCCTGGACCAGCGATTCACAGCAACTGGCAGCCGAAATGGGCCGCGTCTACTGCGAGGGCGGGCATACACAAATTCAGCGCATGCTGCGTCATGCTCTTGCGGAACACGCAAAAGCCCCGGTGAAGGCGCTGGTATTCATCGGCGATGCCATGGAGGAGAACGCCGACACCCTGTGCCAACTGGCCGGTGAGTGCGGGATACGCCAGCTGCCCTTGTTTATCTTCCAGGAAGGCAGACTGGCTGACGCGCAGCAGTGTTTTCGCACCATGGCAAAGCTCAGCAAGGGCGCATGGGCCAGCTTCGACCAGAGCAGTGCCGACACGCTGGCCGCACTGCTGGGTGCGGTAGCGAGCTATGCCTCGGGCGGTGTCGCTGCACTTGAGCGCCAGGGTACCCAGGGTGCTAAACTGCTGCTTGAGCAACTGAAAGACTGAGGGCCCTCGTGCCGAGACTGATCCTGCTGGCAGCAATCGCCTTCGCCCTGTACATACTGGTAAAACGCGCCCAGGCTGCCCCACCGCACAAACGCCGCGGTGAGTTCCTGAAACTTGGCCTGGGCATCGCCGTGGTGACCGTTGTGCTACTTGCTATGGCAGGCAAGATGCACTGGATAGGCGTAGCCCTGACCGGTGCCCTGGTTGGCTTGCGTGCCCTGGCACCCACGTTGATTCGTCTATCCCCCATGCTGGCGGCAAAATTCGGGCAAGCGCGCACCGCATCCGCGGGCCAGACCTCTACCGTGGCCACCGCCATCCTCAGCATGCAACTTGATCACGACAGCGGCGATCTCTCAGGAGAAGTGCTCAAAGGCGCTTTTGAAGGCTGGCGCCTGCAGGACATGGACCGGGCGCAGCTGGAGCAACTGCTCCGCTATTGCCAACAGGAGGACGCGGACTCGGTGCGACTACTGGACAGTTATCTCCAGCAACGCTTCCCGGGCGAAACCGATTTCGGAGCGCAACAGCCGCCACCGGACAATAACGGCAGCGGCATGACGCGCAAGGAAGCCCTGGCAACTCTGGGGCTGGAAGAAGGCGCCAGTAAAGAAGATATTATTGCAGCACACCGCAAACTGATGCAGAAACTGCACCCCGACCGAGGCGGCAACGACTACCTCGCCGCCAGGGTCAACCAGGCCAAGGATGCATTGCTGGATTCTTAGCCAGGGTATCTTGGCAGAACCGGGGTCCAGGGCTTACACTCGCCGCGAATTCAACAGGGAATCTACTGGCAATGACTGAGGTTTACGTAATCCGCAACCAGCACGGTCACTACTGGGGCAAATCCAAAGCCTGGGTGAGCGGCGCCGACGCGAAAGCAGTGATGCGCGTCAAGCACGAGGATGAAGCAATCAACAGCCTGTTCGAGCTGTCATCCAAGGATGTGGACCTGCGTGGCGAAGTGGTCTGCGTTGCTGTGTCGGAACGGGGCGAACCTGTCATCGAAGCCAGCCAGATACCACTACCTTCCATGGAGGACGAGCCTGCGGCCGCGGAACCTGCGCTCAGCGTCCCTGTCGAAGCTGCGTCAACACACTCGCAAGAGGCACACTAGTCCATGCGTATCATGCTGTTTCTGGCCACCAACCTGGCCGTGCTGGTTCTGGTCAGTATCGTCTTCAACTTACTGGGGCTGGAGGGTATTCTCGCCGCCAACGGCGTAGACCTGAACCTGCAGAGCCTGCTCATATTCTGTGCACTGTTCGGCTTTGGTGGCTCGCTGATCTCACTTCTACTGTCAAAGTGGATGGCCAAGCGCGGCACCGGCACTCACATTATCGAGCAGGCACGCACCCGCGATGAGCAGTGGCTGCTCGATACTGTGCGCGAGCTGGCCCAGGAAGCGGGTATTGGCATGCCTGAGGTGGGTATATTTCCCTCCGAGGCATCGAACGCATTCGCCACGGGCTGGAATCGCAATAACGCACTGGTCGCCGTGAGCGCCGGCTTGCTGCAGCGTTTTCGCCCGGAGGAAGTGCGTGCCGTGCTGGCGCATGAAATAGGCCATGTCGCCAACGGCGACATGATCACGCTGAGCCTCATTCAGGGCGTGATCAATACCTTCGTGATGTTCTTTGCCCGGATTATCGGACACACCATAGACCGCGTGGTGTTCAAGACTGAACGGGGTTATGGCATTGGCTACTATGTTGTGACCTTTATCACTGAGATGTTGCTGGGGTTTCTTGCCAGCATGATCGTATTCTGGTTCTCGCGGTGGCGCGAGTACCGCGCGGACGCCGCCGGTGCGTCACTGACTACCAACGCCCATATGATCGCTGCCCTGCAACGTTTACGCGCGGAGCAGGGACTGCCTCAAGACCTTCCCGGTGAGCTGACCGCCTTCGGCATAAGCGAACAGATGAAACAGGGAGTGGCGGGGCTGCTGCGTTCTCATCCGCCGCTGGAAGACCGCATACGCGCCTTGCAATCAGGCTGATCAGGCCACGGGTTTGAGCAGATAGTCGCTCATTGGAATAACGTCGATTCGGTCGAAGTCAATAAACCGTGCGCAGCTCTCTACCATCGCCCCGGCATTTTTCCCCAGGCCCTCGTCATCGCCTTCTGCTACGTCGTAGAAGGCGTAGTCCGATGCCATCGCCTCCGGGGGGAAGTACTCCTCGATCATCGCATGCAACAGCGGCGCGCCGTAGCTGAGGCCGCGAACGATAACGTTCTGCCGGTAACCGAATGTAGACTGTGTATCGATCGCCACCTGGGTATGCCTGCCCTGCCACTCGGCCAGCCAGGTTTGCTCAGACAGGCGTGGCGGTCTTTGCAGAAACACCACCTGGCACATTCCATGAGCACGCTCTCCAGCGACAGCTGGATGCGCAGTGCCTGCTATGGGCTCGGCTTCGGTCACCAGGTAACAGCTGTGACGAACCGTCAGCGACTCCAGCACAGCTTCCACCTGCTCACGCTGCTGTTCGGCCGCATCCAGCCACACTGACGCCATGCCATCTGGCAGGGGACGCGTAGCCGACATGCGTCGATGAGCCGCAGTAGCAACCGCACTGTCAGCGACGGCCAGGCGCAGCCCTCGCACCCCGGCTGCATCTACCAACCCGCCAAGGCTGGACAACAATTCATCGCGAAAATCATCCGCGTCCAGTGCCTCCGCTTTCCAAAGCGGATAGATCAATTTTTCCACAGCTGTTTATCCTTGAATTTATGGCTGGCGGCCACCAGTAAAGCAAATAGCGCAACGCGGCTCAACGCATCGCCTCGCGTGAACGGCATGGGGGTAGTATTCTTGTACCCGCAGCTGAAAAGGACTCTGTTATGACAACTGGCGAAACCACACCAAGGCTGATCAACTGGATCGGCTATCTTACTCTCACCCTGCTGGTGGCACTCCCGCTCGCAGTGCTAACCGTGCGGGGAGGCGCCTGGGAACAGGGCCTGATGCTGTACGCCATCAGCTGCCTCGGGGCCGCGTTGCTGCTGCTGTTGGCAGCAGTGCTGATGTTGCTGCCAAAGTTTCGGCCCTGGCGCAGCGCAATCGCCAAACGCGCACTGTTCGCGGTACCCGGCACCGTCTTGCTGCTGTCGCTGCTTGGTGGCGGAAACTACCCACCCATTCACGATATCACCACGGACACGGCTGATCCGCCCCGGTTTGTGGCAGCGCCGAAACAGCGCGGGGAGAACAGCAACAGCCTCGACATCGTGGCCGAAACCCTGAAAGCGCAGCAGGAGGCCTACAGCGATCTCGACACTCTGGTCACAGACGCCAGCATAGAGAACGCTTTCGCGCAGGCCAAAGCCACTGCGCAGGCGCTGGGCTGGGAGATATTTCATGAGGATCTCAACGCCGGGATTATCGAAGCCACAGACACCACGGCAATAATGGGCTTCAAAGACGATATCGTCATCCGACTGCGCACGAACGAACGGGGTACACTGGTTGACCTGCGTTCCGTGTCTCGTGTCGGGGTTAGCGATCTGGGCGCAAACGCTGCCCGCATTCGCGAGTTCCTGGATGCATTCAAACGTTAGGCGATGGTAATGACTCGCACCGCCCTGACCATTTGCCTGCTGCTTTGCTGGCCGCTGGTGGCCATCGCCAGCCCCGTCGACTACCTCAGCTTCGCGACAGAAGAGGAGGCCAACACAACTGAAATCTTCGGCAAAGCCAGCCCATCCGTTGTCTATGTCACCAATACCGCCCTGAGGCGAGACCTGTTCTCGCTAAATGTTCAGGAGATACCCAGGGGCTCGGGTAGCGGCTTTATCTGGAGCGAAAACGGGCTGGTGGTTACCAACTACCATGTGATCGCCGGCGCCCATCGGCTGCTGGTTACCCTGGGCAATCAGCAGGAGTATGAAGCCCAGGTTATCGGTGTAGCACCGGAAAAAGACCTTGCAGTGTTACGCCTGAAAGAGCCACCGGATGACCTGCAGAGCCTGCCGCTGGGTGATTCATCCGAACTTTCGGTAGGACGCAAGGTACTGGCAATAGGCAACCCCTTCGGCCTGGACACAACGCTGACCACGGGCGTGGTCAGCGCCCTGGGGCGAGAGATACAGGCGCCTGGCGGCCGCACCATACGCGGCGTTATCCAGACCGATGCCGCCATCAACCCGGGGAATTCGGGGGGGCCCTTACTCAATTCCCTGGGGCAACTGATCGGCGTCAACACGGCAATTTTCAGCCCCAGCGGAGCCAGCGCGGGTATCGGCTTTGCCATTCCGGTCAACACGGTAAAGGATGTGGTCCCGCAACTCATTGCCTACGGAAAAATCCTCAATCCCATTATCGGGGTAGAACTCGCAAGCGACAGCTGGATCCGTCGCTACCGCATCAAGGGCGTTCCCGTGGTGCATGTGTACCCCGGCCTGCCGGCAGCGAATGCCGGCATGAAGGGAGCACGCCGGGTATCGCGCCTGGAAGTGGAACTGGGCGACATCATTACCGCTATCAATGGACAGGATATTCGTTCCAATGATGACTACCTCAGTGCGATGGAGAACTACAAGCCCGGCGACTCCGTCACTATCAGGACACGACGTAAAGACCAGGACATGAGCTTCGAAGTCACCCTGGTTGAGTCACAGTGAGTGAAGCTCCGGCTCAGGATAACGTACCGCCGTCTACCCTTATGTCCTCGCCGGTGATGTGCGCACCATCGTCCGAGATCAGCATGGCAATGACGCCGGACACTACTTCCGGACCTTTGGGTCCCGTGAGGGAAGATATGCGCGGCATCAGGCTAAAATCCATGGACTCGGGGAAGTCGACGCCGCTGGTCATCCCGGTTTTGATATCGCCGGGGCATACACAGTTGGCGCGCACACCGCGCTTGGCGTATTCCACCGCGATACTGCGCGTAAACGCCAGCACGCCACCTTTACTCGCGGCATAGGCAGCACCGCAGGGCAGGCCGGCCAGGGCGGCAGTGGACGCCGCATTCACGATACTCCCGCTGCGCTCTATCAGCTGTGGCAATACTTCACGCGTCAGGAGCATGGTACCGGTGAGATTGATGTCTATTACCCGCTGCCACTGCTCCAGCGTCATTTCTCCGGTGTCAGCAAAACGTAATACCCCGGCCATGTTCACCACGGCGTCAATACCACCAAAGCGGGCAACACAGGCCGCGACGCAGGCTTTCACCGAACTCTCATCGCTGATATCGCAAGGTTGAGCCAGCGCTTCGCCACCTCCTTCAACGATCTCTGCGGCCAGCGCATCGAGCGCGGCTGCGTCGATATCCACACAGCAGACAGCAGCGCCCTCAGCGCTTGCCCGCAACGCGCTGGCGCGCCCTATACCATTGCCCGCCCCGGTTACCAGGACGACCTTATTCAGCAGTCGCTGCATTCGCTTTCCCCTTTATAATCAGAGGCTTGAATATGCCCAGATGGAGCCCCACGGTCAAACCCGGCGGTATGCGGCAGTGAACCTCTGGCACTGGATCACTCACAATTGCCCTGCTGTCGCATATTGTCATTCGGGCTGACTTATTAAGCCATTGCCATGTGATGGCACGGGAGTACCCTGAGCCTGCTTCAAGGAGGCCTGCCGCGAGATTACACTTGCCCTGCCCTCTGTCACTCATCCCACGGAGAGCCCATGACCGCCCCCATCAGGAGAGATGTTTTGCAGGACCTCGACCAGTTTCGCAGTGAAGCACGCCAATGGCTGGAGACAAACTGCCCTGAATCACAACGCCAGCCGATGCAGGCCGAAGACCAGTACTACGGCGGTCGCAACGCCCGATTCCCCAGCGCAGACGCACAACTGTGGTTCGAGCGGATGCGTGACAAGGGTTGGATTTGCCCTGAATGGCCCACCGAGTATGGCGGCGGCGGCCTGACCCCGCAGCACGCCAAGATCATCAAAGAGGAAATGAAAGCTGTGCGGGCGCGCACTCCGTTGTACAGCCTGGGCATATGGATGCTTGGCCCGGCGCTGCTGGAGTTCGGGAACGAAGAACAGAAGCAGCAACACATCCCTGCGATTATCAACGGCGAAGTTCGCTGGTGCCAGGGCTACTCCGAACCTGGCTCCGGCTCTGACCTCGCCAGCCTGCAATGCAAGGCTGAAGACCAGGGCGATCACTTCCTGGTCAATGGCAGCAAGATCTGGACGACCGCTGCGGATAAAAGCGACTGGATCTTCTGCCTGGTGCGCACAGACCCCAACGCCAAGAACCAGGAGGGCATTTCTTTTCTGCTGATCGACATGGATGATCCCGGCGTTACCACCACGCCCATCGAACTGATCAGCGGCGAGTCGGAATTCTGCCAAACCTTCTTTGACAACGTAAAAGTCCCCAAGTCCAACCTGGTGGGAGAACTCAACCAGGGCTGGAGCGTCGCCAAGGCCCTGCTCGTCCATGAGCGCAAGTTGATGTCGGAGCTGGGCAGCGAGTCGCCCCGCGAAGTACTGGTGCCCAGTGCGGCGGCACGCCAGTACCTGGACATGGTGGACGGCAAGATCGCTGACGCGCAGCTGCGCGCAGATCTGGTTGACTATGACATGACCATGCACGCCATAGGCCTCACTCACTTTCGCACCTTCGAGGAAAAGCTGGCCGACACCCGCAGTGCAGCGCCGCTGGTGATGAAATACGTGGGCACAGAAGCGGAGAAAACCAAGAGCGAACTGCTGCTGGCAATTCTGGGTAGCCAGGGGCTGGGATGGGAAGGCGAGGGGTTTTCGCAGGCAGAGCTGGACACGCTGCGCCTCTGGGCCATGTCCAAGGCGATGACCATTGCCGGAGGCACATCGGAAATCCAGCTGAACGTGATCGCCAAAAACGTCCTGCAACTGCCCCAGTCTTAGGAATTGAACATGGCTCTGGTACTCAACGAAGAACAACGCTTCCTGCGGGACGCCGCGAGGGAGTTCCTCAACGCAAATGCACCTGTAGAAGCGCTGCGCAAACTGCGCGACGACAAAGATCCCACCGGTTACAGCTCAGAGCTCTGGCATCAGATGGCCGAGCTGGGCTGGGCCAGCATAATCCTGCCGGAGGAATATGGCGGTCTGGACTTTGGCTTCACTGGCCTGGGCGTGGTTATGGAAGAAACCGGACGCACACTCACCGCCTCGCCACTGCTTGCGTCGGCCGTCGTTGGAGCGTCGGCATTGTTGCTGGCAGGCAGTGAAAAACAGAAATCCTCTCTCTTGCCGAAAGTAGCGGCCGGGGAGCTGACGCTTGCTCTGGCACTCGAGGAATCACACCATCATCGGCCGACTCACATCAACACCACCGCCACCACGGAAGGCGCCAACATCGTACTGAATGGGCGTAAAACATTTGTAGTGGACGGGCACAGCGCCGATCAGCTGCTGGTTGTCGCACGCAGTAGCGGTGAGGCAGAGAGCGAACGGGGCCTGAGCCTGCTTTTGGTTCCCCGGGATGCGCCCGGCGTGAGCGTTCAGCGCACCATCATGGCCGACAGCCGCAATGCTGCCAATATTGTGTTCGAGCAGGTAAGCGTGAGCAGCGACGCCCTGGTGGGCCCGGCCGGCGAGGCATGGGCGGTACTGGAGCAGGTGCTGGACCGCGGCCGCGTAGCCCTCGCCGCAGAAATGCTGGGTCTGGCGCTGGAAGCATTTGAGCGCACGGTAGCCTATCTCAAGGAACGCGAGCAGTTCGGTACCCTGATAGGCAGCTTCCAGGGCTTGCAGCATCGCGCAGCACAGATGCAGGCCGAGCTTGAGCTGTGCCGCTCCGTTGTGCTGCAGGCCCTGTCTACAGTCGACGATGCGCCGGAGCAGCTGCCACTGTTAGCCAGCCTGGCCAAGGCGAAACTCAACGAACTGGTGAAACTGGTCACCAATGAGGCGGTGCAGATGCACGGCGGCATTGGGGTAACCGACGAACTGGAGATCGGTTTTTTCCTGAAACGCGCCCGTGTCGCGATGCAGATCTTCGGCGATACTGGCTTTCACAAAGACCGATATGCAACACTGTGCGGCTACTGACACGATAACAACAGGACGGGAAGTAATGGATAACGAAGCAAAGATCGCGGTGGTTCACCGCTACGTGGAAGCCTTTGAGAAAGCAGATCTGGACATCATTCGCGACATCTACGCAGAAGATGCAGTAGTTGAGGACCCCGTGGGCAGCGAGCCGCATGTTGGTTTAGCTGCCATTCTTGGCTTTTACGAAGGCGCACTGGCCTCGGGCGCAAAGCTGGAACTCACCGGTGACGTGCGCTGCGCGGGAAACACAGTGGCCTTCCCTTTCAAGGTCATCATGCCGGGTATGGAGATTGCGCCCATTGATGTCTTCGAATTTGATGATCAGGGCAAGGTCAGGTCAATGAAAGCCTACTGGGGATAAGGCAGGCGGCTCAGCGCTCGATATTACCCTCCAGGCCCTGAATCTGCTCATGGAAGTGCCACGGTGACAACAGTGGCACCAGTTCTTCAGCGGGCACCGGCGGACTGAACAGGTACCCCTGGATAACCGTCGCACCGTTGCCGGTCATAAAATCATACTGTTCCAGAGTCTCAACTCCTTCAGCCACCAGTTTCAGCCCTAGTCCCTGCGCCATCGCGATAATGGCGCGCACAAGGCTGGCGCCCTCTTTACTCTCTATCGCGTCGACGACAAAACTGCGGTCAATCTTCAGCTCATCCAGTGGGAAACGGCTAAGGTAACTCAGTGAAGAGTAGCCCGTGCCAAAATCATCAATGGAAAGGCTCACGCCCAGGTCACGCAGCTCCCCCAGGGCCTGCACTGAGCTGCTGGTATCGCCCATCACCACGCCCTCTGTAAGTTCCAGCTCCAGCACCCCCGGGTCTACTCCGGTCTCTTCCAATATTGCCTTCACCTTACGGCTGAAACTCGGGGTGAATTGCAGTGCCGATACGTTCACCGCAACTTTTGGCAGCACTACACCCTGAGCGGCAAATTTCTTCACCTGATTACAGGCCTCCCGCAGGGTCCACTCCCCCATCTCGCCGATCAGTCCCATCTCCTCGGCCAGGGGGATGAACCGGAACGGGGGAATAAGCCCCTGCTCCGGGTGCCGCCAGCGCATCAGCGCTTCCGCACCCACTACCTTTCCGCTCTGCGTATCCACCTGGGGCTGATAGAACAAAACCAGCTCATTTTGCTCGATGGCCTTGCGCAGGTCGTTCTCCAGCGCCAGCCGCTCAAGACCCGTTTCTTCCAGGGCATTGTCGTAAAACCGGTAGGCCGCCTTGCCGGACGACTTGGCGTGATACATGGCGGTATCGGCACAGCGCAACAGCCCTTCCACGTCTTCGGCGTGGTCCGGCGCCAGTGCAATGCCGATACTGGGCGTCACCACAAGCTCATGCCCATCAATCAACATGGGTTCAGTCAACGCGGCCATCAGGCGGTCGGCAACCATCTCCACGGATTCAGCCTTGTCCACCTGATTCAGTACCACGGTGAACTCGTCTCCGCCGAGACGCGAGACATCAATCTTCGCCGTGTTATCCACGTAGTGAGCCACTACATCGCTCTCACGCACACAACCGGACAAGCGCAGCCCCACCTCCCGCAACAGCAGGTCGCCAGCACTGTGCCCCAGTGAATCATTGATGCGTTTAAAATTATCCAGGTCCAGAAAAAGCAACGCCAGCATCTGCGAATTACGCTTTGACAATTTCAGTAAAAGAGAGAGCTGCTCAGTAAACAGGCGCCGATTGGGCAATGAAGTGAGCGCATCATAGTAGGCCATCTGACGCAGACGGTTTTTGGTTTTGGTAACCTGCCTGACAGCCCGGTTGAGCTCTTCGTTGCGCCGCGACAGCTGCACGGTGCGCTCTTCAACCTTCATGGACAGAAGCTGATGATCCACGTCCCGCTCTTTCTTGTAAGAGCTTACATCAGCAATCACCTTGTTGATAATGTTGGCAATATCGCGCACTTCTCCGCTGCCACTGACCCTGACAGGCTCCTCCAGCTGGCCTGAGGAAATTCCTTCCGCCACTTTCGCCAGGCGAGAGATTGGCGTGGTAATACGCCGGGTAAAACTCAGGCTGAAAAAGAGGCATAGCGTCGCAAACACCAGGCAGGCGGCAACAACAAGAAAAATCCCGGGAAGCACTTGCAGCAGCAACTCGCGCTGACTCACTGCCAACTGCAGGTAACCGATGACATGGCGTGCCTTTTCAGCTGCGGGCCTGGCGGTCGCCACCAGGAAGTCCTCCTGGCTGACGTTATCCAGCATAGGATTGACAGCAGAGATGACCGGCAGGGTGAGCTGGTAGTATCGATCCCTGTCCGGGAAGGTAGCGAGCACGGCACTGAGCAGGCCTGAACTGGTTGCGTTGCCTTCGTTGTCAAGGCTGACAAAACCACTGTCGGCCTGCCCCAGGCCCTGGCGCAGTTCCTCAAACCCGATTGCAGCCGGCGCATCCGCCGGTTCACGCAACACCGCGTTTCCGCCAGCATCGTAGACCGCCGCATAATGCACGGCCTGGCTCTGCAGCAGGTCGGTCACGGCAACGGCCAGCGACTCCCGTGCGTCAAAAAACAGGTAGAACGCGACATCCGCGCTGGTGCTGGCTTCTGCAGTGAGCTGCTCTATCACGCGATCACGTTCCAGACGATAGTCGCGGATACTGGAAAAGCCACTGACCAACACGCTCATGGTGAGGACAATAGCAATAACCAGGGCATTAATTTTTCCGGCTATTGTCACCACGAATCTGACACACCTTTTCCCTTATCTGGCGCCACTGCACCGGTGGACACAGTATCGGCCAAAGCGAAGAAAACCCCAAGCCTGTATATCTCCACTTTTTGGGCAAAAATTCTGGTTGCTGTTTTGGCCCTGTGATTCAATTGCGGGCAATACAAAAACAAGGCGTGTCCTTTCGCATGTCAGAATTTCAGATGACCCATGTCGCCCTGGTTGGCGCGCGAATACACAGCTTTCAGCCACTGGGCTTCAACAGCCGCAGCGAACTGACCATGCGGCGTGCCCTGCCGGCACCGGAGCCGGTTCTTCTGCAACATATGGATGATGACGAGTTGCGCGCACTGTTCATTACGCAGCTGCCTATCTGGGTGCACAACATCATTTCAGATACAACGTTTCCCGGACGGGACCGCATGCTGCTTTCGCTGCGGCGTTTCGAGGGGGAGTTGCGCGACAACCGGGAAAACGAAGTTATTGCCGAGGTGGTCAACGCGGGCTTTCGCAACCGCCAACTCGACCCCCTGGACCTGCCGGAAAGCATGCCCCTGCGGCAACGCTGCATCATGCTGATGAACGTCGAGCCATGGCAGGCCTCGTACCGTCAACTGGAAACCGAACTGGTTGCAGTTCTGATGGCCGAGGCCGGTGCAATCGACACCTGGCTGGCGACGGTCGGGCCTGAAATAGACCACAAAGCCGTCGCGGTCTAATCAGGCTCAGGCGTCAGCGGGTCTGCGGTCAGCCGCTGAAGCGCCAGTAACCATTCGCACTGTACGCTGGCAGGTATCCAGCCAGGGCTGCACGGTGTCGGTTTTCAGAGCGCGCACATACCCGCCTTCGCTCTTGCAGGAAATGCTGGTCTTATTCGGTGTCCAATCACCCTCTTTGGGGCGCGGCTTGCGCGAGCTGTAATACCACAGCCCCCGACGGTCCTGCATGATGTAGTTCGCATCAAGCGGAAGGTAGACTTTCTTCCCTTCGATCACGGCAAACACTTCCAGTTCGCCACCCGGGCTCTGGTCCAATACTGCTGTAGGTGTAATCGTCAACATGACTAACTCCCTGACTTTTTTATTCCATTCCCTCGACAGCGAGCGTCCCCTGGCTGTGTGCCTGCGCTCACTACACATCGGCTCCTGCCTTGTGTGCTATCAGTTATAAGGGGAGATCAGGGAAGCGACAATAGCCTTTTGGCCATAATTTTAACTAAATATGGATAATTGGCAATTTTTGGCCATTTTTTGCAATAACTTCACACAAAAACGGGATAAAAGCGGGCAAGGATGCCAGGATTTTTATTATCAACTGCGAATCAAATGGATATGAGGCGGCGAATCAGGGTCCGCTTCCAGCAATTTAAGGCGTGCAGGCACGCCGTTAGCAAGTAATTCTGCCGCCTGCTCCACGGAACTCATAAGCATGTGCAGGGACAGCGAAGCCCTGGTCTCCTGATCTCCCACCATCGCTTCCAGCTGAGCCCGGTCCGGCTCGGGTATGAATCCAAGGACCACTGCATTGGTAAGGTAGTCACGAATAATCTGCCGATTGACCTGGTCCTGCAGATAAAGCTGGTAGCCTTCATCACCGAATACACGCAGCAACACATCACGGTCGTTGTCCGCCAGACCTTCAGAGGTGAAGGGCGGCGTTTCGCCGAAAGCAGTATCGATCTGATCTACCAGTTTATCCAGTCTCAAGCAGGTTTCTCCTCAGGAGTTTGCAACGCAGTTCAGGCTGACGCTGCGGATTGGGTTTCGAGCGCCAGGCACTGCAGGGCAGGAAGGTCCGGCACCTGGTAGGTATGGCCCTCCAGTTCAAATGCTGCCAGGGAGTGTTCCTGCACCGCGTCGGGCCTGTCCTCACAGTCACTCTCCTGCAGGTCACGCATGGCCAGGCCCCGCCCACGCAGGGCTACGCCCCAGTAGTCATAACCCGGCCCTTTCACGCCCAGGATCACGGCAATCAGCCCTGTACCACTCTGCGGATCCAGCCAGGGAAGCTCCCCATCCGTGCCAAAATCCATTACCGGGATGTCCACACCCCGCCAGTTAACCTCGGCTGGCACACTGTCGCCCTCGGCTGGCAGCGTCAGGATTTCACCCAGGCAACTCTGCGGAATAGCCCAGCGCCGCTGGGCGGAGCAGGTCAGGAGCACACAGATACGTTCAGTCATCGCAACCCCCTACCCCAACTCCAGACGCTGTCCGGTCAGTTCATTAATCTGCCCTATCAGCATGCGGAAGTTAAACGGCTTGCCCATATAGCCATTGCAGCCCGCCTCTTCCGCCATGGTGCGGTGTTTGATGCCAGTTCGAGAGGTGACCATGATGACCGGGATATGGCTGTAGCGAGCAGACTTGCGAATTTCGCGCAGAGTCTGAATACCATCTTTCACCGGCATTTCCACATCCAGCAGGATGACGTCGGGCAGGTGCTCGGTGGTGTTGAGCCAGTCTATCGCCACCGCACCGTTCTCTGCCGTAGCCGTTTCGATACCTACCGTTTCCAGCTGACTGGTCGCCACCATGCGCTGCGTTCGCGAATCATCCACCACCAGAGCCAGGAATTTTTCTTCCTCAGGCTGATCTACGGCTACCGCAGTACCCTGCCCTTCGGCAAAGCAACTCACCAGCACATTGAGGTCAAGCGCCACGACGGCTTCCCCGTCAGCTGTGGTGGCAGCGCCCGCCACACCCGGCACGGATGCAAACTGAGCGCCCAATGAGCGAATAACAAGCTCCAGAGCCTCCTCTACATCATCTATCGCAATGGCCATACGGCGCGCATCAGAACCGGCAACAATGACCGGGACGGAGTGACGCCAGGAAGAGCGATCGGGCAGATTACAACTCTGGCACAAGGTGCCAAGGTAGGCGGGTTCACATTCCATACCCGAGACTTGCAGCATCTCCCCCTCGTCCACCGCAGCAAAAAACTGATCAACGGGCACTTCGTCTACGCAGATCAGGCCACCCAGGGGAATCGCGTAGGAATTATCGCCGGCAGTTACCAGCAACGCGCCATTGACGGTCACATTGGCAGGGACGCGAATATGGAAAGACGTGCCTTTGCCGAGCTCAGACTCGATGCGTATGTCGCCACCCATCTGTTGTAATTCGCTGAGCACGATATCCATACCCACACCGCGTCCGGAGATCTGGCTCAGCGTCTGCGCCGTGGAGAAGCCCTTGTGGAAAATGAGATTACGCGCCTCGTCATCAGACAGCGCGTAGGCATCCACATCCAGTCCCTTGCTGATAGCCGATTCACGCATGGCGTCCGGGTCAATACCACGGCCATCGTCAGACAGGACAATCACGGAGTCACCACCGGACATGCGCACGTCGACCGTAATCTGGCCCACACTGGGCTTGCCGGCCGCCTTGCGCTCCCCAGAGGTCTCTATGCCATGGTCCAGCGCGTTGCGCACCATGTGCTCCAGTATGGTCTGGCAGCGCGCATAGTCGTCGCGGTCCAGCGTGCCAACCTCATTCGCCACACGGAACGCGACATCCTTGCCAAGGTCGTTACTCACCGTGCGCACCAGGCGGCGCAGTCCCGGCATCAACCGTGAGGCGGGCACCACGCGGGCTGCGCGAATGGTGGAACCGATAGAAGAAATAACCGAGGCCTGCTGCTTCAGCAACGCTTCAGCCTGGGCGTTGTGGCGAGTGGCCACCTCGATCAGGTCCGCCAGGTCCTCAACGCCCTCGCGCAGAATGTTGGCGGCTTCCTGCAGTTCGGAATACTGATCCATTTCCAGCGCATCGAGGTCACTGGAGCGGCCCGCCCCCCTGGCGTTAACGTTGAACAGCGTCCGGTCAGCGATGTCAGCGATATGCGCGCGCACCGAGGAAAGGCGCCCCATCAATTCGGCAGACGCTCGCTTGTTGCGATTGGTGCTTTGCGCCGTGCGCACGCCCAGTTGCTGCGCCTGGTTACTGAGGTTGAGCAGCAGGTCGAGTTTTTCCGACGTGATGCGCACCGACTGCTGCGCTGCCAGCGCCTTGGCACCCTCGTCAGCAAGACGTTTGTCTTCCTGCCGACGACGCTGGTCTTTCTCAGTCTCCTGCGCGGTGACTGGCGCTGCAGTGGCTTGCACTGGCATCGGCTGCGCTTCCTGCTGTGCAGGTGCTTCCGGAGTTTCCTCCACAGCATCGACAGCGGCAGTAGCGGCCCCGCCAGCACGCACTGGAAACTCGCTGAGAATATCGCGACGCTGATCCTGGACAAAGTCCATGCCACGAACAGCAGCATCCAGCCAGGCGTTGATAATACGGAAATAGTCGTGTTCGGCACCGGCAGCCGGACGCGGCAAACGCTCCAGCAAGGTCTCGAAGTTATGCACCAGAGTGCCATAAAAATGCAGGCCCACACCTTTGGCGATGCCTTTTATAGTGTGCAGAATCCGCGTTACCTGGGTCAGGCTCTGCTCATCGGCGATATTCGCCTCCCAGGCACTTACTGCATCTTCAAGTTTCTCCAGCTCGGATGAGCCCTCTTCGATAAAGGCGTCGAGGAATTCGGCGAATATCTCTCCGCTGCTGGGGCTGCTGTGGTGGAAGCTGATGTTCTGGGGA
This sequence comes from Gammaproteobacteria bacterium, assembly GCA_030431585.1. Lineage (GTDB taxonomy): Bacteria > Pseudomonadota > Gammaproteobacteria > Pseudomonadales > Halieaceae > Halioglobus. The sequence continues at coordinate 18,467 of JAUIIQ010000010.1, read as the reverse complement.
ATACACCAGGACATGTCTTCCGGGTCAGTTTCCGCAACGACCTCGGCTGCGGCCTGGGCAGGTTCGTCGGCGGTCTCGTTGTCAGGCTCAATGTCTTCATTCGCCGAGGTGTTATCGGCAAACGCCTCCACTTCAACGCCACAGATTTCGCCGGGTAACTCCGTTTCTGCGCCCAGATCGCGAAGCAGCTGATCGATGTCTTCCGAGGAAGCGGCCTGCAGCTCCTCCTCGGCCAGATCGGCCTCGAACAGGTCCTCTTCAAACACCTGCAGTATTTCTTCAGGCTCCTGCGCTTCCACCAGCAGACCATCGTCGGAGAAATCCGGAACCACTGGCTGATCCTGTTGCGGCAGTACGGTTTCGTCACTCAGGACAAGATGCTCGTCGGCGTCATCATCGCTAGTCGCTGACGCGTTCGCCTGCTCGGCGGACTCAGGTTCCGCCTCCGCTTCGGTGACCGTGATCGAAGCCACAGCAGGCAGTTCGTCTGCCTCTGTCAACGGCTCATCGAACTCCAGTTCAAAGGCCCCATCGACGAGATCATCACCACCAAAGTCATCAAAGATCGCATCAATTTCTTCCCTCTCCGGCGCCCAGTCTTCCGGCGGCAACGCACCTTCGAGCTCCTCGCCGAAGATATCGTCATCGAAGACACTGGAGGCAACCACCGTCAACACTGGAGCCGCTGCAGTTCCGTCAGACTCAGGTTCGTGCTGGAACAGTCGATTGCAGGCCTCACCCGTCTCCACATCACCCAGGCGCAACATCACCGCGTCCAGTTGCTGAGGCTGGAGACCTTCCAGCGCGTCCGGTATCTGGGTGCAAATCGATGTGACAGGCTCGTATCCCTGTTCGCTTGCAACGCTGCGAGTCTGTGCATCGGTGGCGATGGACACGTCAGCAACAACCGCATTACCCGGCCGGCCAAGCGCTACCAGGCGAGCACCTATAGCAGCGGCAACCTCTTCCATAAGGGGAGCGACGCGAGGCGTGATGACCGCCATGAGGTCATCGTCAAAGCCCTCCATTGCGACAAAGTCTTCATGCAGCTCCAGGTCGGCGTCGATCTCTGTATCAACAGAGAACTGCAATTCATCTTCCGGCAGACAAAGTTCGTCAAGATCGTCATCTCCAGCGCTGAGATCGCTCCCGGCCACCAGATACTGATCAAATTCTTCATCGCTCTCCGGTGTCGCCACACTGCTGACATAGGCCGCCACATCCATTACCGGCGGTTCATCGATTACCGGCAGCTCTTCCAGTGACAGCTCGTCTTCTGCGGCAACCACGAATTCGTCAAACGCAGCAATGTCGTCCTGCAGCGGCGGCTCATCAGCGGAGTCATCCTGTATCTCTGCGGGCTTGCTCGTCCTGAGCGCGGCCGCTGCCGACGCCAGCGTTTCGAGCTCGGGCTCGGCAGCATCCGCTTCAGCCTCGAAGCTGAGCGCAGCTTCAGCCGACTCCGCCACCGCGGCAATAACAATCTCCTCCGGCGCGTCTGCTTCCGGAATATCGGCTTCCACTGAAATCTCCGGCGCGACAGGCTCCACCTGCTCGACTGGAGACTCGCTGGCAGCAGCGCCATCTTTGCCCGGAACAACCACGGGGGTTTCCCTGGGTACGCGCTTGACTACCAGGTAGGAGTCGCCAATATCATCCTCTTCAGCAAGACCCAGAATATCGCTGCCGTCATCCACCGCCGCGACTTCCGCGCCGCTCTCCTCAACCTCCTGGCGGGAGAAATCGATTGCCATAAGGCCCTCAAAGGCCTTTTCTTCGGCGGCAATGTCGTTACTGCCATTGTAGAGGTTGCCGCTGTCGTTCTCGGACAGGACAATTTCTTCGGAAATATAGGTGTCGAGGTCATCGGCATCCGTTCGACCACGCGTCATGGGACGCGCAGCCACTTCAGCCTCGTAGGCACTCAGGGTAAGTTCGGTAACTTTGCCATCAACAATGAACAGGTTTTCCTCCGGTTCATCGCGATCCATTTCCATTAACCACTCCAGGGTGCTCTCTTTGGAACCCTCAAGCGAATCCTGTTTTGTTGCGGAACTGTCTTTGTCAGAATGCACGGTATCTCTCCACTTTTTATTGTCAGGGTCAGTTACTGACCCAGGTTCTCGGAGACAGGTGCGCCTGACGCACCACCGTGTACCTGATCATCCACTTCGGGCATACCCTCTGCGAGATCGTCGCCCGCGCCCTCAGCCATGCGAAACGCCCGGTCGGTCAGTTCGCGCACGGGGCCGGCATCCCAGTGACTGGCCTCGCTGTAGGAACCCACCAGCGCCGGCAACTCGCGTACGATGTCCTGCAACAGGGACTGCAACTCAGCAGAGGGCTCCAGGTCACCATCCAGCACGCGGTCCAGCATGTCCTGAACAGCCCACCCCAGCTCCCCCAGCACGTTGGCACCTACGGCCCGGCCATTACCCTTGAAGGTATGGAAGTGGCGACGAATGTCACGCAGCGCCTGCTGGTTTTCAAGGTTCTCCAGCCAAACCGGGGTCAGGCGGGTGATTTCCTCGACAATTTCTTCCGACTCTTCGAAAAACACCTCGCGGAATTCGGCGGGTACTTCCGCATCCTCCACATAATTTTTCGGCTGCGACCAGTTACCCTGGGAAACCTCTGCGCCGGGTGACAGGTCAACCGCATGCTCGTCAAGCTCAGCGGCTCGCTGTTCGGCGATGGCCAGCATGTGTGAGGTATCATCCAGCGGGTCGATAACTGAACGCTGCAGATGCAGTTCAAGCTGGGCAAATGCCTCGGCAAAGCAGCGGAATGCATCATTCTCACGCACCGCACCGGCCTTGCTGGCGGCGCTCAGCCAGTGCTGGCAGCGCTCAATAATGCGTGCCTCGCGTTCCATACCGGCAAAACCCAGAGCCCCGGATATCTCGGAGAGAAGCTCCAGGGACATGTCTATCGCCTTGCGGTCGGCGATGGTTTCCTGGTCGTTGAGAAATACCCGGGCAAGATCAAACAGGTGATCCAGGTCGGGATTCCCTGCATCGGCCTCACGTACCGCCTGGCGCAGTTCCTCATGCCCCTGGTCTGTCTTGTTCAGGTAACGATTGAGCGCAATAGTGAGTCGCAATGTGCTGGCGGTGTCATTGGGTTTACGCGCAAGTGCACTGGCCAGCTCCTTGCGACGCAGGATCTGGTGCATGTAGTTTTCAACCAGCCCCATATGGTTGAAGGTGGCGTTGACCACGCTCTCACGCAGCTCAAATTCACGACTGGAGAAGGAACTGCACAGGCCATGCTCCAGCTTGTGCTCTATATCCAGTTTCACATCGACGATGCCACGAATGATCTCATTGATCATCTGATTAAGCTGCGTGGGTGACTCGTTGTAAACGCCGCGGTAAAGCTTATCCAGACGCTCTGACACAGACTGCAGCGAGTCGGCATGGGCCATTTGCCCTGCTGCCTCCAGGCGATAACGCGTGGCGTCAATGCCGTCGAGCGCGCGTGTAGCCAACTGCGCGTCTCCCGCTCTGGCAGCCTCGGCCAGGTCCTGCGAGTTGAGGAAGTCAACCACACCATTGAGCTGGTCAAGCGCGGAGCTCAGCGCTGTCACCAGCGCATCCACGTGAATGAGGCCCCGGTTGGCCTGCTCCAGCGTACCCTCATCAATAGAGAATACGTCGCGAATCCGCGAAATGTGTAGAGGCTTGGCTTTACAGCTGGCTATGTAGAACAGCATCTGCTGTTGCAGCGCATCATAGTCCACCGAATCATCGATACGCGCACCATTCTCGCGCGCATACTTGATCATGAACGCACCGGATTTGAATATCTGTGCAATACACTCGTCCGGCACAATCAAACCACCGGCCATGCCTTCACATATACCCACCATGGTGAACCAGAAGCGCTCTGGTGCTGTGCCACTGAACAGCGTCTGCATGCGCCGCGAAATACGCGCGACCGTTTTCATGCTCTCAACCATGTTCTTGCGGCGCAGGCCCATTTTGGCCATTTCCAGGTACAGCGCCAACATCACGTTGGCACGGTTGCGCACTTCCTCGTCGTCTGCTGGCGCAGCGCCAGCGGTAATACCGCAGCCTTCGGGAATAGTCATGTGGAAGAAGAAGGCTCTGGGGCGCGGCCGCTCCCCTATCCAGCGACGCAGGTCGTTGACATGCTGTTCCAGTCCCTGTCCTGTGTCCGCGCGGGCATTCTGGGCGTGGGCCAGGTAGGCAGGCAACACCTTCAGCGCCTGCATCAGTCCGCCCATGGTCAGCTTGCGCCGCTCTCCCACCACTTTGTCCTTGTACAGGTAATTGAGGCTGCGCTCCATTTCCAGCGTCAGCATCTCACCCTTGCGCATACCCAGGGCCCGCAGAGTCGAGGTGATCTGATGCACTGCCCACATGCACTGCAACAGAGGCCGCTTCTGGCTGGTGTCGTTGCTGTACTCTACCAGCGACGCCTCGGCGTTCTCTGCCTGCTTGTTCATCAGGCCAACCACCCATTTCAGGGCGACGATGTCAGTTTTACTGGCCACTACTAAACCTCCGGTTCTAGTATGCACAGGGGCGGGGCATGGACCCGCGCTATCCCTTGCTCTTATAGAGAAGCTCGTGTTTTCTCAGCGCTTTCCAGCGCTGTCATTTCTTCTTCGCGATACACCTGGGTGGCAGCACGAATACTCTCAAGGTCACCCACGTCCTCCTCCGTCGCTGCCGGTGACTGGTATGCACTGTCGCCGTCGATACGGAATTGGCCGAGGTTCTGCGCGGCATCACGCATGGATCGTTGCAGCGAGTTGACACCCTTCTGTGCGGTCTCGTTGAGTTCGCTTATCTCCAGGTTACGCTCGCGAATCTCCGCCATGGAACTGCTCATGTGCAGGGCGTTGACCGCTGACTGTCCCGCGGCTTCGTCCACATTCCGGATGATTTCGCTGATCGCATCAGACCCTGCATTGATTTCCTCCAGGGAACTATCCAGCCTGTCGATGTACTCGAGGATGGTGACAACCGTTCCTACTGTGTTTTCCATACTCGCCAGGTTGTCCGCGGACATGTTCTGCAGCATGCGCACTTCAGAAATAATCTTGCGCCCTTCCTCTTCCGCCTCACGCAGCAGATCAGCGATAGATTCTGCAATGCCCAGGAAGGGCCTGCCGTATTCGCCCGCCTTCTCAGCCTCAATACGGGTGTTGATCGCAACAACCGAAATCTTGGTGTTCAGGGCCTGGATATACTCTGCCGCAGCGGTTACCGACTGAATGAGTTCACCCTGTCGCTTGGCGGTCTTGGACGTTTCCTGTACTGACTCGCGCACATCCGCCGAGGCCTTGGACATGTCTTTGGTAAGCTCGTAACCCTGCGCCACCGTTTTACAGTTGCGGTCAGATGTATCAGATGCTTCCGCAGTTGACTGTTTGATCTCTTCACTGGTGCGAACCATTTCGGTGGCGGTTTCTGTCGACTCAACCACCGAGCGCGTCAACTCGCGCCCTTTCTCCACCTGGGCCTGGGCGCTGGCGCCAATACTGTCGATCTCATCGACTGCGGCCTCAAAGGGGGTGCGAATCTCGCGTATCAGCTGGCATTGGCGCTGCGTTGCCTTGTTCAGACCCTGGGCAATATCGCTGGTGACAGAGTTATCCTCGGCAGCTGTAACCGTCAGGTCACCCTTGGATATCTGCTCCAGCACGCCATTGACGTCCGCTACGCCGCGTGCGGTGTAGAGGTCGCGACGACGCTGGCCCACCATCATGGCTATCAGCAGGCCCAGCGCCAGCAGGCCGGGAGCGATAAACAACACCAGCAGGTTGCCGGCATCGTACAGTCGGCCTACCGCCAGGCTCGCGATAGCAGGCTGCAGGCTGGCAATGGCGTCATTCAGCGGCACGCTGTTCTGGGCGATCGTTTCGCGAGCAAGCGCGGCCTGTCGCAGATCGTTCGAGGCACTGGCTATGCGATCAACCGATGTCGACACGCCGGAAAACAGACGGAATGCGTTGCTCAAGGCCTCGATACCGGAGGTGCTGGTCACCTTGCTGATACCGATGAGTTCATCACCACGGGTAAGACCCTCGATGATGCGGAAGAAGTCTGCGGCGTCGGAGCTGAACTCATCTGCTGCGAGCTGACTGTCGCTGCCGCCGGCCAGTGCACGGTCCACGCTGCGGGCCATGCGCTCAAGTAACCAGGGCGCTTTTTGCGCGGCGATCAGCGTCTCGCTGGACGCACGCTGACGTTGCAATACGGTAACAACCGAAGACAGCTCGCGCTGCATGGGGCGCACATTCTTTTCCAGCTCGGCGGCCACACCCTGTACGAACACCACCCGGGGTGCCGCATCTACCAGGGTTTGCGCCGCGCGTTTGATAGGCTGCCAGTTGAGATCCACTATGCTGATCTCATCATTGAGTTCCGCCGCATCGAGCTGCGCCAGACGGGACTCAAACTGCTGCACCTGTTCGGCCAACTGGGTGAAGGCCTGCTCCTGGCCCTTGCGCGTGTCCTGGGCACTCACGGCGACCTGACGCGCGAGCCTGGCCAATTCCTCGGCTTCCGCGCTGTACTGCCCCTCCTGCCCAGACTCCTTCTGAATGGCGAAAAAGCTGTATGCAACACCACCCAGACAGGCCACGACCCCCAGACCCAGCAGCAGGGTGCGCATCTTGGCGGCGCTGAATTTATCACTCTTAATCATTGCTTGTTTCCTCACGTGAATCCGGGTCGTTTGCAGCGGCATTGGACAGGTCGTCGTCGGTGATCAGTTTGTCTATATCCAGTACCGCAAGAAATCGCGTCTGGTCGGCAAAGCCGCCCAGCGTATATTCGGCAAAATCAGGATCGACTGGTGTTTGCATATCCCGCATTTCCACGGGAAATTTCATATCGCGTTCAAGACCACTCAGCGTGATCCCGAAATAGAATCCGGGCCGGCGCAGCACCATGCAGTAATCGCGCACCCTGCCAGAGTAGGGACGTTTGCGGAAAAACACGTCTCCGCTAATAATCGGTATCAAGCCACCCATGTGGGAACCCACACCCAGTACCCAGGGCTTGGTACCCGGTATCGCCATCACATTGGGTGTTTCAATAATAACTTCCAGCTCTCCTTCACCGATCAACAGCGGCACGCCGGCAATGCTCAGGCAGGTGCCCACCCACTGCATGCTCTCCGGCGGCTTCACCGGTGCTTCTACCGCATCCGCGCGAAAACGCTGTTCCAGCGAGTCCAGCGACTGTATGGCCAGTGAAGACATCTATCAGGCAGCCCGACGCTGCTTGGTGTGATTGAAGATCAACTGACGCAACACGCTCTCAGGCGGAATTTTCGTCACGTGGGCAGTGGCGCCGCGGGCCTGCCCTTTAGCGATGTCAAAGATGCCGTCCGAGGAGGACAGCATCACCACCGGCGTATCGCGGGTATCTTCGGCATTGCGGATCAAGGTGCAGGTCTGGTATCCGTCCAGCTCCGGCATGGTGATGTCAAGGAAGATCAGGTCCGGCTTGAAGCGACGCAGCATGCCCAGCGCCTTGTAGCCGTCTTCGGCACATTCAACCTCGCAACCCATTCCCTTCAGGGTATGGGACATCATCATCCTGATGGTCTTGGCATCGTCAACGATCGCAATCTTTACGCCGCTGATGTCCATCTCTTCGAGTTGTTCGCTCATTTTGCCCTCACTTCGAGTCAGTATTGTGAGTCACGTCACATGGGGTAATACGGGCACAGTATTTCGAGGACAGGCCGCAGGCGGCAACTAAAAACTGGAGTTTTCTCCAGAAACCACAGGCATTTGTGAACCTGGCGCACGTTTCGCGCTGAAAATGGGCCAATGGGAGGGAAAAACACGCCAGGCTGGACAAAGAAAACCCAACCCAAGGCGCTGAACCGGGGCATTCACTCGCTGGGAAACATGTAGTTCCTGAACGGCTCCAGGTGGCCGGGCTGGAAGTCCTGGGTCTCATAAATGTTGAACTTGTGCATCAAGCCCAGGCAGCGCTGGAAGGCCTTGTCGGCGTCGTAGGTGGAGGGGGGAATACTGTATTCCTCAGTGACCTGGGCAAAGATCAGCGAGGCGATTTCACGCCGGGCCTGGTCCTTGCGGTACATGGCATGATTCACCGGGGATGACACCACCGGCGATCCATAGATCAGAAAGGCTTCCCAGCGCTCCACGTCCTGGCCCTCGTCAAGCTGTGCCACCAGGAAGCGCACCATGTTGCGCAGGTCATCGCGTGCCGGCAGCACGTCTTTCTGTAACCACTTGCGAATATCGGCCTCGCGCCAGGCGCTGTTGATCGCCAAAACGCCAAGCACCCGCCCCTCGAACTGCGAGGGAGCGACGCCAGCGAGATCCCACAGCATATTGAGCCGCGCGGAAAAGCCGAGACTGGGCGGCAGCCGCTCCTGGGCAAGCTGCGCGTATTCCTGTGCACATTCCTCGATGGTCTTGCGATTGCGGCTCTCTGCCATGGTCTAGGCTCCCGATGAGGCAGTGTGTGAAAGTTGTTTCAGGCGCTTCTGGAAGGTTGGCGTGGACACCCCCATAATTTTTGCCCGCTCGGCAGCACTCTGGGAGCTGCACTGTTGTTGCACCAGCCGTATCAGCATCAGCTCCGCTATTTGCTGCAGCGGGGTCTCGGACGGGGTAGTTTCCAGAACCCACTGCTGCACCCGTTCACGCACCGGCTGCCACAACAGGCTCGCTTCACGCTCCGCTTCACGCTCACGCACCTTCGGTATCCAGCGACCGACATTGCGTGTGCGCACCTGCAGAAACTCAGCAGCGCCCTTGCTGTCACCACCACTTCGCTCCAGAGCAGCATTAATGATTTCATCATCCAACCACGTTCCCAAAGGTCTCAGGCTTGCCGTCTCCAGCGATGCGGCCAGTGCCTGCCCAAGGGCCACGCGCACCTCCTCTTCGCCGGAGGGATTGTATTCAGACTCTTCGGGTGTTTGATCATCCCCGGCCTCCAGGAACGAACGCTCTTTGCGTGGTGCAGAATGACCATCCGCAGAAATACCAACAAACAAGCCAAGGTCTACCGGCGTCACCCAGTCTTTGTCAGTACGCGCCAGGGCGTCGTGAATGATCTGGCGCATCTCACTGATGTTGCCGGGCCACTTATGTTGCAACAGCGCCTGCTCAGCATCCGGAGTAAAACCCAGTACCCGGCGGTCGCACTGCATGCTTTCCTGCTCCAGAATTTTATGCGCCCAGCGCAATACCGCGCGTGGCCGCTGTCGCAACGGTGGCACCAGTATCGGGTAGCCGGCAAACACGCTCGCCAGGCGCTCGTCGAGCAGTCCTTTCAGCAGCAGGCGTTGCGGCGGCTCGGGCAACAGCGCTACGTAGCGATTGGGAGCCAGGTAGCGACTCGCCCCTTCTTCTGTAGCGGTGCGCGAAGCCAACTGCCGGGCCAGCCGGGCCTGTATCTCCGGGTGCAACAATTGCGGTGACTTGAACACCAGTGTCCTGCCACTGCCCCGCCGCAGCTCCCTGCTGATCTGCGCCCATGCCTCCCGGCGATTGCGAAAACCACGGCAATCCAGCTTGACCAAATCTTTGGCACTGCCGCCCGCTTCCGAATGAATCACCTGCGCCACGTACATCTTGCCGGTGCCGCGCTCGCCCACAATGGCTACTGGCATGTCTACCTGTGCGAGGAATATAGCCTGGTCGATAGCCCCTTCCATGTTGTCCAGCACATATCCTTCAATACCCTTCTCCATTTCCCTGGACGGCGGCATCACCGCAGCCTGTTCCGCCAGTTGGCCGCCACTGAGGCGACTGGCAGCAACCCTTTCACCTATTTGTTGCAGAGCACCGGCACAGGGGCGGAAACCGCATTGGTCGGGCTGCGCATCCTCCAGCACCAGGCATCCTTGCACGCTACCCCTGCTGCGCAGTGGCAGGATCACCAGGCCGCCACGTTGCAATACCTGATGACCCTCCAGGTCCGCCAACTGCAGAGAGCGCATGAGTGTTTTCAGCCCTCGTGGCAGGCGGCTTGTCGCCTGCTTTTGCGCAGCACCGTCGCGAACCGCGGCGGCAGCCAGTACATCCGGGTTACCGCTGCTATCGAACTGCAACAGTGCGGCAAGCGACAATCCCTGCTGGGTCAGTACGAGTTGCAGGGTACCTTCACTGAAGTCCTGCAGACGCCGTGCCCGGGAGCCCAGCATCAACAGATCAGCAAGGAACTGCCTGGCGCTGGCATCGACAGCGGTATCGCGGAATACGCCCGTGGCGTTGAGGGCGCGAGCAGCCTGCCCCAGAGGGTCCCAGGGGCTGGAAAAGCGGATGCGTTCATCACCACCTGCCTGTGCTTGCAACAAGGCCGCGTTGGCCGCTACCAGCGCAGTCATGGGAGCCTGCTCCCGCAGGCGCTGCGACAGCCCGATGCAGGCCCTGGCAAACTGAGCACCGCCGGACAACCCCGCCAACCCCTGGTGCAGATGGGATAAAAGCGCCCTGCTGATATCCAGTGCAGCCTCAGGCTCGAGCCCCCGCAGAATAACGGTAATGGTTGCGCCCTCTGGCAACCCCAGCCAGTCGCTGTCACGCAACAGCTGCTCCAGCCCCGAGCGCAGCTCCATCATCAGGCCTTCGGTTTCAGCTACGCCCCAGGTAGGGCTGAACTCGAGGTGATCGACACCCAGCACGGCGACAATATCCTCATAGCCCACCAGGTCATCGGCACGCAAGCCCCAGGGCACGGCGAGTCGGCGCAGGGTTAACAGGGCTGCGGGCTCCCCCTGCCACTCCTGCGGTACCAACATACCCCCCATGAGGTGATCCGTATCCGCTCCGGCCCCGACTATCAATGGCGGCAGGAACGCGGCAACGCCCGCGCCAAGCGCGCGCTCGATCACCGCGGTGCTGTCGCCGGGAACCGCCAATGCGTCACGCCAGTCCCTGCCGATCACGCCCTCGGGCGCTGTGAATGGCAGTTCGCCGAAACATTGCAGTACGAGTCCGCTGTCGCGGCTGATGACGACCAGGCAACTGTCGATCGCAAGGTAATGTTGTTGCAAAGTTTTCACGCGGTCTGTATCGGTGCTATTCCAAGGGGCCAGTAGGTAACCGCTGCCATGCGCTGTGACGCCGGCAGTGCTATGCTCTCTCGCGAAAGGCTAAAGCATGGGCGTCCTGAGGGGGAGCGTAATTTGAACAAAAAAGCAGTTTACTGGACCTTGTTTGGCGTCTTTGTGCTGGCCATGGCTTCGGTCCAGTTTATTCCTTCCCCGCCATTACAGATACCGGTAGAGATGCCCGCGGCGCAGCGTGACGCTCACCGCCTGATCAATTTTGAAGGCATAGACAACTTCAGGGACCTGGGTGGCTACCCGGCAGCTGGCGGTAAAACCGTGAAATGGGGCACTCTGTATCGTTCGGGCAGCCTCAGTGAAGCCAGCCGCGCAGACCAGCAGGGCCTGCTGAAATTGGGCCTGCACACGCTGATCGACCTGCGTTCGGCGGAAGAGAAAGAAGCTGAACCCAACCAGCTGCCAGCCACGCCACCTTTCAGGGTGGTCGAAATACCCGTGCTCGACGGCGGGGCCCAGGGCCTGGCTGATGAGATCACATCACGCATTGATGATGGCACGCTCGCTACCTTTGATGCCAATGCATTCATGATTGCAGCAAACCGCCAGTTTGCCAACGAGTTCACACCTCAGTTTCGTCAGTTTGTGCAGGCCCTGCAGCAGGCGGAAGGGCAACCAGTACTCTGGCACTGCACAGCGGGCAAGGATCGCACCGGCTTTGCTGCAGCGATACTGCTGCGGATTCTCGGCGTATCACAGGAGCAGGTGCTTGCCGACTATGCACTGAGTAAGGAAAGCGCCCTGGATGCGCATCGCAGGGAACTGACGATGCTGCGCCTGTTCAAGGGCGAGGACGTGGCCGCCAAGGTGGGCGTTCTACTCGGCGCGGAGCGGCCCTGGCTACTGGCTGCGTTTGAGGAGATAGACCAGCGCTGGGGCGATTTCGACAAGTACCTGCAAGACGGGCTGCAGCTTGGGCCTGAAGACATTGCCAATCTGCGACAGACGCTGCTGGAGTAGACCATGGACTACGAACTGATCGCACAGGCAGTAGGCATCGGTTTGCTGCTGCTTTACGCGGCGGCGGTGATCAGTGCGCTGGAAGCAATACTCAAGTCCAGAACGCCCCAGGGTGCCATCGCGTGGACGATCTCGCTGATCACTTTTCCAATTGTTGCCTTACCGGTCTACCTGATATTTGGCCGCAATCGTTTCGACGGATATCTGGAACAGCGTGACATAATTGAGAAAGAGTCGCTGCGCATGATCCAGCGAACCAGTGACAATATTCAGGAGCACCTGGTCCCTGTCAGCGCAGACAGCCCTATGTATGCCAGCCTGTTCAACCTGGCGCGCATGCCAGCCACCCGCGGCAATGCGTTAACGCTGCTGATAGACGGTGCCGCCACATTCGACGATATCATTGCCGGGCTGAACTCGGCGCGCAGCTATATCCTCTTCCAGTTCTACATTATTCGTGACGATAAACTGGGCCGGCGACTGGGCCGGCTGCTGGCAGACAAAGCGCGCGAAGGCGTCAAGGTATACCTGTTGTACGACGAGATCGGCAGCCGCAGCTTCGACAGATCACGCCTGCTGAAACAGCTGCACATGGCAGGTGTCAGCGTTGCCCCCTTCAATACACGCCAGGGTTCGCGCAACCGCTTTCAGTTGAATTTTCGCAATCACCGCAAGGTAGTGGTAGTTGATGGGCGCCAGGCATGGATAGGCGGACACAACGTGGGCGACGAATACCTGGGCCTGAACAAGCGCATCGGCCATTGGCGCGACACGCACGCCAGAGTTGAGGGACCAGCGGTGCTGGGTGCAGAACTGGCTTTCGCCACAGACTGGCTATGGGCAACCCGAAGCCCGCTGAAGGTGGACTGGGACTTCAGTCGCCAGGCCCCGGGAAACAGTACGGTACTGGTTTTTCCCTCGGACCCGGCGAGCGAATACGAAGAAGCCGGACTGATGTTTCACCAGAGCATTGTCGCCGCGCGGCACCGTATATGGATAGCAAGCCCCTACTTCGTGCCTGACCGGGGCATCATGGCAGCGCTACAACTGGCCGCGTTGCGCGGTGTTGACGTAAGGGTAATGATACCCGACGAACCGGATGGGCCGGTTGTGGCAATGGCCAACTGGTCGTTCACTCGCGAACTACTGGCCTGCGGCGGTAAAGTGTATCGCTATGAGGGCGGGTTTATGCACCAGAAGGTCCTGCTGATGGACGATCAACTGGCCGGCGTGGGCACGGCAAATTTTGACAACCGATCATTCAGGCTGAATTTTGAGATCACCTTACTGGTAGAAGACCCGGCGTTTGCCGGCGAGGTGGAAGCCATGCTGGTGCACGATCTCGAACGCAGCCGCCAGGTAGGCCTGGCGGAACTGGAAGGCAAGCCAGCCTGGTTTACCCTGGGTATGGCCATCGCCAGACTGTTTGCGCCTGTGCTTTAGCGAGGCGGTATCAGGTGAGGCCCGAGACAATAATCACCAACAGTGCCGGCGGCACAATAAATCGAATCAGGAAACGCCACAGTGCGTAGCCCACCGCATTGAGTGAGGTGAGTTCATCCTTGCTGGCCTCGCGCTTCATCACCCAGCCGGCGAACACCGCAATCAGCAGGCCACCTACTGGCAGTAAAATACTCTCGTAAAGGAACTCCAGGAATCCGTTGAAGTTGACTCCGCCCAGCGCCACATCCTGCAGCACATTGTAGGAGAGCAGACTGACAACACAGAAAACGGCGATAGAACCCACCGACATCAGCGCGCTCCTGTGGCGGGGTATGCCATAGCGCTCCTCAGCCCAGTGGTTGACTGTCTCCAGCAGACCGACCATGGATGTAATTCCCGCGACGGACAACATCAGGAAAAAGAGCACGCTGAATACGTAGCCGCCGGGCATCTGCGCAAAGGCCACTGGCAATGTCTGGAAAATCAATCCGGGGCCGCCGGCAGGGTCCAGACCATTGGCGAAGACAGCGGGGAAGATCACCAGGCCTGCGAGCAAAGCCACCGCCGTATCGGCGATCACGATAAACACCACGGACTCCGTGATGGAAATACTGCGCGGCAGGTAGGAACCGTAGGTCATCATACCGCCCATGGCGACCCCGATGGAAAAGAACGCCTGACTGATGGCCGCCAGGAAGGTGGCGCCGCTGACTTTGCTGAAGTCTGGTGTGAATAACCAGGCTATCGCTTCAGCGAAGCCGCCCGCGAAGACGTTGTATACCGCCAGCCCCAGCAACAACAGGAACATCAGCGGCATCATTATCCGCACCGCTCGTTCAATACCGTTCTGCACGCCGGAGTAAATAATCAAGCCGGTGATACACAAACCCAGCAGAGTCCAGAACAGCATACCCCAGGTGTTGGCGAGCATCGCGCTGAAATCCGCCTGCGCAGAAACCGCCGTCACCTCGACAAACCCGGTGGTCAAGGCTTTGTAGAAATACCAGAGCACCCAGCCGACAATGCCAGCGTAAATAATCTCAATAACATAGGCGGCCAGGAGGCCGAGGCCGCCCACCCATTGCCAGTGCCGTGAGCGCTTGCTTTCGCTGGCGACGTTTGCCATCGCCAACACCGGATTACCCTGGCCACGACGTCCAACCATGAGTTCCGCCATCAGGATGGGGACGCCGATAAAAAAGACGCATGAAATATAAATGAGGACAAAGGCCGAGCCGCCATTCTCTCCAGCGACGTAGGGAAAGCGCCATATGTTACCCAGGCCAACGGCGAAGCCCACTGAGGCCATCAGGAATGCAAAACGGGAAGACCAGTGCGCACCACCAGCTGTGGCCATGGCGTTTTCTCCAATTATGGTTGTTCTGAAGCGAGTCTACAGTGCTCGCGTTGCCTGTTCCAGCCACAGCCGATCGGCGCCCTGCAAAAGCGGGGCAAGCTGGTCGGCCACACGCTGGTGATAGTTGTTTATCCATGCAAGTTCGATGGCGGTGAGCAACTGCTGATCAAGCAAGCGTCGGTCAAAGGGCACCAGTGTGAGCGTCTCAAACTCGTATACCGGAACGTCACCGCGCAGAGACGACTCACGCACCACCACCAGATTTTCACAGCGGATACCGTAACAACTGTCTTTATAGTAACCAGGCTCATTGCTGACGATCATGCCCGGCAGTAGCGGCCATGGATTGTGCGCCTTGGCGATACGCTGAGGCCCTTCATGCACACTCAGAAACGCACCGACACCGTGGCCTGTTCCGTGATCGTAATCGAAACCCGCCTGCCACAAGAACTGACGCGCCAGGACATCCAGCTGACTACCCGTCGTGCCCTTGGGGAAACGCGCCAGGGCCAGGGCAATATGCCCTTTGAGTACGAGTGTGAACATGCGGCGCACTTCCGCCCCGGGGTCTCCAATGGCAACCGTGCGGGTGATGTCGGTAGTGCCATCGCTATACTGACCGCCACTGTCCACAAGATAAACGGAGTCCGGCATGAGTCGACCGGGCGTTGCAACGTTCTGGTGATTGTAATGACACATCGCCGCGTTGCCTCCGGCGGCAGAGATAGTGTCAAAGGATGGCCCGTGATACCGCTCACCCTGCTGTCGAAAGTCGCCAAGGGTGTCCGCCAGAGTCGCCTCGTCGTGCAGCCGACCGGCGGTGACTTCTGCATCGAGCCAGCAAAGAAAACGACATTCGGCCACCGCATCGCGGACATGAGCGCGGCGCGCACCCTCTATCTCGGTAGCGTTTTTGCATGCTTTGGGCAACAACACCGGATCGGTTGCGGCGATCAGCTGCGCCCCTGCGCGCTCCAGCGCCAGCTGCGTCCAGGCATTGGCGCCGTCAGCGTCCGCCAGTACCTGTTTCCCGGCGTAAGCTGCAAAGGCCTCATTCGCCGCGGACTCCGGCAGGACGCGCACGCCCTTGCCTACATGTGCCTCGAATCCTTCGGGAAGGCGGTCCGGGTCTACGAACAGTGTCAGCTCACCGCTGCGCTCCAGCATGGCGAAGCCCTGCACGACCGGTAGACAGGGAATATCCGTACCGCGCAGGTTGAGCAACCAGCTTACCGAATCAGGCGAGAAAACAAGTGCCGCGTCTGCGCCGGCGGCGGCAACCGTGGCCGCAATACGCTCCCGCTTTTCCTCTGACGAGCTGCCGGTGTACGCTTCGGCCAGCAACAGTGCCGGTGAGACCACCGCATCAGGCCTGTCATGCCAGCAGCGATCGATCAGGTTTGCTGTATCGGCCACCAGTTCCAGTCCCGCACCGGACAGGGTGGCGGCGCTCTGGCGATACCAGCTCAGGCTATGCAGTCGCGGATCACAAACCACCCTGCTGCCGCGCGGCAACTGCGTCACCAGCCATGGCACAGGCGGCTGCTCCAGCAGATGGTGATACTCAAACAGCTCCGGCAGCACCTCATTGCGCACCTGCACGGTGTAGCGGCCATCGGTAAACATAGCCGCGCGATCTCGCAGGATAACCGCCGCTCCCGCAGATCCTGTAAAGCCGGAGATCCAGCGCAGCCGCTCGTTGTGAGCGGGGATATACTCGCCAAGATACTCGTCGGCCCGGGGGACGACCATTGCATCGTAGCCAGAATCCGCCATCAGAGCGCGTACCGCTGCGATACGTTCACTGCTGTCATTCATATGGAAGGTCCGCGCGAAGATAATGGCGGCAGTTTAACCGATTTGCATCCACGTATCAGGCGCAGGAATGCATGCTTGCTATCGGGCCGCTCATTCCTCGTAAAGATCGAAGTCCGCCTTGGAAATACCACAGTCCGGGCACTCCCAGTCCTCGGGGATATCTTCCCAGCGAGTTCCAGGGGCAATGCCATCGTCAGGCAAGCCCTCCGCTTCATCATAGATAAAGCCGCAAATTACGCATTCGTATTTTTTGAAATCGCCGTCACTCATTTGCTCTGTCTCTGCGTTCGATGGTCAGTGTCAGCACCGGATTATAGGCCAGGTGACCGGTGTATCGTAAGCGGGGGCGGTGCACACGGGCAAACCAACAGCTACAGCTCGCCTTCCATTACAACCCTGTAGGCGCCATCCTCAGGCGTCGCCACAAGTTGCAGTGCCTGGCGCAATTGCGGGTCTTCGAGACCGGCCCCGGAAACCAGCACCTCCAGTTCATAGCCGTTATTTTTCAGCACAGCCTGGCCAGTGGCGACGACATCACCAGCAAGCGTCACAATATCGCCCCGGATCCCGCCTGCTTCCTCGTTGCTGACATCTACAGCATAGGTACCAAGGCCACGGCGCCCCTGGGGCGAATGCCAGCCGCCATCCTGCCAGACCAATCGGCCCTCGGCCTCACGCGGCAGGCCATCCAGCAGCACCAGCCTGTTGAACTGCAGGGCAATAGAACCGACGAGCGATACCGGCAAATACTGGCGCAGCAGTTCTGCGTCCAGCACGGCATCCATGTCAGCCAGTTCAAGTTCATCGCCAGAGTGCAGGATTAGCTGCGTATTCAAACGCTGACGGCCCCACTCGCTGTCCAGTTCCACCCTGGGGCTCAGGGACAGTAGCGATAGCGCACTGAGGCGCCAGTGCAACTGGCCAAGATGCAACCAGCCGCCGCCGGTGGCTGCCATAGCCCGCGCGGCACTGCCACGCCAAAGCGTGCCACTGACGCCCTGCAGCACCAGCTGCTCGCCAGGCAGTAATTGCAACACCAGCCGGGCCGGTGCGTTGACCAGCAGCAGAACAATCAGGACGAGGCTGGCGAGCAGCCCAATTACAGCGCGGGAGCCCATCAACCCGATTGCGCCAGGCGCACCGTGGCATTGACGCGACCGGGATTCCCCGTTTGCATGATGGACGCTTCACGCACCAGCAAGCCGTCACGATACTCCATCTGGTAAAGCCAGGTGACAATGTCGTCAAAGGCCGCATTTTCCAGGCGAACCTGTATCTCGCCACGGCTGTTCGGCTGCAGCCGGCTGACCTGCAGACCGAGGGCCGAGGTGGAGCGGTTGATCAGGCCGGCCAGGTTGCGCCTCGCGTTCGGGCGCCCGCCGTTAGCGCGCAGTTGCAGGATTTGCGAGACCAGCATGTCCACACGCTGCAGTGACTGGGTGACGCCGTGATTCTGTTCAGCAAGACTGTCCCGGGCCCTGTCCAGAGGCGCTACCAGTATCATGAACAACAGGTACAGACCCAGCGCCAGGGCCATAATAAGCAGGCTCAGTTGCTCGCGTTGAGTCAGCCCGGCAAACCACTGTTTCATGAGCGCTCACCTATGCGCAGTCGCGCGCGTACCTGATCACCCTGGGCACTGCTGTTTTCCAGGGTTGCCTGCAGACCGTTTGCGGCAAAGCCGGCCCGGATTTGCTCTACCGCGTCATAGCTGGCGGCCAGCAGGTTCAGACGCATTTCCGCGGCTTTGTCGTTATAGTTGATACTGACAATACTGCCCTTGCCTTCCGTC
>JAUIIQ010000201.1 GCA_030431585.1 Gammaproteobacteria bacterium | reverse complement strand
CATTGGCGTTCTTGTCGCCGAGGCGACCGTGGTCCTGGTTGCGGTACACCGGGCAGTTGTAGAGACCCAGCGGAGAGAGTACCTGGCGGAAAAACTGCATATGGCATTGCTGTGGTTGCTTGGCCAGCGTTTGTGTCTGGCGTTTGAGCATCGCCTTCAGGCCCGTGGACTGGTGCACGCGGAAACCGTCATCACCCAGTTTGACGGCTTCTTCCACCTGCGCCTGAATGCGTTCGATGATGTCGTCAAGATTTGACCTTGCCTTGATGTCGATGACCTCAGCATTGTTGGCCTCATCCCGCGTCAGGAAAGGCTTGAAGCTGATGTAGTCGAATTGATTGTCCTTGGCCAACTTTGCCGCCATGGCCATTTCATGCAGGTTTTCCACGATGGAAGTGTCGTTGATCTCAGCGCCACGCCAGGTAACGATGAAGGAAAAGCCCACGGTGACATCGGGGTTGGCGGCCTTGATCAACGGGACTTTGGCGCAGATGTCCTCCAGCGGGAAGTTCTTGCGTGGTTTGTGCATGGGCTGGAACGTGGCATCGGTGCCGGAGTCCAGCGACAGCCGCACCCAGTCCGACTTTTCCATGCAGTCAGCGACCTTGGCGATCTTCTCGTTGCCGGTACCGTTGGAGACAATGGCGATCTGCAGGCCCAGGCCTTTCATGAAGCGGATCACTTCCTCGAACCTGGGGTAGAGCGTGGGTTCGCCACCACCGATCACGATAACTGACTTCATGCCCCGTTCCGCCATCACCTGCAGTGATTCCAGTAACTTGTCGTGATCGAAGCGTATGCCGGTGTTGAGGATGTCCAGGTCCACGCAGTGATCGCAGGCGAAGTTGCAGGCCGTGGTCAGGTCCAGGTTGATCGACACCGGGGCAAAGTCCGGTACCTTGGTGGGGTCGAGGTCCGCCGCATCAGCGTCCTCGGCACTGCGCATGGCGACCTGCCAGCGAACATAGTGCTCCAGTGCCTCCTTGCTGCCTGGTTGCACCAGCTTGGTGGCAAAGTCGTGAATGCTGGCCAGCTCCAGCTGTTCACCAGGCTCTTCCGGCGCAGGGGCGTCAAGATCAGTCAGGGGAATTGTGTCGCTCACGGAGGCACCTCGGTAAATCTGGCTACAGTATTGAAGGTTTCGCACGCAATTCTACAGGGACTGGCGTCCATGCGCTAACGCCAGGGTGCAGCCAGTTGCAGCAGGTTGCGGTGCCCGGCCAGCAGTAGTTCGCTGTCGGTGCTGGCGCCCGATTCAAGGTCGGCCAGAAAGCTGGCCGTTACCTGTTGCATCGGGTCGTCCACGGTGGCGCTGCGGTCACCGCAGACCAGCGTCTGGCGGTACTCCGGCAGCTCTACGCGACGGTCCGCGCGTAGTCCGTTGATCTGATACCACGCAGGGCGAGGCCGCTGCGGGCAGGTTTCCAGCAGCAGCGACGCAGCCACGCTGCCCCCGGCGTGATGGTAGTGGCATTGCAGGGCGAGGCGCTGGTCTTCCCGATCCAGGGTCACGTCGCGGCAATCGCCCTGGCCAACCAGCGCCTGCAGCATGCTGATAAAGTGAGGAGCGGAGTCTGTAATCATGTCCTCGCCCAGGGATATTGGGCTGAGTCGCAGCGAGAAGTCATTAATCTGTTCCGGCAGCGGGCCGTGCAGGCGCGCAAAGGCGGGAAGGGTGGTGGGCCATTGCGCCACCTGTTGCAGCAGCAGGCCCCTGGAGCAGAAAGCGTCAACCAGTTCTGCAAGCTGGGCCTGGGTTGCCGGCCAGGCGATGGGCTTTTCTACCAGGCAATGGCAGCCCGCGCGGGCGACCTGTTGCAATTGCTCTCGATGAAAACGCCATGGCGAGCATATTGCGACTGCGTCAGGCCGCACGTCTGCCAGCGCGGCCTCCAGGTCTGTATAACCCTTTGTTTGCAGGCCCCACTTCTCGCGCAGGCCAGCTACTGCCTCCTGCACGCTGTGTGCAGTGGTGCCCACCACGGCGGTAACCCTGGCGCCTGCTGCTGCCAGGCCGGCAGCAATGAACGGCCCCGTACCCTGGCGCACGGAGCGCGCGCCGATGACGAGGATGCGCGGTAGCTTGGCAGTTTGCACGATGGTGACCCAGGCAAAAAATAGTGTGGCAAGTGTACCGCAGCTTTAAGCACTTTATTTATTGCCCGGCGCCGCTGATACTGGCCCGATGCAAGATGCCAGCGCGCCGTCAAGGGAAGTAAAGCGACCAGGGAGAGCCTGGCGGCAGCTGTTGATCCTCGCCGCCTTGTTTCTGCTGGCGCTGCTGCCCCGTCTGTATTCCGCGCAGACCCTTGGCTGGGGTTGGGATGGTCCGGATAGCTTCAACCTGGTCAATTTTGACGAGGGCGGCTCCTGTCGAGCTGCTCTGCAGGGCTTTCCCTATTCGTCCTTTGTGGGCCGCCAGACTATTGCCATTGCCTCGATACTGGGCATGCCACCTGCCGAGGGTATTCGCGGCGAACGCAGCCAGGTAAAGGCCTGGTGCCACAGCGCCGGCCACATTATGGTGGCGCGCAGCTGGTCGGCGGTTCTGGGCGCACTCACCGTCGTGGCGGTGTCGGTTCTGGCCTTGCAGCTGGTGCCGCGGCGGCCTGCTGTGGCCTGGAGCGCGGGTGCCCTGCTGGCACTCTCGGGCATGCACATCAGTCATTCCCACAGTGGCACGGTGGACGCGGCCTCTGTTTTCTACATCTACCTGTTGCTGGCCGTGCTGGCCTGGTCAGTGCGCCGGGGCAGTCTGCCGGGTTTGCTGGTGAGCCCGGTTTTTATGGCAGCGGCTATCTGGGCCAAGTACTGGGTTTTTGCGTTGCTGGCTTGGCTGGCGCTCCTGCCGGTAAGGCTCTGGGAAGCTGCCAGCGGGGGCTGCGGCGTACTGCGCTCGAGCGCAGTGGTGCTGACGCTTTGCGTCTGGCTGGCTTCGCTCAGCAACGTCGCTTATCAGCCCTACGGTCTGTTGCCGCTGCTGTTGCTTTACTGGCTGTTGCTGCCCTGGCGATCCCTGTCCCTGCAATGGCGGCTCGTCTGGCTGACGTTGCCGCTACTGCTCTGGCTGGTCTTTAGCGTGGATCTGGTTCAGGCCTACACCATGGGAGCGATGGAGAGTCCCTTTGGCAGCGGTTACGCGGCGATCGCAGAGAACAAATGGGTGCGCAACCTGGTGAACCTGCCGCTGGTTTTGCTGTTGTCTCTGGGGTTGCCTGCCTGTTTGTTTCTGCCTGCGGGAATACGCGGGATTGTGTCAGACAAGGCGAAGCTGCGCAGTTGGTTGTGCCTGCTTCCGGTACTGGCGTTTCTGCTGTTCATGGCCTTCCTGGCGCCAGTAACGTACTACCGGCATTACCTGCCGTTGATTCCTGCGGCGGCTATTGTGGTCGCCGTAGGCTTGCATAGCTCAGCCTGGGGGCACAGGCCATGGTTCTTGCTGCTGTTCTTTACCTGGCCTGCTCTGCTTGCGTGGGACATGGTCTCAGACTATCACCAGGATCCTCGACAGGCGCTGCGGCCCTGGTTTTCACAGCATGCCGACGCGAAAGTGTTCACCTCTTTTTATGTCAATCCGCCCCCTGGTGCACAGAGTATATTGTTTCGACCCGAGTTCGCGTCGGGCGACGCGGCGACGCTGCGCAGAGCCGACTTTCTGATTCTCAGCGAGAACTGGTATGACACCGCCTTTGCCAATGAATTGAATGGCCCCAGCGTCAGTAACCTTGAGCGGCTGGTGAAAACCAAACCCGAGTACGCTGTATTTTATCGTCAGGCGCTTGCGGGAGAGCACCCGCACCTGCAGCTTGAGCAGGCCTGGAATTTATCCCACTTTATGCCGGAGCTGCTATTGCACCAGCGCTGGTATGGCAGCGTGCAGTTGTTTGTGGGTGACCTGAGGGTTTTTCGCGTTGTTGACTGAGCGTCGCCGCTACCTCGTTCGCCGGTACTTCTGCGGGTTGTCGCGGTCGCGCTTATGCTATCGTTCGGGTATTACCTGGTACTGGCCGGGACAAATTTGGCGTTTGGAAGGAGCGGGCCTTGTCTGAATCCCTGGCAGTAGTGGTGCCGGTTTATAACGAAACGGCAGTGCTGGAAGCGTTTCACCAACGCCTGGCTGGCGTGCTGTCAGAGTGCGGCATGGCCACTCAGGTGCTCTATGTGGACGACGGCAGTGACGCTGATTGCCTTGAACTGCTGCATAGTCTTCGCGCGCGCGACCCACAGGTGGCTGTGCTGGAACTCAGCCGCAATTTCGGCAGGGAGGTTGCTCTTTCTGCGGGCCTTGATCATGTTGATGCCGACGCTGTCGTGCTTATGGATGCGGATCTGCAGGACCCTCCCGAATTGATTCCCAGGTTTATCGCCGAATGGCGAGAGGGCTACGATGTGGTTTACGGCGAGCGCATCGAACGCCAGGGTGAATCGGTGCTTAAACGCTTTACCGCCAGCGCATTCTACCGGGTGATGGGTTATCTCAGTGACGTGGAAATACCACGCAATGTGGGTGACTTTCGCCTGCTCAGTCGTCGCGCCGTGGCGGCATTGAATGCCCTGCCGGAGCGACATCGCTATATGAAAGGGCTGTATGCGTGGATAGGCTTTCCGCAGAAGGGCGTGGAATACGTGCGAGCGCCACGCGCTGCCGGTGAAAGCAAGTGGACCTACTGGCACCTGTGGAATTTCGCGCTGGAGGGAATAACGTCTTTTTCGGCAGCGCCGCTGAAGATCGCCACCTACCTGGGCCTGCTGACGTCTACACTGGCGTTTCTGTATGGCGCCTTTATGCTGGTGCGAACCCTGCTCTACGGTAACCCGGTGCCCGGCTATCCATCGTTGATTATCGTTGTGCTGTTTCTTGGTGGGGTGCAGCTTATATGCCTGGGTATTATTGGCGAGTACCTGGCGCGAACCTATCAGGAAAGCAAGGGCAGGGCGCTGTACTTTCTCAAGGCTTATCACCCCGCAGGCGATGTAACATCGCAACAACGCGACTGAGCCGACGCCTTTTATGTCGCCAACGTCTTCCACCTTGACTCTGCTGCACTGCGTGCTGCTGGGTGCCGGTGCGTTACTGTACCTGTCCTTCGGTTACACCGAGATGGCAGGGTCTGACATGTGGTGGCACCTGGCCGCAGGCCGCGAGTTGCTGCAGACAGGGAGTCTGTGGATGGTAGACGACTGGTCGTTTTCCCATCATGGCGCAGACTGGCTCAACCACGAATGGCTGGCTGACCTGATCTATTACGCCTGGGTGTCATGGTTTGGCTTGCATAGCATCGTGTACTGGAAGTGGCTGGTGGTGATAGCGACGTTTCTACTGTTGCAGTGCGCGCTCTACAGGGAAGGCGGCAATGCGATTGCGGCATTCCTGGCTGCTGCGATCGCCGCAGCTATCGCCGCGCCTTTCATTGACGTGAGGCCGCATCTCTACACCTTGTTTTTTTACTGTCTGCTGCTGTACCTGTTGCTGGGCAGGCCGCCTGTGCGCTGGATGCTGGCATTGCTCTTTCTCGTGTGGGTAAACCTGCATGGTGGTTTCTTCTTTGGCCTGATGGCGTTGGGTATTCTCGTCTTTCCCTGGCGGAATGTCAGTGCTGACAGCTTGCGAGTGGCGTTGTTCACCGGGTTATTCTGTGTGGCTGCCTGTGCCCTGAACCCTTCTGGCGTGAAGACGTTCCTCTATCCGCTGGTATATGCTTTTGACAGCAGTTCCCCCTACCGGGGATTGGGTGAATGGCATTCTCCATTCAGCGATGGTGGCATTCGATCGCCGTTGTTTTTTTACTTTATGTGGGCGCCGTTGCTGGCTGTTCTGTATGCCCTGCCGCGTATACGCAATATCACCGGCGTGCCCTGGGAAGGAATAGCGCTCACCGCTTTGACCCTGGCAATGGCACTGACTTCGCGCCGCTTTATTCCGCTTTTCGGTATTTCTCTGGCAGTGTTGCTGGTGCCCCTGCTGGCGGCGTTCTGCGCCCAGATTCACAAGCCCGTTTTGCGCTATGCAGTGGCCGCTGTGGC
>JAUIIQ010000009.1 GCA_030431585.1 Gammaproteobacteria bacterium | reverse complement strand
ACCAGGGGCCTCTCCTCGTAGCCCAGTATCCCCTTAAGGCCAGACTCCGACGCCGCCCTGAGCAGAGCATTCACTTCCTCAACGCTGGTTTCACGCTCAACCTCGAACACGCAATCCGTCAGCGACGCATTCGCCAACGGAACACGGATGGCATGCCCATTCAACTTGCCCTGCAGCTCCGGAAAAATATGGGTAATCGCCGTGGCCGACCCCGTCGTCGTGGGGATCAGACTCATGCCACAGGCTCGGGCCCGTCGCAGGTCTTTGTGCGGCGCATCGAGAATCGTCTGCGTATTGGTAATACTGTGCACGGTGGTCATCGATCCGTGTTTTATTCCGAGGCCCTCGTGTATCACTTTCACCACCGGCGCCAGACAATTGGTGGTGCACGAGGCTGCGCTGACAATACCATGCATGGCAGGATCGTAGAGGTGGTGGTTCACGCCCATCACCACGTCCAACACGCCCTCTTCTTTAACAGGTGCTGTGACCACGACGCGTTTTACGCCCTGTGCGAGATAGTCTTGCAGCACAGCCTGTTTCTTGAACTTTCCCGACGCCTCGATCACCACATCACAGCCAGACCAGTCGGTATCGGCAATACTGGTGTTGCCGGTGCAGGCAAGTCGGCAGCCATCGATCACAATCTCACTGCCCTCACTCCGTGCATCCAGGGCCCATTTTCCGTGGACCGAATCAAACGTGAGCAAGTGCGCCAGTGTCGCGGCATCCCCTGCAGGGTCGTTAATCTGCACGAACTCAATATCGTCAGCACCCCAGGCAGCCCGCAAAATCAGGCGCCCCATACGACCAAAGCCGTTAACTCCCACTCTTACCGTCATGCCTCACTCCTTTTCATCTCAACAACAGGCCGCGTTACGGGCGGGCCGGTCTCCCATCCGCGCCAGGCGCTTCAGATTGTCGGCCACAAAACGTTGATTGCTCACTAGCGTGTCTGTCAGAACAGTTCTTGCCCATTCAGGCAGTTCGGGACTCACCCGGTAGAACACCCACTGACCCTGGCGTCGATCCACCAACAGGCCGCACTTACGCAACTGCGCGAGGTGACGCGATACCTTGGGCTGGATTTCATCGATGGCTTCGGTCAACTCACAGACGCACAGTTCCTGTTCATGCTCGATCAGCAACACACAGCGCAGGCGGGTTTCATCGGCCAGGCATTTGTAAAACTGGACAGGATTCACGTTGATGACCCCATGCTTCTGGTTAATATATGCGTTATTTAATATATATGGTTTTCCGTATTATTCAAGTTACAAAGCGGCGAATCTTTTACGTCAAACGTTCATTGTTGGCTGGTAAGTAGCTGCCATCGCCTAAGTACCCCGCATGGTGCTTGCATGACTTCATGAACAGTCTCCACCCATGGTAGAAATTAACCTGGGTATACCATTGCTAGGCTCCGATTCGCCAACTATGCTGAATGCGTTGAGTTGTCTGGGAGAGGAGACAGGTTTTTGTTCACCAATAAGCGCTTTGTGCAGTCAGTTCCGGGGTTGTGCGCCGGCCTTTTAATGGCGGTTTCTGGGGCTGCCGGCGCTGACGATACGACAGCGGCGAATTTCTCCGAATACTTCAATCTTGCCGACCACTATTCCAGTGTCTCTTTTGATGTTGGGCCACTGGCGACTGTCCAGTCCCCGAACAGCGATCGCTATCGTGACCTGACCGTTGCTACCCACCAGGGAAAAGTACGTGTGGGCTTGCTCGACGACTACGACTCGGCTACTCGACCGCAACCAGGTGATCGGCGCCAGGCCAAGTTGCAGGTCGCCAAGCGCCTGCTGGATGAAGAAGAGTTGTATTTGGGCTTGCTTGCATTTCAGTGGGGCGAACCCTTCTATACAGAAGAATGGATGTTGGACCCGGACCCGGATGCGGTGAGAAAAGAACCTGCGCTGCAGTACTTTCAACCGCTTGGCTATGCATCAGCTATAGCTTATAGCGTCGCGACGACGCCGATCTTCAAGGATTATTTCTGTACTGACAATGCTTCGTGCTGGGATCCAAAGTATCGTCAGGTAATGCGTTTCGGCGTTTCCCCCACCGGTGCGGCGGCAAAAAAATGGAAGCGCAATAAAGATGAGTTCGCCGTGCGTGAAGCAATAGAGACGTATATAGCAAAGGATCTACAGCCCTTGCTTGCGTGGTCAAAATCCTTGTCGCCGGAAGTTGTACTGGTCGACCGGGTACTGCTGACAGAGTACGACTTTTCGCTGGGTGGTTTTCCGTTTGACCTTGCCATGCCGCAGCACTCCGCCGGCGGCCGCCTGGGTAACGACGTGGGCTACTTTTATCACCAGCGCCCTGGTGCAGCCGTGAAAATTCCCGGCGAGGGTCTAACAACGGAACGGGTAGTACTTAAAATGTCACCTGGCGACGCCGAGAAGCTTGTCAATGACTTGAAAGAAGAGCGCGGCAACGACCTGCTGTACTTCACCTTGCAAGCCAGGTTGTACAACATGGCGTGGGCTGAACCCAGCCTGCGGCAGAGCCGGTATTTCATGCTCTATGAACTGCAAAGCCCGGACGTTGTATTTTATAGGGATCTGGCACTGACAAAACCCCTGGGAACCGTCACCTTGACACCGTGATCGGTTTACTCTGAGCCAGAGTGTTTGGTAGCGAGCGTCATTCTCCAGCTCGTAGGCAACCTGGCAAAAGCATAAGTAATTGAGGAAAATCCCATGGAATCGCTCACACGAACCCATTTCTTGCCAATTAAACGTGCCAGCTGCCTGTGCAGTGGAGCGCTTGCTGCAGTGGCAGCCTTGTCTCTCGTAACCACTACCGTGTTTGCCCAGAACGCTCGCGTGAGTTCATCCAATGTAGAGCCGTATTTGCCCGAAGGCAGCATGATGACCATTGTGCCAGCTGACAGCGCCACCATGCGCAGCTTCCCGGTCACCGGCATCGACGGACGATACCGCATGGGCATTCAGCAAAACTTGATGGACCCGGTCATTGTTAATCAGTTGGGCATCACTGAGCGAAACCGCCGCATGCGCGGCATGCATGTGCAACGCATCGGTCATCAGCAATGGATGGATATGCAGACGCTCGCCGAGAACAGCGACATCTTCACCAAAGAGAACATGCAAAAAGTCTATGAGTCGGGTAAGCGGCCTTACAAAATCAATGCGTTCATGCGCCCCTGGGCACCGTTGGTGGAAAGGGCGGCGCGAGGCGCGCTGGCGGATGGGCCATACCGTGAAGTGTTTTGTGTCGCCGAAGCGTCCTGCCCGCTGGACCGTTTCCACGGTGCCCGCCCGTTTGATATCGCCGGGCTTACCCCGGTATGGGGCGCAGGCTACAACGAGTTCCGTTTTCGCGCAGCCTATCAGGTCTTTCTCGACAAATATTTCGACAAACTGCTGGCCTACGCAAATAGTATTTCGCGTGAGGTTACAGTAGTCGGGCAGATTTCCATCCCACGCTACGACTTCAAGGAAGGTGTGTATTTGTTCCGGAACGTGGGCGGCGCGCGCATGAAGGCGCTACCAGGTGGTTTGCAGAACGTGTCAACATCTGACGTCGACATACAGTTCTACGAGAACGCCAGCGGTGAGGTAACAATACCGGCTCTCAAGTGGAAGTTATCGCGAGACACTGCAGAAGCCTTCCGCAATGAGGTGCAGCGCCGCAAAATCAACCAGGTTTATACACGTCTGGACGGCGTGCTTGCTTTCGACGAAGTGGATCGGGCAGCGATGGGTAACCCGACCTTGCTTAAAACAACCACACACGTAAAACCGACAGGTAAAACGCTGACGTTTTACTACGACTCTGCCTTGACAGAAGAGATCGTGCGTTTTCCGTTTCAGTAAAGGTGATCTGGAAGTACGAGAGGCATGATGCGGACTACAGCTTGCACGGCTAAATACCCTTGAGTGGTCAGGCGCCAGCAAGCCCTTCCACAACAACCACTTTGCCCGTACTGCATTCGTCCCTGATTTTCTTGGCGCCGCCCTGGTAGTTTTCACTGAAGTAAAATGCCTCGGCTTGCTCCACTGACGGAAACTCAAATATGACTAACCTGTCAGGCTCCCAGTCACCCTCCAGAACCTTGTGTTCACCTCCGCGGACAAGATAACGGCCACCCGCAGCTTCAATGGTGGGCTTTATACACTGCATAAAATCCTGGTATCGCGCCATGTCGGTGATCTTTACATCAAATATCACATAGCCCTTGGGCGGCGTGTTTTGATGTGTCGTGTCTGGTGTAGTGTCTTGGCTCATCTGCTGGACTCCTGATTTACTGTTAAAACCGTGTCACCGTTCTGGTCAACGGGTTTTGGTTTATCGGGTGGTCGCTTGCACCGGGTAACCCATCGCAGGCCGATGCCTCCTCTCTAACTGACAAGGATAGCCTGGCGGATCCGCGGGAACTGTCGTGGAATTGACACTTGAGGCGTATCCAGTGCGAGGCTGTACCCTGTTTACCGATGCTTCGCCTGTTGGCACCCCGAGCCAAACTCCAGAAAACACGCGAGTAGATTGATCCCTATTATGCGATGAATGCAGGTCACGCTCGGAGCCTCGGGTTGATAGTGATAGCCGCGCTGATCCATGGCGTCCAGGGCGACAATTCATTGACAAAAGCTCTGCGACTTGTCCCAGCTGAGGTAGCCTCCCTGTTCCTGCAGCGCCCAGTTCATGGATGAGACATTTATAAACGCCCCGCCTATGCGCTAAAGTACGCACCTCACCAACTGATGAAGGCGCCCAGCCAAAATGAGAATCACTTCCTGGAACGTCAACGGTCTGCGCGCCGTGATGAAAAAAGGTTTCGCCGACTCCCTGCATGCGCTGCAGAGCGACATTGTCTGCCTGCAGGAGACCAAGGCGCAGGACGACCAGGTGGTGGCCGCACTGGAAGGTGTAGACGGCTACCATGTCTACAGCAACTCGGCTGTGCGCAAGGGCTATTCCGGGGTGGCGATTCTGGCGCGGGAGCGGCCATTGGCGGTACGAGCCGATATCGGCATTGAGGAGCACGACCAGGAAGGCAGGGTACTCACCGCGGAGTTCGCTGACCATTACCTGATCACCGTCTATACCCCGAACTCAGGAAATGCGCTGGTGCGCCTGCCCTACCGGGAAACCTGGGACCGTGACTTTCTCGCCTTCGTCCGCAATCTGGAACAACACAAACCGGTATTGATGTGCGGGGACTTCAACGTCGCCCACCGGGACATCGATCTTGCCCGGCCCAAACCCAACTACAACAAGAGCGCCGGTTTCACCCAGAAAGAGATAGACGGCATGGACAATATTATCGCCGCAGGCTTCATCGATACCTTCAGGCATTTTTATCCCGACACGGTGAAGTACAGTTGGTGGAGCTACCGCGCCGGGGCACGGGCGAAGAACGTGGGCTGGCGCATTGACTATTTTCTGGGAACGTCAGACCTGGTCACATCGCGTATCGACGGCGCGGCGATCCACAACGACATCATTGGTTCCGATCACTGCCCGGTCAGCGTGGAATTTCGCTAGCCTTCTGCATTTTGGACAGCAGCACTCACTGCCCGTGCACCGGTACCTACCCTGCCGCTGGCTATGGGACCTCCGGGCCTATCACGGCCAGGTCGGCAAGTCCTCCGGGGGTGGTGAGCTGGTATTGCTTCATCGTTTCCCACCCCCCTGATTTTTATTTCCCTTTCGGCGCCTGCAGGTTCTGGCCACGCCAGGCCTGCTGGATGATGTAATCCCGGATCGCCGCTGCCTGTGCCTCGTCCAGCCACTGGTCGAACGCCGCCATCCCGTTTGCCTTCAGTGCCCCGCCCAGAACCACCGCGTTCCAGCCGGCGGGGTCGTACAGGTAAGCCGAGCCTCGCAGGTCCGGTATCAACAGGCCCGAGACGGCGTTGAGCCCGTGGCAGCCCATGCAGATATCCTGGTACAGGGCGAAGCCTTCGCGGATGCTTTCCTCGCTGCCGGTTTGCGCAGGGGGGTTGAATACGACCCGCGGCTGCCAATCCAGCTCCGGCAGTTTGCCATCGGCGCCCAGCTTGAAGGTCAGCGTCCGGCTGACGTTCGGCAGGCTCTCGGGCGTGACGAACTCCCCGAACACCAGTGCATAGGCGCCACCCCAGCCGACGTTGACAGAGATATACTGTTCACCGTCAATGGCATAGGTGATCGGCGGAGCAACCACGCCCGTCTGGGTGGCGAAGTCCCACAGCCGCTCGCCGTTGTCAGCACGGTAGGCTACGAACTTGCCGTCCGCCGTACCCTGGAACACGAGGTTGCCGGCAGTGGTCAGCGTCCCGCCGTTCCAGGGGCCGTCGTGTTCCACCCGCCAGGCCTCGCGCTGCGTTACCGGGTCCCAGGCCAGCAGCCGTCCCTTCATGAGGGGGCGTATGGCATCCCGCTCGGCCTGCGCGTCGGGCAGGCTGCCAATAACGCCGTCGGTGCCGGTATTGCTGATGCCGGGACGGTAGATAAACTCTTCCGGCTGGCCATAGGCGGCGGGGAAATCCAGCACCGGGATATACACCAGCCCGGTATCGGGGTTGTAAGACATGGGATGCCAGTTGTGCCCACCCAGGTAGGAGGGGTACACCGTAAACGGCCCCTCCGTATAGCGCGCGCCCTCGACCTCAACCGGTCGGCCGGTTGCTATATCCACATGGGTTGCCCAGGTGATATCGATATAGTTGTTGGCGCTGAGCAGGGTGCCATCGGTGCGGTCGATAAGGTAGAAAAAACCGTTCTTGGGTGCCTGCATTAACACCTTGCGGGTTTTCCCCTCCAGCTCTATATCGGCCAGGATAATGTGTTGGGTCGCGGTGTAATCCCAGGTTTCCCCGGGCGTGGTCTGGTAGTGCCAGACGTACTCGCCAGTGTCGGGACGCACCGCGACGATCGAGGACAGGAACAGGTTGTCGCCACCCCCGGGTGAGCGAATTTCCCGGTTCCAGGGCGTACCGTTGCCGACACCGAAATAAAGCAGATCCAGCTCGGGGTCATAGGCCATGGCGTCCCAGACGGTACCCCCTCCTCCACCGAGTTCCCACCACTTGCCGTTCCAGGTCTTCGCCGCCATTTCCATCGCGGCATTTTCGAAGCCCAGCTCCGGGTTGCCGGGAACGGTATAGAAGCGCCACACCATTGCTCCACTTTTTGCGTCATAGGCGCTGAGGTAACCGCGTACGCCAAACTCGGCGCCACCGTTGCCAATCAGTACCTTGCCCTTAACCACCCTGGGCGCACCAGTGATGGTGTAAGGCTTGCTCTGATCCACCGTGACCACTTCCCAGTTGACTGCGCCAGTGGCGGCATCCAGCGCCACCAGACGGCCGTCGAGCACGCCCACAAACACCTGCCCCTCCCAAACGGCCACGCCCCGATTGACGGCATCGCAACAGGCGTGGCGGGTGACGTCCTTCTTGACGCCGGGATCGTAACTCCACAACGGTGCGCCGCTGGCAGCGTCCAGCGCGTAAACCTTACTCCAGGCGGAAGTCAGGTACATCACCCCGTCGACCACGATGGAGGTGGCCTCGATACCGCGTTCGGTATCCAGGTCGAAGTGCCAGGCCAGGCCGAGGTTCTCGACGCTGGTGTCGCTCACCTGCTTGAGTCTACTGTAGCGTTGTTCGCTGTAGGTGCGGCCATAGGACATCCAGTTACCGGGCTCGCTGTCGGCAGCCACCAGGCGCTCACTGTCCACAGCGGCGACGGCTACAGCTGCGGCTGCTGCGACGGCCGCGGGCTGTTCGCCGGCGCCCTGGGTGGATTCTTCAGCTGCCTTTTGCTGGCAGGCGACAAACAAGGGCATCAGTGCAAGCAGCACTACGCTGCGCCAATGAATTTTCAACATGTTGTAAGCTCTCATGTGAACGACATTTATATTGATTGTTTTCGTATGGGTTGAGCAGAGGAACCGCCTGTCCCGATATTCGCAGACACCGGGCTCAGCCAGAATTACTCTGAACACCCGCGCCTTGCTGGCCATCATAGACAAACTCAGCAGCATTCAGATCGGTTGCAGGGATCTGATGACGCTCCACCCAATAATCCTGATTGTGCCGCCACTCGGGCTTACTGCCTCGAGAGGGAAGCTGATCCAGGTCGCGCATCAGGTAATTGGGATTGAACTCATCTTCACTGATCCAGGGCAAAATTTCCATATCCCGGTCTTCGTCGCGCAAGGATACTTCCACGCGCTTTGCGCCACGCTCGTCCATATTCTTTAACAGCCGGCATACCAGCTCACCCAGCATGTCAACACGCAGGGTCCAGCTGGCGCGGAAATAGCCAAACACCCACACCATGTTGGGCACACCGGTAAACATCATACCGCGGTAATTGACTGTGTCGTGCCAGTTCACCGGCTCGCCATCGACCTCGAAAGGGATGCCGCCCATGACCAGCAAATTGAAACCCGTGGCGGCAACGATAATGTCCGCTTCTATTTCTTCTCCGGAAGAGGTGCGCACCCCGTTTTCGGTAAAGGTCTCCAGAGTATCCGTTACCACGGTCAATTTGCCATCGACTGCGGCTTTGAATATATCGGCTTGCGGACAGAACGCGAGCCTCTGTTGCCAGGGTCGATACCTGGGTACGAAGTGGGGCTCGAACTCGAAGTCGTCGCCCACATAACTGCGGATCTGGTCTCGCAACATTTCAATCATCGCCTCGGGATCAGATTCTGACAGGTGCGTCATCTCAAACTGCTGGTAAATGATGTCAGCTCGCACGATACGATGAACCGTTGCCTCATCTATGCCGATCAGACGCAGGCGATCCGCCAGCTCATTGCGGTTTTCATCACAGTAAAAATAGGTGGGAGAGCGTTGCAGCATGGTCACGTGCTTCGCGGTTTTTGCGAACTCCGGTATCACGGTCGCAGCCGTCGCCCCTGAACCAATAACCAGTACACGCTTGCCTGCGTAGTCCGTCTCCGGATCCCATTGCTGTGCATGAACCAGCTGCCCTTGATACTGGTCCATACCCGGCCAGTCGGGAATATAGGGATTTTCATGATCGTAGTAGCCCTGGCACATCCACAGGAAACCACAGGTAAATTGCAGTTGCTCCCCATCAGCAAGGCGAGTGACGTCGAGGTGCCAGAGGTTTTCGGCACTGGACCAGCGACAGGCGGTAATGCGATGGCCATAACGTATATGGCGCGCCAGGTCGTTTTCCTCGATAACCTCGCCCATGTACTTGAGTATCTCTTCCCCTGTCGCGATAGGGTGCCCCACCCAGGGCTTGAACTCATAGCCAAACGTGTACAGGTCCGAATCAGAGCGCACTCCGGGGTACTTGTGGGTTTCCCAGGTGCCACCAAAGGTGTCTTTCATCTCCAGAATAGTAAAGTGCTTGTCCGCACAATTTTTTTGCAGGTGATAGGCCGAACCGATACCGGAGATGCCAGCGCCGACAATGACTACATCGAAATGATTGTCGCTTGAGTGCGATGCTACAGATTCTGGTGTACCCATACTTTTCTCCTGAGCGAGATGTTATAAACAAATTCTAAAACTGGTGCGCTATTTTAAGCACCCCTTGGCCAGGTTTCCGCATTACCAGAGTTTCCGGCCGATTCCGCAGCCACCGATCCTCCACTGGAGGCAGGGCCAGACCTGTCAAGTATCCGTGACCCCACTATGTGTCAATCTGCGAAGCTGCGCCACCACCAGACTCAGAAGAACCCAGAGTAACGAGGCTCAGCGTGGAATGTTATGCCCCTAACGGCCAGTATTTGACATTATCGGCCAAGCAGGTCTATCCGGCCAGAATCAGCGGCAGTGGGTCGGCACCAGGCTGGTGAACCATTCCAGAGGTGACCAGGGCGCCGACTCCATCTATCATCATTACTTTTATTGCGCTCGCACTCGGGAAAACAGTTCATGAAGCTTCGGTACAAAATTGCCAGCGGCATCCTTGCCGTGTTCTTTCTGCTTACCTCCACGCTGGCACTTTTGATCGGCTACACAGCCGACTGCCCCCCCGCTGCCGAGGCCGTATCCGGGCCCACTATGAAAGCAGTTACCTATGGCTGCTACGGTGGACCAGAAGTGTTGGCATATGTTGATGTGCCAATGCCAGTGCCGAAGGAAGACGAAGTGCTGGTAAAGGTGCATGCCGCCGGTGTTAACCCGCTGGACTGGCACTTTATGCGCGGCTCCCCATTCGTGATGCGACTGATGACGGGCATCGGCGCCCCCGGGGATGCGTCCATGGGCAGGGATTTTGCCGGCGAGGTACAAGCCATCGGAGAAAAGGTCACCCGCTTTAAACCCGGCGACCGGGTATTTGGCGGTGCCAATGGTGCTTTCGCCGAATACCTTGTGCGCGGGGAAACGGGCTCCATTGCTCTCGTGCCGGATAACGTCAGCTTCGAGCAGGCCGCCGCCGTGCCCGTGGCAGCAATTACTGCACTGCAGGCCCTGCGTGACAGCGGCCAGTTACAGGCCGGGCAGAAAGTCCTCATCAACGGTTCTTCGGGCGGCGTGGGCACCTACGCGGTGCAAATAGCCAAGTCCTTGGGCGCCGAGGTGCACGGCGTGAACAGCACCAGAAATGTCGAGATGGTGCTGGGCCTCGGAGCCGATCATGTTTTCGACTACAAGAAGGAGAATTATACCGAGAGCGATGAGCGCTACGACCTGATTCTCGATATGGTGGGTAACCACTCGTTGCTGGACAACAGCAAGGTCATGAAACCGACTGGCCGCCTGGTGCAGGTAGGAGGCCCCGCGGGGGATTGGGTGGGGCCCTTTCGGGGGATGATCGAAGCACTGCTGACAGCGCCTTTGATGGAGCAGGAAGTGACCTCCATAATGGCGCAGCTTGACGGTGATGACCTCACCAATTTAGCCAAACTGATGTCGGAAGGAAAAATGACTTCGCAGATCGATCGGCGCTTTGCTCTGGCGGAGACTGCGCAGGCAATAGCCTATTCAGAAACCGGCCGCGCTCGCGGCAAAATCATTATCGCTGCGGACTAAAGCAATAACTGGCTCCGGTACAGACCAGGTGAGTCGATAAACACCCCGCCAAAATCGAATAACACTGCTTTCAGGCCTGTTTCCCTTGCGTTGCCTTAGTGAAAAACCAAATAACCGGCGCCGGACCCTAAAGCCATCAACAGGAAGCCGAGTAGGGATGCAGCCTGAGCCGGAACGAGTGAGGGGATATCAACAGGGCTTTTCAGTAAGCGCCAGGCAGAGAACGCTGCCAACGGCAGGCCGAAAAAACCCCAGAGATACCCACCGGCATGCTCGTAAGTAAAGCCGGTGAAACCAAGCCAGCCATAAGCGCTGGCGATGATCACGACATACGCCAGAGATGCTTTTTCTGGACCCAGTCTCACCACCAGATTTCGCTTGCCCGCCGCAAGGTCTGCACGATAATCCGGGAACTGATTGATCCACAGGAAGCCTGCGATATGCAAGCCGAGGGCGACAGAGACGTGTAAGAGTGGAATTGAGACACTTCCGGTTTGCACAAAGTATGTCCCGCAAACGATCAATGGCCCATACGCCAGTGCCACTGCAATTTCGCCAAACCCGTGATAGGACAGTTGCAGTGGTGCAGCGTGGTAGCACCATGCCATTGCCATACCCGCCAGGCCAAAGAACAAGATATTGGTACTGACATAGAAAACCAATGTCATGCCAGCGGCTATTAATGCGCAATAAAAGAATATAGCGATCTGCCAGGTTTGCTTGCGAGTCAGTAACCCGTCCACCAAGACACGCTTACCACCGGAAAAAGGTGTGCGCTCTTTTTCACTGATATTCAGATCCGTGCCGCTGTCGTAGTCGACGACTTCCCCCGAGGCATTCTTTGCCACCTCAACACAGAAAATACCAATAACGGTCACCGCCAGCCATGCCCAGGATAGAGGGCCCTTTGCGGCCGCCGCGCAGGCACCAAGCCAGATACCGGAGAATGAGGCCAGGGAGATCTTGGGGTCAGCCAACCGCCAAAAGCCTTGCCAGAATTTACGTTCGATCACGGACTCTCCCCTGGTGAGATGTTGTCGTGAGATGCTCGTTGCCAATCTGCCTGTTTCCGGCAGGCGTTTTAGTCAGCCTGGCCTGAGCCTCTCCGAATATCTGCTCCAGCCAAAAGTAGAAAACTCCAGCTGTTGACCCTCTGGATATTCTACGTCAGTAAGAAACATTCATTATTGTTAGTACAGAAGGTATAGACAAATTAACTCCTCCAGGCCGAGGAAATCTAGCTAGCCTTCGCAATATGGCACAAACGTTTGAAGCCATTGACTTACATCCCGATGGCCCCAAAACAAATAGACAGCCGTTGCTCCTTCAGCCGCGCCAGGTCAGAACATTCTGCCGAGGGTGTTGCCAGCTTTTTGGAGGAAAACGCCTCCCCACGATCCGCCTGGAAATGGTTGAATGCTGTACCTGGCCCAAATTGGAAAAGATTCGCCAGCAGACGCGAATCAACCGAAAATTGCGCGATATACTGCAACCCCATGAAGATGGAACCATAATCCAGACCAAAGAGGCCAGCGACAATGGACTTCGATATCCCCCAGGACATCAGCGATTTTATCCAGGAAGTTGACGATTTCATCGAAGCCAAGATCAAGCCGCTGGAGCAAGCGGATGACAACATCCGCTTTTTCGATCACCGCCGCGAGGATGCCCGCACCGACTGGGACAACCAGGGTTTGCCCAATGAGGACTGGGAAGCTCTGCTGGCAAAGGCCAAGCAACTGGCCATTGAGGCAGGCATCTTCAGCTACCCCTTCCCGGAGGAACACGGCGGCCGCAATGGCAGTAACCTGGGCATGGCCATCATCCGGGAGCACCTGGCGGCCAAAGGGCTTGGGCTGCACAACGATCTGCAGAACGAGCACTCTGTTGTCGGCAACAACATCAGCCTGTTACTGATGCTCGAGTACGGCACCGAAGAGCAGAAAGCCCTGTGGCTGGACGGACTGAAAAACGCCACCGTCGGATTCGCCTTTGGCATTACCGAACCCGACCATGGCTCCGATGCGACCTGGATGGAAACCGGTGCCGTGAAAGACGGTGACCACTGGGTCATCAACGGCGAAAAAACCTGGAACACCGGGGTACATATTGCCCAGTGTGACATGGTGATGGCCCGCACCTCCGGCGACCCCGGCGATGCAAGAGGCATTACCGCATTCATGGTTCCCATGGATGCCCCAGGCGTTAAGGTCGAGGAATACCTGTGGACCTTTAATATGCCAACAGACCACGCCCACGTCAGCTTTACCGACGTGCGGGTCCCGGAGACTGCAATATTTGGTGGCGAGGGCCGCGGACTGCAGATCGTGCAGCACTTTTTCAATGAAAACCGTATCCGCCAGGCGGCTTCCAGCCTCGGTGCGGCGCAGTACTGCGTCAACGAAGCCGTTGCCTACGCCCGGGAGAGAAAACCCTTCGGCAAGGCCCTGGCCACCAACCAGGGAATTCAGTTTCCATTGGTAGACCTGCAGGCCCGCTGTGAAATGCTACGGGCATTGATTCACAAGACCGCCTGGTTGATGGACAGGGACGGGGCGTTCACCGTGTCCGACAAAGTTTCTATATGTAACTACCAGGCCAACCGCCTGTGCTGTGAGGCAGCGGATTTTGCCATGCAGGTGCACGGCGGCATGGGCTACTCCCGCTACAAGCCTTTCGAGCATATTTACCGTCACCACCGCCGCTACCGCATTACTGAGGGTGCAGACGAGATACAGATGCGCCGGGTGGCTGGCTACCTGTTTGGTTATATGAGCCAGCAAAAACCCAAGGGCGTAAGCTAATGCCGGGCAGCGAGGCCATGCAGCGGCAACTGGAGTCCGTTCTCGCCAGGGAACTCGCCGGCTTCAAGGCCTTACTCGCCTGCGACCAACTCACCGCTGGCGCCAGCCAGGAAACGTTCCGCGTCCTGGCCGACACCGAGCAGGGTAAACAACAATTCGCCCTGCGTCGCAGCCCGATGAGCTCTTCCAACGAACTCATTCCCGGCCAGATGCCGCTGGCTACCGAAGCGCGCCTGCTGCAATTGGCGCATGAAGCGGGCATCCCTGTCCCTGGTCTGGTTTACGTGCTCTCGCCCGCCGATGAACTCGGCCAGGGCTACCTCATGCAATGGCTGGAAGGCGAGACCCTCGGCCATCGCATCGTAGGCTCCGAGGCGCTGGCAGCAGTACGCCCCCGCCTCGCTCGTCAGTGCGGCGAGGCACTCGCACGCATCCACGCTATTGAGGTAGATGCAGCGTTGACCCAGATGCTGCCAACCTTGTCTCCAAAGGCACTGGTTCACGAGTCCTGGGATTCCTACAAGGCCCTGAACCTTCCCCAACCCATGATCGATTTCACCGCCCGCTGGCTGTTGCAAAACCTGCCCAGTGGCGCGCGGCAGACCCTGGTACACGGTGACTTTCGCAACGGCAACCTGATGATCGATGAAACCGGTATCCGCGCGGTGCTGGACTGGGAGCTGGCGCAAATCGGCGACCCGGTCCGCGACCTGGGCTGGCTGTGCGTCAATTCCTGGCGTTTCGGTCAGGCGCAACTACCTGTAGGCGGATTCGGCGTTATTGAAGAGTTGCTCGAGGGCTACCGGTCAGTATCGGGCATCGACATAGACCCGGCCGACCTGACTTTCTGGCTGGTCTTTGGCTCCTTCTGGTGGTCCATCGCCACCTTGAGCATGTCGTTGACCTGGCGCACAGGAGAGACACCAAGCCTGGAGCGCCCCGTCATTGGCAGGCGTTCGTCCGAGGGACAGATGGACTGTGTGAACCTGCTGATACCCGGCACGTTCCAGCGCCTCGCAGACCGGCCCCTGGAGCAGGGACAACAGTTACCCATGCCCGCTGAACTGCTGGAGGGCGTGCGCAAGTTTCTCAAGGAGGATGTCGCAGCGAATCAGCAAGGACGCTCGGCATTTCTGGCAAAGGTCGCCGCTAACTCACTGGGCATAGCCCAGCGCGAATTCCTCCACGGTCAGGAACTGGCGCGGCGTGAGGAAGAACGTTTGCAGAAACTGCTTGGCGAAGGTGACCTGGAACAACTGCGCTGGCAACTGGTGCATGCCTTGCGCGCTGAACTCCCCCTGGACACACCCGGACTCGACGAGCACCTGAGAGAGACGGTGGCCGGCCAGTTGGCTATAGACCAGCCCTTCTACTCTGCCCTGCACCCTGCCGCGTGATCGATGTCACCAACCTCAAGCCCAGAGAGGTAAAGTGCCGCTAGGCATCTCGATAGCTGGGTGCGCGTCGCTCGGCAAAGGCTGCCATACCCTCCTGGGCGTCCGCGGTCTGCGCACACAGTATCTGGTTGCGATCTTCCAGTGCGATGGCCGCCTCCAGCGAGCCAGTATCGATATTCACGTTCAGGGCTTCCTTGGACAGGCGCAAGCCCAGGGGTGAGTTGGTCAACATCAGTTGCAGGTCTTCCTCTACCGCCGATTCGAGTTGGCCCGGTTCAACGACCTGCGATACAAGCCCCAGCGACAGGGCACGCTCAGCGCCGATAAACTTGCCGGTGAGAATCAATTCTGCGGCCAGGGAAGACCCCACCAGGCGCGGCAGGAAGTAGGACGAGCCCATATCGCAGCCACCCAGGCCGATGCGGATATAGGCGCAGTTCATCTTCGCGGTACTGTCCGCAATTCGGATATCGGAGGCCAGAGCCAGCGAAAAGCCGCCGCCGCAAGCCGCCCCGCTGATCAGGGAAACAATTGGCTGCGGGCAGCGACGCATGGCCAGGTAAATCTCGGCGATGGTCCGTTGGGATATCAGGCCTTCTTGTACGGAGCCCAATTCCAGCGCGTCCTCCGCGTTCCCAACAGCCTTGAGGTCCAGGCCGGCACAGAAGGCGCGTCCTGCGCCCCGGAGTACCACTATACGGCGCTCCGGGCGGGTGGCCAGGTCGCGAAAATAGCCCGTTAATTCTGCAACCATGGTTGGGTTGAGGGCGTTCAGCGAATCCGGCCGATTGAGAGTCAGCCAATCAACGGCCCCCTGCTCCTCGAGTGACAGGGTTTCAAACGATGCTCTGCTCATGGGAATATCTCTCTGAATAGGATTAGCGATTACTTTTTTGACCTGTCCAGGTTGTCCCTGGCGAATTGTTAATCTGGAGATAATATCAGAGTGTTGCCAGTTGCTGCTTGCCCCAACAAATACTGCTCTCCGACGGCATGAAAAACGGATGTCGTACACATGCTGGGCGAGACGGTGCGACTCGCTTGGAATCAGGAGACGATAAGGTCGCCGACATCAGCGACTACACATGGCAGAAACATTGTCGAGGTCTGTTTGAGTGACCATTTGCAGCCTAGATTTGCATTTAGCCAGGAACAGGTTCAGGAGTTTTGAGAACTACGGATTGCACGTCTTAACCCACTGCGGGTGGGCGATGCGGCGTTCCGCCGCTATTATTAACCGGGTTTAGTGAATATCGGCCCATCCCCCCTTAATGGGGAAGAGCCATGGGGAAGAGCCGGAAGAGCCGGAAGAGCCGGCTTTTTTGTATATGGCGGACCGGACGGGACTCGAACCCGCGACCTCCGGCGTGACAGGCCGGCATTCTAACCAACTGAACTACCGGTCCAACGGTAGGATGTATATCTCGGAAGTGGTGGGTGATGACGGGATCGAACCGCCGACCCTCTGCTTGTAAGGCAGATGCTCTCCCAGCTGAGCTAATCACCCCCTGACCGAGAAGGCGCATTATAGAGATTTGGCTTGGGCTGTCAAACCTTCAGGATAAAAATTAATTCAAATTGGAGGAAATATTAAAACCGTTGATTTTAGTAGTAAAATTCGCCTTTTCCCTGGCGCACAACATTCCGCACTACAGGCAGGGAACACGGGCTTCAGCGACAGGAAATCAGCATGGAAATCTACAAGGAGTTTCACTTTGAGGCAGCACACCGGCTGCCGAATGTACCCGAGGGGCACAAATGTGCTCGCTTACACGGGCACTCTTTTCAAGTACGACTTTGCGTGGTGGGAGACGCTGAGGAGCCCAGTGGCTGGGTCATGGATTTCGGTGACATCAAAGCGGCCTTCAAGCCCATTTACGAGCAGCTTGATCATTACTACCTGAACGATATTGCAGGCCTGGAAAACCCCACCAGCGAGAACATCGCGAGGTGGATATGGCGGCAGCTAAAACCTGCTTTGCCGGCCCTGGACAGGGTTGAAATTCGCGAGACCTGCACCAGTGGTTGCATCTACCGGGGCGACTGAAAAATTGCGGTAACACTGGATAAAATACTTGACGAATTCGCTGGTGCTACAAATAAAGGCATCTGCCTTAAACGTATTTCTACGTAGTGACGCCGGCGGTAACAATTTGTTTCTGAAAAAATGCAGAAGTTACCGTCGGTAGCACAGTTGGAAATGTTATGCACACACAAATTGCTGTCATGAAAGTTTCACCTAGTTACCTGCCAATCCACCCCAGCCACTTTAATAAAGCCCTATAACATACTGATATAAATGAATAAATTGCGTTTGATCGATTTTTAACCAATTTGTAACAATGGTTATGAACAGGGCATTTGCGGGCCGGTTAAACAATTTACTCACTGACTTATCCACAGATTCTGTGGACAACCGAAATCGACCTGTTACGGAAAATCCCGCAGTAATCCACTCGGATTCTGGCCGCGCAGAGTACTATCCCAGGCCTTTCGCCAGCACCCTCTGCAGATAGGCCCGGACACTGGATCGCGACGTCATCTTCAGCCCGAAATCGGGGAACAACACCATGGAGACAGCCAGTCGCATAACCAGATCTGTGGCGACGGCCACATCCACATCTGCCGAAATTTCACCGGCGGCGCGCGCCTGCTCAATGTGCGCAGGCCAAAACGCCATGCTACGTGTATAAAACCCAGGCGTTAGATACAGTGTGGCCACTGTTTCCGGCTCGGTCTGTGCCAGGCTGGCATAAATGCCTTCCGCCGCATCCTTGCGCCCCATCACCACCGCATACGTCACTTTGTCCACGAGGCTTGGCAGTCTCTCCATGGCCGCCTCGGTTCGGTTGAGAAAGGCCTGCTGAAAACGCGCAAATACCGCCTGTACAAGATTGTCCTTGTCACTGAAGTGACGATAGATGGAGCCACGGGACATTTTGCCTACCCGCGCCACCTCACCCACCGAGGTACGGCGTATGCCATAGCGGCGGATACAGTCCTCAGCCGCGTCCAGGATACGGGCCACCATGGGGTCATCCTGGTCTACTGGCGTAAACTCACCTTGTGCCAAACGAAGTCTCCCTTGCACTCTGCCGAATGCTGAACAATAATCAGTAATTGTTCATTTGTCTATTATGGCACCACTGGAGATGTGACGATGCCTGCTGCAAACAACACATATGATTACATCATCGTTGGAGCCGGCTCTGCCGGTTGCGCGCTGGCATACCGCTTGTCGCGGGAATCCAGTCGCAAAGTCCTGCTGCTGGAAGCCGGGGGCAAGGACTCTTTCCCGCCCATTCACATACCGCTGGGCTTTGCCTTCATGATGAAAAACCCGAGGGTAAACTGGTGCTACGAAACCGAGCCCGAGCCTGAGCTGCATAATCGGCGTATTGCCTGCCCCCGCGGCAAGGTACTGGGCGGCACCAGCTGCATCAACGGGATGGTCTATATACGCGGGCAGAAGCAGGATTACGACGGCTGGGCCGAACTGGGAAATGATGGCTGGTCTTACGAGGACGTACTGCCCTACTTCAAACGAGCTGAGCACAAGGCCGAAGGCGCAAACGCCTACCATGGCCAGGGCGGGCCGTTATGGGTGGAAGAAGTCAGCCTGGACGACAAACTGGAGCTGGCTGACATGTTTGTACAGGCGGCGGTGCAGACCGGCCTGCCATTCAACGAGGACTTCAATGGCGCAAGCCAGGAAGGCGCCGGAGACTACCAGCGCAAGATTCGTAAAGGTAAACGGCAAAGCTGTGCGCGCACCTATCTGGATGCGTGCAAGAACCGGCCAAACCTGACCATACTGACCGGCGCGATGACAGAGAAGCTGTTGTTGGAAAAGCACCGTGCTGTGGGCGTGCAATACACACTCAAGGGTAAAAAGGTGGATTCAACCGAGCAGGCGTTTACCACCGGCGAGGTGA
This sequence comes from Gammaproteobacteria bacterium, assembly GCA_030431585.1. Classification (GTDB taxonomy): domain Bacteria; phylum Pseudomonadota; class Gammaproteobacteria; order Pseudomonadales; family Halieaceae; genus Halioglobus. The sequence goes on along the minus strand of JAUIIQ010000009.1, from coordinate 16,366 downwards.
TCCTGTGCGGCGGCGTGGTCAATTCACCACAACTGCTGGAACTGTCTGGAATCGGTCAACGGCAACACCTGGAGCAACTGGGGATAGACGTGGTCAGGGAATTGCCCGGAGTCGGCGAAAACCTGCAGGACCACCTGACTATTAATATCCAGCAGGGAGTGGAAGGCGTGCCTACCTTCCACGAGGAGACGCGTCCCCTGGCGATGCTGGGAAACCTGTTCAAGTATTTCACCCGAGGCAAGGGGTTGCTGGCCCATCCGGCGTCCCAGGTAGGTGTTTTCTTTCGCAGCGATGAAAAGGAGAGCACCCCCAACGCGCAAATTCACTTCGCCCCGGCCGCCAGCGAACCAGACAAAAAGGGCAACCTCAAACCCAGGCCGGGTACAACTGCCACCGTCTGCAACCTGCGACCAGAGAGCCGCGGCAGTATCCACATTCGCAGCACCAACCCCAACGACCCTCCCGTTATTCGGGCCAACTACCTGAGCACCCAACGGGACCGGGACGTGATGGTCAGCGCCCTGCGCAAAGTACGCGAAATTTTCCGCGCGCCGGCCCTGGCAGACCGCCTCAGCCGTGAATTTTCACCCGGCGATACCGTGCAGACAGATGAACAAATCCTTTCGTTTATTCGCGCTGAATCGGAATCGGTCTACCATCCGGTGGGAACCTGCAGGATGGGCGACGACGAACTGGCCGTAGTGGATGCTCGCCTGCGCGTACACGGTATGGAAGGCCTGCGTGTGGCCGATGCGTCTATCATGCCAACCATCACCTCTGGCAATACCCATGCGCCGGCAGTGATGATTGCCGAGAAATGCGCCGACATGCTGCTGCAGGATGCCGGACTTCGCGTCACCCTGCCTGAAGGCCTGCAGGACAAACAGCAGCCAGCCACCACAGCAACCCCACTGCAAGCCGTCGCCAACAGCGCCTGAACTGACCACAGAGACTGGAACTATGAACGCACCTGCACTGCAACACGCCGCGGAAGCGGAACTCAACCGCATTCTCGACACCCAGCGCGCCGCCTTCAAGGCAGAGGGCCCGGTAGCACTGGCTACACGTATCGACCGCATCGATCGCTGTATTGCCCTGCTGGTGGACAATCAGGCCGCTATTTGTACAGCGTTGAATGAGGATTTTGGCTGCCGTTCCAAATACGCCACCTTGATGATGGACGTGATGAATTCCGTGGGCAGCCTGAAATATGTAAAGAAACACCTTAAAAAGTGGATGAAGCCGGAAAAACGCACGCCACTGGTGCCACTCAATTTCCTGGGCGCCAAAGCGCAGGTGCAGTACCAGCCCAAAGGCGTTGTCGGCATCATGACCCCGTGGAACGTGCCGGTGAACATGATATTCAGCCCCCTGGCCGATGTGCTGGGCGCCGGCAATCGCGCGATGATCAAACCCTCCGAATTCACACCGCATACCTCCGAGCTGATGCAGCGCCTGTTTGCGCAATATTTCGAGGAGTCCGAGGTATGCGTGGTGAGTGGCGGACCGGAAGTGGGTGCCGCTTTCAGCTCACTGAAACTGGATCACATCATATTCACCGGCGCCACGGGCATAGGCCGCCTGGTGATGAAAGCTGCTGCAGACAACATGGTGCCAGTCACCCTGGAACTGGGCGGCAAGTCGCCCGTGGTCGTGTCTGAAAAAGTCGATATCAACAAGGCGGCAGAAGCAATCATTACCGGCAAGGCAATGAACGGCGGCCAACTCTGTGTCAGCCCGGACTACTGCTTTGTGCCACAGAGCAAGCTGGAGGTATTCATCAGGCGCTGCCGCGACGTGATCGCCGAGCAGTTCCCCACCGTTCAGGGCAACCCCGACTTCACTGCCTGCATCAATGAGCGCCATTTCCAGCGGGTAAAAGCCTATATTGATGAAGCCGCGGAAAAAGGCACGCGAATCGTACCGCTGTGCCCTGCTGGTGAAGAATTCTCTTCCCCTGAAGAACACAAGATCGCCCTGCACCTGATCGTCGACCCGGACGACGAGCTGGCCTGCATGCAGGACGAAATATTCGGTGCTGTGCTGAACATCAAAACCTATCACGAGCTGGATCCGGTACTCGATTTCATCAATGCCCGCGAGCGCCCTCTCGCGCTGTACTACTTTGGCGATGACAAGGAAGAGATGCAGCGAGTGCTGGACGAAACCATTTCCGGTGGTGTGTCGGTCAACAACGTGGCCATGCACGTGGCCTGCGATGACCTGCCCTTCGGCGGGATAGGCCACAGCGGCACCGGCAACTACCGGGGCTTTGACGGCTTCCGTACCTTCAGTCACGCTCGCGGTGTCTACAAGGAAGGCTGGGTGAACCTTGCCAAGCTTGGCGGCACTCTGCCTCCGTACGGTCAGAAGGTCGAAAAGATGCTGGAATCCCAGATCAAGAAATAAGCAGCATGGACTTCGGGCAGTGGCTCTCCCTGTTCACTATATGCCTCCTGGGAGCCATGTCACCGGGGCCCAGCCTTGCCGTGGTCGTCAACGCTGCATTGCGCGGCGGCCGCCGTCATGGTGTAGCCGCCGCCCTGGCTCATGGTGCCGGCGTCGGGCTTTATGGGCTGCTCACAGTGAGCGGGCTCGCGGTGCTCGTCACGCGCTCACCGATTGTCTTTGGCTCACTGCAGGTTGCGGGTGCTGCCTACCTCTTCTACCTGGGTGTGCGCGCCCTTGGCAGCGCAGATCCTGGCCCACAACAGCCGCCTGTGGAGCTGGCAAGCAGCCATCGCGGGGCCGCGCTCAGTGGTTTTCTGGTGGCATTTCTGAACCCGAAACTGGCGGTGTTCATGCTCGCCCTGTTTGCCCAGTTTCTGCGGCCAGAGGCAGACGTGGTGGAAAAAGGCATCATGGCTTTGACGGTGGGGGTTACCGATGCCGGCTGGTACTGCATCATGGCGGCACTGGTCTCGCAGCCGCGCTTTCTGCGGAACTTGCAACGCAGCGCTGTCCTCATCGACCGGGTATTCGGGGTAATTCTGATTCTGCTCGCCGCCACCGTCGCTTACCGGGCTGTTGTTTAGGGGCTGGCCTTGCGTTGCGATCAGTGCACGATACGCGGCCTTTCACTCACTACCACCGCCTGCATCTGCTTGCCCAGCATAATCACGTGCCCTTGCCGACGCTCCATTCCGTCGAGGCTGTAGTCAAACCGGTACTGGCGCCAGACCCGCCAGCGCCCCTGCGCATCGCGGCTCAGTGATATGCGCTGAATGTGCACCGATTGATCCAGTAACTGGAAGTCGTCGCGTTCGCTCGCTCTGGCCACTTGCTGCAGGGCCAGCTCACGCACCCGCGTGGCAGCAAAAAAGTGCAGGCCAACAGCGCCCACGGCCAGCATGGCGAGAATCTCTCCCAGGCTCAAATACACATCGTCTCCTCATTTGGCACCATCACAGCGTGCTAGCTTACTGCGGCCACCTCGCGGCGTATACAATTTCACTATGCGAGTGTATGGTGAAAGCTTATTCTGCGGACACCAGCAATGAACTCAGCGCAGCTTGAAACCAGCCCCCGACAGCGCCAGCGCGAGCAAACCCGGCAGCAAATTCTCGCTGCAGCCGTGGATGCGTTCGCGCGGTCCGGCTACGATGCCGCCTCACTCGCAGACATAGCCAACCGCGCCGGCGTCAAGAAAGCTCTGGTGCAATACCATTTCTCAACCAAGCAACAGCTATGGCGGCAAGCGGCCCTGTCGGTATGGCAACACCGTAACGCGTGCCTTGCAGCCCACCTCCGCCAGGACAATCAGCAATCGCCTTTGGAGAACATGCGCAGTGGCTTCGTGGCACTTATCGAGTTCAGCCTGGAGCATCCCCAATGGTTGTGGTTCATGTTCCACGAAGCAGCGGCCGGTGGCGACCGCCAGGCCTGGCTGCTGGAACACTGCATGCGCCAGGACTACCAGATTGGTGAAAACTTCGTGCGCGAATTTCAGTCCCGTGGGCTGATACGCCAGGGCTCACCCTTGCAACTGTTGCACCTGATTTCCGGCGCGCTTACCTACAACCTGCTGGTCGCCCCCACTACCTTGCAGGCAACGGGAACAGACTTGTCATCGCGCGAAGCCATCGACGAGCAGGTTGCCCTGCTACAGGCCCTGTTACGTCCCTGAGCTCTCAGCGCGTGCATGCTGATCGAGGAAACGCCCCACGATACTGTTGAACAGCGCTGGCTGCTGCGCGTGCAACCAATGGCCGCACCCCGGCATCACCTTAAGCTGCGCCGAGGGAAACAGGCTGAGCACTCGGGACTGGTGTTCCGGCAGGATGTAGTCCGAGTCACCTCCCTTGACGAACAGTACCGGTCCGGCATAAGCCTGGCCTGCATCAGGCCGGGCGCGCACTGCACGGTAGTCGCGCTTGATACCCTCAAGATTGAAACGCCAACGATAAATGCCGTCATCCGAGCGCTTGAGGCTCATCAACAGGAAATGTATGACACCTTCCTCGAGCGGGTAGCGCGACATAATATCTGCCGCCATCTCCCGTGACTCGCAACGCGCCTCTGCCACCGCATCCAGCGCCGTGAACACGGCATCGTGATGCGGTGGGTACTCGACAGGGGCAATATCTGCCACCACCAGTGCGTCCACGCGTGACGCCACGGACAGCGCCATCTGCATCGCCACCTTGCCGCCCAGCGAGTGTCCTGCGAAAGCCGCACTACCCAGACCCTGCTCGTCCATCCAGCTAAATATTGCACTGGCCATGTTGTGCAGGCTGGCCTCATCCACCCAGGCGGAACGTCCGTGGTTGGGCAGGTCCAGGCTGTAAACACGATAGCGATCGCTCAATGAGCGGGCCAGTGCTCCAAGGTTATTTCCCGCGCCAAACAGCCCATGCAGCAGAATTACCGGTGTTCCGTCCCCCGCGGTGCTGTGCCGAATACCAGTTTTTGCTACCATGCCTTTTACTATAACGGATTGGAATTCAGCATGCGTATCTTTCATCTGCCGAGCCTGCAGTGTCTGTTCCTGCTCACCGTCGGGCTGTTTATCGCCGGCTGTGCCAGCACGCCCTCTTACAACCCAACTACCTTCCCCTATGAGCAGGATGAGGAAAAGCTCGCGGCCAAACCGCTGCGCACGGTGGTCATTCCCCACGTCAACCTGGGCATGCCTTCACGGAACTACCTGCAGAAAGAAGCGCCGCGTATCGATGGCTTTGTCAGCAGTTATCTCAAGGCGAACGGCTACAAAGTGATAGACCAGCGCGAATTCAAACAGCGCTGGAACGCGGGTACGCGTGCCTATGGCGACCCCGTGGACCCGACCTCCGGTCGAGTGAACATGAAAACGTTCGCCCAGATCATGGAAAGCATCCGCGATGACATGGTTGAAAAGTTCCAGTTGGACGCCTTCGTGTTTACCGACCTGGTGGAACTGGAAGTCCCCTTCTCAGGTGGGCTGAAACATCTTGCGCGCTGGGACGGTGTTAGCCGCAAGCCGCCGTTGCAGGGCCCGGGCGCTGGCGTGTCCGCCGATTTCGACTGGAACACACCAGCCGCCGTTGCTTCCCTTCAGGTCAGTATATTCAACGCCGACCTGCAGCGCGTTTTCTTCAGCCGTGGCGGCATGGACGCTACCGATGCTATCGACACGCGCTCATCGAGTGGTCGTTTTACCCGCCGCCGCAATATGCTGGAGAACGAAGACTTCATCATGGAGGGCGTAGAGCTCGCCTTCCACCCGCTGATCGTCATGAAAAACTGGCCGGGCAATCCCTGACCCACGCTTGCGATACGCCTAGGCCAGCACTTCCAGACCGCGCTCTATACACCAGAACGCCGACAGCGCGCCCAACAGGTACACAGGCATCCAGCGCAGCTGTGACTGCCAGGGCGCCAGCGGTTTGCGCAATAGCCACCACAGAGCCAGCAGGGCAAAGATAAACGCGACCTGCCCCAGTTCAATGCCAACGTTGAAGAACAAGAGGGCCAGCGGCACATTGTCTTGCGGCAGTCCTGTTTCAGCCAGGGCGCCGGCGAAGCCCATACCATGCAACAGGCCAAAGCCGCCTGCCAGCCACCATGGATTGCGCCACAGCAGGTCATGGCGAGCCACCCGCGTAAGCTCCACCGCGAGCACAAAGATACTCAGGGCAATAGCGAATTCAACCAGGGCCACCGGATAATCAAAGAAGCCCAGCGTGACCAGGGACAGGGTGATGCTATGCCCAACGGTAAAGGCGGTAATAGTCCACAGCAGGCGTGCACCACCGCCCACCAACAGCAACAGGCCGAAGACAAACAGCAGGTGATCCGGACCGCCCCAGATATGTTCTATACCCAGATAGGTGTAATCGCCGACCACCTCACCGGCACCTGGTTCCGCGGGAATCACAAAAGAGGGCTGCTCCGCGTTGAGCACCTGCTGATACTGTCGCCCATCCTGCAGGGCAATCATCACCATCGCCGAGGCCTGGTTGGCACCAAGGCCATCAACACCCAGGCTCTCGCCCACCAGGCCATCATCGCCAAGGCCTGAGCACGTCAGCTGCCAGCTAAACACGCGGCCGGTGCCTTCAGTCTGGGGAGGGCTGGCCTGACTTATCTCACAGCTGGCAGGCCATACCGGTTGCAATGGAACACTGCTGGTAGCCTGTGCCGGCGTTTTCCACACCAGGTGATATTGCCCGGCTCCAATTTCGTTGACCTTGAGCAGCGAGGGCGCAAAGCGGTGCGCCTGGGCAGACAGACTGACTCCCATAACCAGCAGTAACAGCAGCAGACAGCGCATCGGGTTCATCGCCTCACCTCATAGTCTTCACGCATTGCTTCGATACTTTCCTTGAGCGCCGCAGCGCGTGCGCGCGACGCAAGGTCGCGCTCCAGCAGCTTGCGCACTTCTTCCAGCTCGGCGTCACGGCTGGCTTCCATTTCACTGACATAGACATAATGCAAACCGTAGGTAGAACGCACTGGCCCCACCCATTGCCCTGCCACTGGCGCGGCTTGTTCCAGGTTCAGCACGAAGGCAGCGCCAAAATGCCGCGCCAATTGATCTGGCGTCTGGCGGTTAAACCGGTAGCCGGGAAGGAAAGGCGAACTGAACTCGCGCGCTTTTCCGGGCGTAAGCTGGCGTGACTGTATTTGCGCAATGACTGCATCCACCTCCGCCTCGCGCTCACGGTTGAAATATATGTGCTCGATGGAGTAGCGAGGCGGCCGACGCAGTTCATCGCGCCGCTGCTCAAACTCCGCACGGATCTCCTCTTCGCCTGGTTGCGCAGGCGGATTGCCAGCAAGCAGGAGCTGCTCCATCACCTGGATCATACGCCGCTTGATCACCTCGTCACCCAGATGCAGGCGCATTTCCAGCGCCTGTTCATACAGCTCTTCGTCACTCTTGCCCTCTGCCAACTGCAGGAAGTGCATATTGCGCAGCAGGCGTTGGTAAACCACAGTGTCGTACAGATGCAGTTCCAACTCGAGGGCGCGCTGAAACAACATGTCGCGGTCCAGCTCTGCATCGCGTATGCGCTGCAGCTGCGCCTCACTGGGCGCCCGGCCCACGGTAGCGAACCACTGCTGCTGCAGGGTCTCCATCCGGGCCTCTGTCAGGGGGCCAATGACAGTTGGCGGCTCGGGGAAGAACCGGCCTTTGGCCCAGAACAGCAGAACCCCCAGCAGCAGAAAGTGAATCCACGGCCTGTTGAGCCTGGACAAAAATCCCATCGATAACTCCTTAAACCAGCGTTCTCGCGATCACGGTCGGCACTACCAGGCCTGCACAAAGTCTGCTGGCTGCAAGGCCGGCAGCGGTTTGCGGGCACACTGGCGGCTGCCCAGATAAATAAAACCCGCTATTTCTTCGCCCTGCTCAAGGCCGAGACCCTCGTGCACAAAGGGGTCGAAGGCTGAATTGCCAGTACGCCACATGCCGGCGTATCCCAGCGCCTCGGCTGCCAAAAGCAGGCCATGAGCGGCACAAGCAGCAGACATGCGCTGTTCTACAGGCGGAACCTTGGGGTGTTCGAAAAAGCGCGTAATGACCACAACCAGCAGGGGCGCGCGCAGCGGCGAGCATTTCACTTTCTCCAGCTTCGCCGCGTCCGCTTCCGGTTCACGCCGTGCCAGAGCCTCACTCAACAGCGCCCCCAGGTCGTTGCGGCGTTCACCGCTGACGGTAAGAAACCGCCAGGGGCGCAGCCGTGCGTGATCCGGGGCGCGCATGGCGGCGAGAAACATGTGCTCAAGCTCCTCGGCAGAGGGCGCGGGGTCGGTGAGTTGTGCAGCGGAATTGCGTTGCTGCAAAAACTGGATGACATCATTCATGACAAAAGGCACCTGAAAAACAGCGGCAATCATACCAGCTGCAGCCGCGTTTGTGCGCCCTCAGGAAACCCCTGGACCTACGAGGATATTCATAAAACCCGCATCACCCGGCACCTCGTCCACATGGTCACACCACAAGGCAAGCTCGTCGGCGGAGCTCGCCACCAGGCGATGCTCAAGATGATCAATAATCCACATGGGTTGCCCCAGCCCGGCGAGTAGTTCAATCAATGAACGGCCACTGCTGCCGCACTGGCGCAGTGAAAGAGGAGTTAGCTCAACGATAAGCCTGGGCGCAGCATCCAGACTGAGCAACCATGGCATCAACCCTTTCACCACACCGTACTCGGAGCCCTGGGTGTCGATCTTCAACAGGTCCAGCCGCGTGCTGCGCGGTCGCATGAACTCACTACCGCTGAGCAGCGCTACACTGAGACTTGCGCGCGCCGTGTCAGTGGGAAAAATCTGGTGGTCACCGAGATTATCCTCGCTGAGGTAGAGTCTGGCCTCGCCCGCCTGTTCAGCCAGCCCGGCCCGTTCCGCATGAATAGTCTGCGTCAAGCCGTTGGCGAGACTGCTGCGCTGCAGCAGCTCGTGGTTGGCCGCATCCGGCTCGAACGCGAAAACCGCGCCAGCCTGACCCACCCGCAGGGCGGCCAGCAAAGAGAAGTAGCCGATATTGGCACCAACATCCACAAACACATCGCCCGGCTGCAGTATCTGCATCAGCAGGGCCGTCTCGTAGGGCTCCCATATACCTTCCTCACGCAGGCGTGCGGAGACAAACCGATCCCGTTCATCATGGATGTAGATACCCAGGGGACGAGACAGCCCGGGCACTGCCAGTGGCACGTACTCGGCCTTGTGACTGTTAGCTGAGTTTATCAATGGGTCGGTTTCGGTGCGCTGTTTCAATGAATTGTTTCAATCAGCCCTGACTTTGGTTTTATTGCAGCGGCTGCAGCGATACACGGTAACCAATTTGCCCTGCTTGACGTCGAATTGTTTGGCCTTGTCGATTATCCACTTGTGATGCCCGTGACGACAAAGCGTGTTGCCCTTGTGTTTCTCCTTCAGGCTCGGTTTGCGAAAGGGAATAATATCTCCCATGGCTCAGAGCAAGGTGCGCTGCAGCGCAGCCTCCCAGGAAGCCAGGCGTTTGCGCCGTGCGACAGTACTCATCTGTACCGTGAAATCGCGCTCTGCCTGCCAGATGCGCTTGATCTCGGCGGGCGTCTTCCACAGGCCCACTCCCAGGCCCGCCAGATAGCAGGCGCCGGCAACGGTGGTCTCAATCACCTGGGGACGAATCAGTTTACGGCCCAGCACGTCAGCCTGAATCTGCATCAACAAATTGTTGGCGGCCGCGCCACCGTCGACACGTAGTGGCTTCATGCGCTTGCCGATATCCGCCTCCATGGCACGCAGGATATCGGCATTCTGCAAGGCCATCGCGTCCAGGGTTGCCCTGGCGATATGGCCTCGCTCGCTGCCGCGGGTAAGGCCCGACAGGGTACCCCGCGCCTCTGGCGCCCAGTGCGGTGCCCCCAGCCCCGTTAACGCCGGCACAAATTCCACGCCACCGTGGTCGGCAACACTGCCCGCCAAAGCCTCGACGTCCGCTGCCCGTTTAATAAGCTGCAGCCCGTCACGCAGCCACTGCACAGCAGCGCCGCAGACAAACGCGCCGCCTTCCAGGGCGTAAACCGGTTTTGCATTGTCGCCCAACTGCCAGGCTACCGTTGTCAACAGGCCGGACCGGGAAAGCAACAGCTCAGCACCGGTATTCATGACAATAAACGAGCCGGTACCGAAGGTGCACTTGGCATCGGCCGGTGAAAAGCAGGCCTGGCCAAACAGCGCCGCCTGTTGATCACCCGCGACGCCGGCAATAGGAATACCGTCCGGCAGGCCAGGCACGTTGCGGGTATGGCCCAGTACCGTACTGGAGGGGACAATGGCTGGCAGTATATCCCGGGGTACCTTGAACAGATCCAGCAATTGCCGATCCCAGCGCAGGGTTTTCAGGTTCATCAGCGAGGTACGGGACGCGTTGGACACATCGGTAACGTGGCGCTCTCCAGCGGTCAGCCGCCAGATCAGGTAGCTGTCGATCGTGCCCGCCGCCACCCTGCCCGCCTTGTGCAGACGGCCAACACCAGCGGTATTGGCCAGCAACCAGCGAAATTTACTCGCCGAGAAGTACGGGTCAAGCAGCAGCCCTGTTTTGCGCCGCACCGCTTTCTCATGCCCTTGCGATTTCAGTTGTTCACAAAACCCGGTGGTGCGCCTGCACTGCCAGACCACCGCATTATTGAGCGCTTCACCGTTGCTCTTGTCCCAGAGCAGCGCGGTTTCGCGCTGGTTGGTAATACCTATGGCAACAATATCGGCGGCTTTGCACAGCCGTTTGCGCATCAGCGCGCGAATGCCCTTCACCACCGAGTCCCAGATGTCCGCGGGGCGGTGCTCCACCCAACCCGGCTGCGGGTAAAGCTGCGGAAACTCGTGATTCACGCTGGCGCGGAGCTTGCCCGCCGAATCCATCAGGGCAACCGTGCTGCCCGTGGTGCCCTGATCGATTGCCAGTACAAACTCCGCCATGCCCGCTACCTCTTATTCTCCGTAACCTTCCACTGCCTTTATTTCGAGGAAATCAGTAAAACCATGGGCACCCCACTCGCGCCCGTTTCCTGACTGTTTGTATCCCCCAAAAGGTACGTTATAGCCACCGGATGCGCCGTTGATGTGCACGTTACCCGCACGAATACGAGCGGCCACTTTGCGCGCGTGCTCAATATCACCACTCTGGACATAGCCTGCCAGCCCATAAGGGGTGTCATTGGCGATCTCGATCGCCTCTTCCTCGGTTTCATAGGGAATGATGGTCAGCACCGGACCGAAAATCTCCTCCGCGGCGATGGTCATCTGGTTGTTAGCGCCGGAAAAAACGGTGGGCCGGATAAAATAGCCTTTGTCGATACCCTCAGGACGACCGGGGCCGCCCACTACCAGTTTGGCACCCTCTTCTATGCCTTTCTCGATCAAGCCCTGAATCTTGTTGAACTGCACCTCGGACACGACCGGACCCATGGTGGTCTCCTCGCTGGCCGGGTCGCCCACCACTACAGACTCCGTCACCTTGATTGCGATGGCCTCTGCCTCGGCCAGTTTGTCTGCAGGCACCAGCATCCGCGAAGGGGCGTTGCAGGACTGGCCGGTGTTGTTGTACATGTGCAGTACGCCACGAGTCACTGCCTCTTCCAGGTCAGCATCGTCGAGCACGATATTGGGTGACTTGCCGCCCAGTTCCTGGGTAACGCGCTTCACGGTAGGCGCGGCATTCTGCGCGACCAGGGTGCCAGCACGCGTACTGCCGGTAAAGGACATCATGTCCACGTCGGGGTGGCGCGACAGCGCGGTGCCCACCACCGGACCGTCACCATTGATCATGTTGTACACACCGGCCGGCACGCCGGCTTCATCCATGATTTCGCTCCAGATATAGGCTGACAGCGGTGCAACTTCGCTGGGCTTGAGCACCATGGTACAGCCCACCGCCAGCGCCGGAGCCACCTTGCAGCCAATCTGGTTCACCGGCCAGTTCCAGGGAGTGATCAGGCCGCACACGCCAATAGGTTCCTTGAATACCCGGTGTTCGCCAAGGTCTTCCTCGAACTGAAAATCTCGCAACACCCGCAAGGCCTCTTCCAGGTGCCCCAGGCCGCAGTGCGCCTGACCACCTGCTGCCAGGGTCTGCGGTGCGCCCATTTCCTCGCGGATAGCATCGGCGATGTCGTTGTAACGCTTCCTGTACACGTCCACGCAGGACTCCAGCAGTTCGATGCGCTCCTCGCGGGTACTGCGGCCATAGCTGGCAAACGCTGCCTTGGCGGCGGCGACGGCCTGGTCTACATCGGCCTCGGAGCCAAGGGAAATAACCGCACACACCTCTTCCGTCGCCGGATTGATAACGTCGAAGTCATTCGGTGTGACCGGGTCGACCCACTGACCGTTAATATAAAACTGCTTGTACTCGCGCATGTGGCCTCCAATAGTGATGAGATAAAAATCGGGTCATAGTGTAGCACCGCTGCCCGTCTTGGGTATCACCCCGCAGGGGTGTACAATCGCGACCGTTTTTTAGCCAACTTGCAGGGAGAAGCCGGATATGGACAAGGCAGAACTGACACTGTTTCGCGACATGGCGCGCCGCGCGTTCGAGCAGGAGATTGAACCGCATTTCGAGCAGTGGGAAGCCGATCATATCGTGCCCCGGGAATTATGGAATACCCTGGGCGCCGCGGGCCTGCTCTGCCCTGATATGCCAGAAGCCTATGGCGGCGCAGGCACCTCGCCACAAGTCTGCTTTGCCATGATAGAAGAACTCTCACGCATGGGTTACGGCGGTTTCTGCAGCGGCTACGGCATTCACAGCAATATCGTAGCGCCTTATATCGAGCACTTCGGTAGCGAACAGCAAAAACAGCAATGGTTGCCCAAAATGGTGACCGGCGAAGCCGTGGGCGCTCTGGCGATGACCGAGCCGGGGGCCGGATCCGACGTGCAGGCGATCCGCACCAACGCGGTTCGCGACGGGGATGAGTGGATACTCAATGGCTCCAAGATATTCATTACCAACGGCATCCACGCCGACCTGGTCATTGTTGCCGCCATTACCGATCCTGGCAAAGGCGCCAAGGGCACGTCACTGTTTCTGGTTGACACCAGCCTGCCCGGTTTTGAGCGTGGCAAGAAGATAGAGAAAATCGGCCAGCACAGTTCAGACACTGCTGAACTGTTCTTTCAGGACATGCGCCTGCCCGGCGACGCCCTGCTGGGCGAGTTGAACAAGGGCTTCGTCATCATGATGACCGAACTGCCCCGCGAGAGACTGGGTATCGCCGCGCAGGCGGTAGCTGCCGCAGAAGGGGCCCTGGAGTTGACCATAGACTACGTGAAAGAGCGTAAAGCCTTCGGCCAGACGGTGGCCAGCTTCCAGAACACGCGCTTCAGCCTGGCGGATGTGAAAACCGAAATCGGCCTCAATCGCGCTTTTTACGAGAAGTGCGCCACCGAATACGCGGCAGGCGAATTGACCGCTGATAATGCGGCCATGCTGAAATATGCCAGTACAGAGATGCAATGCCGCACCATTGACCAATGCCTGCAGCTGTTCGGCGGCTACGGTTATACGGCGGAATACCCCATCTCCCGCTTCTACACCGATGCGCGCATTCAGCGCATCTATGGTGGCAGCTCGGAAATTATGCGCGAACTGGTTGCGCGGTCCATCCTGGGCCGCTGATCAGGCTTCGCCCGCGCGCACCTTGGGAGCGAGTGAGTGAACCACCTTGAACCAGCGCTCCATATCCTCCCGGCTGGAGTCCATTAGCTCCAGGCCCACCCAGTAACCCGGGCGGTCATCAGCGGGGCGGCTCCATTTGGCCTGCCCCTCCAGTTCCAGGTTTTCTGTCCAGCCCTCCATGGGCACGGCCAGGTTGAGACGGGTACCCGAGGCGATCTCATCGGGCACGAAAAGCTTGAGGCCGCCGACGGATATATCGACCGTTTCACAGCGCAGGATGGCGTTGTCCGACTCCTTGCGACTGCCGCGACTCACGACTTCAATAAAGATGGCCTGCACAACCTCGATGCGTTCATACTGGCGCCTGTCTGTGTAGTCGTAGGTCATCGGTGGTACCTCCTTTCGCTGACTCCGACAGACAATCTGCCACGAGCAGACAAGGAACGTCATCACAGAATTGGCAATTTCTCCAGATTTTCCGGGGCTAGGCGCCAACCGCCCCTATCAGCGAAAGGAGGGACAGCAGAAATAGTCCAAGGGTGAGGCTGAGCGCAGAGAACAGCGTACTCAGAACCACAATGTTAGCGGCAAGCACACCGTTGCCGCGAGCCGCCACCACCATGATATAACCGGATGCCGCCGCAGGCGCGCCCACCAGCAGGAACAGCACCCCCAGGGGCGCACCGCGCACTCCCATCAGCAGGGCCAGCGACACGATAATGGCCGGGCCCACCAGTAAACGCCATAACGTGGATTCCCAGGCGAGCATGCCTGAGTAACGCAGTTCTCCGAGTTTCATAGCGCCGCCTATACAGATCAGCATCAACGGAAGAAAAAACGCGCTCAGCCAGGCGCCGGCGGGCTTGACGATGTCCGGGACGGGCAAGCCGGACAGCGACAGGGCAACACCGGCGGCGATACCGATAATGAGGGGGTTGCGCAGAATACCGAGCACGGCCGCAAGCAGCGAGGCCGTTCCGCCCAGGGTGGCATTGAGCACGAACACAACCAGCACGTTGTATAGACTGGTCATGATAGCCACTGCCAGGGCAGCCAGTTGCGCACCCTCCTCGCCATAGGCTGAAATGCACAGGGCGAGGCCCATGATCGCCAGGTTGGAGCGGAATGCGCCCTGCACAAAAATGCCGCGTTCGCGTAATGGGTGCGCGCGCCAGATGCTGTAAAACCAGGCAATCACAGTGACCAGCAGCGTTCCCAATACGCCCGCAAGCAGATAGGTAGCGCCGCGAACGCTGGCGTAATCCACACTGGCGGCGCCGGCGAACAGCATCAGCGGCAAGCCATAGCGGAACGACAAGCGGGAAATTTTATCGTTGAGCGATTCGCTCAACCAACCCAGGCGCGCCAGCAGGGCACCGGCGAACACCCAGCCGAAGGTCGGCAGGGAAACCTGCAGGCAGGTGAGGAAAAGTTCTGTCGCGTCAGTAGTGGTCAAGCGCCATCTTCGGCTGCTGCAAACCCCTATTGTGCCAGTTCTTCCAGAGATTCGCCGAGCGCACCGACGAGATTGTCGATTTCGTGCTTTTCAATCACGAAGGGCAAACCCAACTGAATGGTGTCGCCGCCGTAACGCACATAGAAGCCTTTTTCCCACATTCGCATTGCCACTTCATAGGGTCGACGCGCCGGCTCGCCGGGATAGCTGCCAAGTGTCAGTGCCCCGGCAAAGCCATAATTGCGGATATCCGTGATATGTGGCCGGCCGCGCAGCTGGTGCAGTGCATCCTCGAAATACGGTGCCAGTGAGGCCACGCGCTGAGGCAACTGCTCCCGCTGCAGCACATCGAGGGCAGCGATGGCTGCAGCACAGGCCACCGGGTGTGCCGAGTAGGTATAGCCATGAGGGAATTCGAGCATGTACTCAGGCCCGCCCTGGGCCATAAAGGTCTGGTAGATTTCATCCCTGGCCACCACCGCGCCCATGGGGACAGCGCCGTTGGTCAACTGTTTGGCAAGGTTCATGATATCAGGCACCACGCCGAAGGCATCTGCGCCCGTCATCGCACCCATACGGCCGAACCCGGTAATGACCTCGTCAAAAATAAGCAGGATTTCATTGGCGTCACAGATGTCACGCAAGCGCTGCAAATAGCCGGCAGGCGGTGGAATAACGCCCGCAGAACCAGCCAGCGGCTCTACAATCACTGCGGCAATGTTGGACGCATCGTGCAGGGCAATCAGCTCATTCAGCTCATCCGCCAGATGCCAGCCGCTGGCAGGCATACCGCGCGTGTAGGCATTTTCAGGCAACATCGTATGCGCCAGGTGGTCGGCCTCCACTGCGTTGCCGAACATCTTGCGGTTGGCGCCAATGCCGCCCACGGAAATACCGCCAAAGTTGACACCATGGTAGCCCTTGGCACGGCCTATCAGGCGGGTTTTGCTCGGCTGGCCTTTCAGCCGCCAATAGGCTCTGGCCATTTTCAACGATGTGTCCGCGCTCTCCGAGCCGGAGTTGGTGAAAAACACATAGTCCAGCCCCTCCGGAGTCAGTGATTTGATCTGATTGGCCAGCTCGAACGATCGCGGCTGGCCGTACTGAAACGCGGGCGCGTAGTCCAGCGTCTGCATCTGCCTCGACACCGCCTCGGTGATTTCTGCCCGATTGTGGCCCAGGCCACAGGTCCACAGGCCGGAAAGGCCGTCCAGGATGCGCCGACCTTTATCATCGAGGTAATAAATGCCATCGGCACCCACAATCATGCGCGGGTCGTCCTTGAACTGGCGATTGCCCGTATAGGGCATCCA
>JAUIIQ010000200.1 GCA_030431585.1 Gammaproteobacteria bacterium | reverse complement strand
CGCAAGGGAATAGCTGCGCCTGATGACCTGACTTCGTGCCACCGTATTGGGGCCGGATAACTCTGCCAGCTGAATTCTCACTTGCTGAACACGGAAGTTGGTGGTGTTTTTTACGTCAATGTAGAGGTAGCCATCCCTGCCCACGAAGGGCCGACTGGGTATGTACTTGTGCGGCATCTCGTCCAGTTCTATCTGCGCCAGCTTGTTGTAGGCAGCCAGCGCCAGCTCCTGATCCTTGCTTCTCAACGCGTGCTGCAGGTATTTGGCTGCTTCTTCCTCGCCGCCCGATTGCAGAAAGATATCGCCGAGGTAATAGGCGCTGGTGGCGGTAGGCAGCATTCTGTAGCTGGCGGCGAGGTCGTCTCGCGCCCCTATCAACTCGCTTCTCCGGTAACGTGTAATTCCCCGGTAAAGCCATGGGCTGAACAGGTTCGGGTTCTTCCTGATAGCGGTGGTGTAGGCTTTTTCTGCGTTCTGGTACCGTTCAAGCATCGTCCAGGCATGGCCGCGCATCTCCCAGAACTGCGCTTCAGCCGGTTGCACGGCGACAGCTTCGTCGAGATGCCGAATGGCGGCGGAGGCATCTTTGGCCTTCAATGCTGCCATTGCCTTATCCTGTGCTTCGTAGGCAGGAGCATCCTTTCTCAGTTGTGCGATGCGCTGTTGATAGCGCTCACGGTGTCGCTCGCCCGCACTCATCGCGCTGGCCAGCGCTTTATTTGCAGTCACTCTGTCCCGGGACGGCGGGTGGCTGGCGAACAAGCCGCTGATATAGTCCTGTTGTTTACTGGCGTTCAGCCGTACGAACGTTTCCTGCAAATCGACCGCCGCTTCAGGGTCGTACCCTGCCCTGTGCATATACTGCATGCCATACGCATCGGCTTCCAACTCGTCATCGCGGCCGTACTTCGCCATCACGGCGGCGCCACTGACCTGCGACGCCATGCTGGCGAGATCTCCATAGCCATAGTTTGCTGCCGCGATAGTGGCCAGTTGCGCGGTGAGTCCCACCAGCGTCCCACGGGACATCTGCGCGGCGCTGTGGCGAGCGGCGGCATGTACCACTTCATGGCCCAGCACTGCCGCCAGCTGCGCCTCGTCATCCAGCTCAACCAGCAGGCCACGATTGATCGCAATTTTACCACCCGGTAATGCCCATGCATTGGGCACGCTGTTGTTGAGTACCACAAACTCGTAGGGAAGATCCGGCCGGTCACTGACGCTCGCCAGCTTCATACCAACATCGCTAACGTAGGCCTGCAGTTGTGAGTCGATATAATAGGCACCACCCTGGGACTGCTGTGAAGGCGCGTATTGTTGCTCGCCAATGGCGATCTCCTGTGCTGGAGAAACCAGAGACAGTTCCCGCTCGCCGGTGACCGGGTTGACCGCACAGCCTGTTGCCAGCAGCGCAACGGACAAAACCAATGCACGGGCCAGCGTGGCTAACAGGTCGACACGGTTGTCGGCTTCGCGTTTCATGTTCTCTTTCACTTGTAATCCCGGCTGCTAATTGCTGACCGCGCAGAAGCCCGGTGTGTCATCATCGCTTGATCGTTCTTTAAGGCGCCAAGGCGACCGCTGCGTTATTCCTTCAGCTTCACGTGCAGTTGCCCGTCTTCAATCCCGATATAGTCGACACCGGCGGAAAAGGCGCGCCAGAAACCAGGGTCGCTGCTGAACTCACTGACCAGGTCGGCATTCTTCAGGTTGCCCAGCCAGGCATTGGGTACGGGTACCCCCATAACGCTGACGCCGCGCAGTATTACGACGGGCCGCTCATCACGGTATGCGAGTTCAAGCCCTGCGTTGATTCGGAGCGTCCTGCCACCCATTACGGGGAAATCCTGGTCGACAGGAATCAGCATCTTGGCACTGGCCAGGTCTCGGGATAAATCGATAGCGAAGCGCCTTGCCAGATCCGGATTGCTGGCAATGATGGCGTTAAGCTCCTTCTCACTCATGCGGATGTCGCGTTTGGCCGGATCCTCCTGGTACTTCTCCGGTATCAGGCGGCCATCCGCATCCACCTGTTCTGGCCGCTGCGCGTCAGGCAGCAGGTCGCGCGGGTTCAGGCCCAGAGTGTGCAGCTTCGAGTCCAGTGCGACCTGCTCTGAAGCTGAAAGCGTCACCGGCCTGAACTCGGAAGGGTTGATATAGGTGCGAAAGACCCAGAAACACACGCCTGCGGTGATCAGTATGGCAAGCAGGATAAACAACGCCACCTGGGTGCCTGAGAATCCTTTGCGTGTCGGTTGATCTATCTCTTCATTCATGGTCAAACTGTAGCTGATTAGCGACTTCGGGTCGAACCCTGTTATTTCGCTGTGGCACACCTCTGCCAAGACAGGCCTCAGGCGCTGATGCCTGTTGGTCGATTGTTGCTCTGCCATTAACAACGATAAAGGAAGAGTTTAATGGAACTTCAAACACTGATTGATGAACGCGACATCGCGCGCGCCCTGTCAACCTTTGCACGCATTCTTGATAGCAAGCGCTGGGAGGATTTAGGCGACGTGTTCGCAGCTGAGGTGGCTTTTGACTATGGGACTGGTGAGGAGCAAAGCGGAATGGAAGCCATGCGGGCCAATATGGCGCGTTTTCTGGATGTCTGCGGGCAAACCCAGCATTTCATTGGCAGCGTCCTTATTGACGTGGACGGTGATCACGCCATCAGTCGGGCATACGTTCAGGCGCGCCATCAAGCGGTTGATGGCCGCGGCGGGCCGGTATTTGATACCAACGGCGAGTACATTGACCGCTGGGAGCGCCTGGATGAGGGCTGGCGGATAGTTCGGCGCGATGTACAGTGGAGCACCTTCTTCGGAGACGCCGCCATCATCATGGGCGCAGCCGGCGATTGAAAACCTGGTTACTTTACTGGTCCGTCCCTGGGAATATCCTATACTGGCTCACAGCGGTGCGCACCGGTCACGTCAACAGCAGTGATAACAAGGGAACGTAGAATAATGTCGCAGAGTAAGCTGGAACTGGGCGTCTTCATGCCCAATTGCTCGAACATGCCGTCAATCTCAACCCACGCCGTTGTTGCGGACCAGTGGCACTATGCAACCAATGAGCGCATCGCTTTACTGGCCGAGCAACTCGGTTTCCAATACCTGTTTCCGGTGAGCCGCTGGCGGGGCTTTGGTGGCGAAAGCAACTTTCTCGGGACGTCTCTGGAAACCAACACCTGGGCGGCAGCACTGCTGAGGGCAACCCAGCGAATACAGGTTTTTTCCACTGTGCACGTTCCGCTCTTCCACCCCGTGGTCATGGCAAAAATTGGCGCTACCCTCGCTCACATGAGCGGTGACCGCTGGGGTTTGAATGTAGTGAGTGGCTGGAGTGAGCGGGAGTTCGGCATGATGGGCATTCCCCTTGCTGAACATGGCAGGCGCTATGAACGCACCGGGGCATTCGTGGATATACTGCGAAAATTGTGGGACCCCACCGCGCCGCCGCTTAACCACCAGTCTGACTGGTATAGCATCACGGAAGGCGTATCCCTGCCGCGACCCGGGCGAATGCCGCAGATTGCCAACGCCGGTGTCTCCGCTGACGCCCGCGCCATGACGGCCAGGTATTGCGACTGGTGCTTTATGACAGGAGCCAGTATCGATGCACTGCCGGCATTGGTCAGCGCGGTTCACTCCGACGCAGCCGTGCACCAGCGTCAGGTACGTACAGCAATCTTTCCGTTCCCTATATGGCGAGCATCCACCGCCGAGGCGGAGGATGAACTGGCCCGTATCATTGAGCACAAGGACAGCGAGGCAACCGCTAACTGGTTGCGCGATATAGGCGCTGGCAGCGGCTCCTTCGATACCTTCACTGAAAACATGCTGGCGGCAAGCGGTGGCGGCCTTTCCCTTGTAGGTACCGCAGAGTCCGTCGCCGAGCAATTGCAGGCAATTCACAGCGCAGGGGTTGACGCAGTGATGTTGACATTCCAGGACTACGAGCGGGATTTACAGCGCTTCGGCGACGACATCCTGCCTCTTCTTCAACGTATGCAGATAGTCGACACTCAGGGAGCTCAACACCATGCCAGCTAAGCGACCGCCGCCCGATTTCAGGGTCGGCCATTTCGATGTACACAACGTGGAAGAATGGCAGGGAGAGTTTGCCAGTCCGCAGAACTTGTTTGCCGGTTTTGATGCTGAGGATTTCGGCAGCTTTGCAGCGGCCATTCCGCACGACTACTACCACCCGGAAAGCGACAGCATTTACGCCTACCTGCAGAGCTGGCTGATATGCACGGATGGGCTGACCATTCTGTATGACACCGGTGCCGGCAACGACAAGCCACGGCCAGGCATCCCGGTATTCGGCAATCTGAAAACACCGTTTCTGGACAACCTGTCGCGGGCGGGGTTCGCCCCTGAGGATATAGATGTTGTCATTTGTTCTCACCTGCATATTGACCACGTGGGCTGGAACACCCGTTTGCGCGATGGAGAATGGGTTCCTACCTTTCCTGCAGCGCGCTACCTGATGTCTCGTATTGACCGAGATTACTGGGACCCGGGTGTAGCCAGGGTACAACCCACCGAGACGGGCGCCCAGGTCAACGCGCAGGTTTTCGAAGACAGCGTGCAACCGGTGCTGGATGCCGGGCTCGCTGAGTTTGTGGACGACGACTTCGAGGTGGCGCCTGGCATTACCTTGTCGCTTGCGCCGGGGCACACCCCCGGGCACCTTGTCCTGGAGTTGGACAGTGGCGGTGAACGTGCGCTATTTGTGGGAGATATACTGCATCATCCCGCACAGGTTTACAGGCCCGAGTGGAACAGCGTTTACTGTGAAGATCAGGAGGCAGCCCGTAAAACCCGCCGCCATATCTTGCAGCGAGCAGCCGACACCGGCGCACGGGTGGTTCCGGCGCACTTCGGTGGCGCGCACACAGTGTGGATAGATCACAGTGATGGTGGTTTCCTGCCGCGATTCCAGGCAGATGAGAACACCACAGCCGCTTCGACAGGAGATAAGGGCGATGAATGAAACAGCGACTGCCGTGAGTGAGCGGCCCAGCGTACATTTTGATCCGACGGACGCTGAGCTGATACGCGATCCCCACTCGGTGTTCGCTTCAATGCGCAAGCTGTCGCCGCTGGCATGGAGCGACGCAGGTTTCTGGATCGCGACCGGGCACGACGAGGTACGCTCGGTAATCATAGACAAGAAGAATTTTGGTCAGGGCGACTTCATTCGCAATATTCAGCTTTTTTATGGATCAGACTTCGACGTATTCGCGCATTCCGCCTATCGGTGGTTGTCCGAGGTGTTCGTGTATCAGGACCCGCCACGCCACACCCGTATCCGGGGTCTGGTCTCACAGGCGCTCACGGTAAAACGTGTACGGGAGATGCGCGGCGACATCGAGGCGATCACCGCGCAGCTGCTGGACCGCGTCGCCGCGGCAGGTACCATGGAGTTGGTGCAGGATTTTGCCTATCGCCTGCCCACGCTGGTGATGTGCAACATGCTCGGGATAGATGCCGAGGAGGCCGATGACCAACTGCTGCAGAAACTCAATCAGGCAATAGCCGATTCCTTTCTCGTGCTGGACATGCGTGCGCTTAGTGAGCAGGAACTGGCCCTGGCCAATCGGCAGATTGATTTCCTCGAAGCCTTTTTTCTGGACATCTTCGAGCGCCGCAAACGTGAGCCCCGCAATGACCTGGCCACAGCCTTGCTTAACGCGCGCGACGGCGACAGCCAGCTGTCTGAGCGCGAGATGGTCACGGTAGCCACAGCCCTATTTGGTGCTGGATTTGAAACGACGGCGCATATGCTGGGGAATGGCGTCCTCACCCTGGACAAACACCCCGAGCAGTGGCGCGCGCTGGTGGAAGACCCCAACCTGGCCGCTATGGCCACGGAAGAGATTCTGCGCTTCGAAAGCTCGCTCATAGCCACCTATCGCACGGCCTTCAATGATGTTGAAATAGGCGGCCAGACGGTAAAAGCCGGCGAACGGGTGCTCGCCGTGTTGGCTGCTGCGAATCGTGACCCGGCTGTGTTCCCGCAGCCAGACACCTTCGATATACAGCGCAGTGGAGCACATCACCTGGCCT
>JAUIIQ010000199.1 GCA_030431585.1 Gammaproteobacteria bacterium | reverse complement strand
GTCCTGGAGACGTCCGCCGCCTGCTTTCCCAATGGCTCCACCATGCCCTTCACCGTTGGTTTTTCCCGTGACGACTTCCTGCCAGGGCTCACCGAACTGGCACAGCGGGTACACCGCCATGGCGCCAAAATCGTGGCGCAGCTCAATCATGGCGGGAAAATGGCACAGGAAGACACGGCTGCCGGACGCCACATCCCCTTGCCCTCCATACTTCGCCCGGCTGCCAGCGACATGTTCAAAGTGCTGACACGCGAGGAAATTGGCAATTTCATTAAAGCGGCGGGGCCGGACGGCAAAGGGCCGCAATACTTCGAAATGAGCGAGACGGATATCGCGGAGATTGTCTCCGGTTTCGCCGCTGCCGCAGCCAGAGCACAACGCGCGGGCTTTGACGGCGTCGAGATACATGCCGGGCATGGCTACCTTATTGCCAGTTTCCTCTCTCCCTACAGCAACAAACGCAGCGACGGGTACGGCGGTTCCCGGGAGAACAGGGCCCGCTTCCTCTGCGAAATTATCCGCGCCACGCGGCAGGCAACCGGGCCCGATTTCCCCATCCTCGTGCGCCTGGATGCGAAAGAGTATCGCATGGACGGTGGCATCACCCCCGAGGACTGTGTCGCCACGGCGCAACTGTGTGAACAAGCCGGTGCCGACGCTATCGACGTCAGTGCCTATGGCAATGTGGCCCATGCCATCGCGTTCACGGAAGCACCGTTGGTACACGAGCCGGGCGGCTTCATCGAGTTCGCCCGCAAGGTCAAACAGGCAGTCAGTGTGCCGGTTATCGGCGTGGGCAGGATTGAGCCGGAGGTAGCGGAAAAGCACCTTGCTGCGGGCGACTTCGACTTCCTGGCCATGGGCAGGAAGCTGCTGGCAGACCCGCAGCTGCCGGCAAAGCTGACCAGCGGCAATGCCCAGCAGATACGACCCTGTATCTACTGCTATATCTGCGTCAGCCAGATTTTTATCAATCGCCCGATGATGTGCGCGGTCAACAGTGATATGGGCCGGGAGTGGGAAGGCAAACTCATTGCCACCAGCGAGGCGCGTAAGAACACACTGGTCATAGGCGGTGGGCCCGGCGGAATGGAGGCTGCGCGCCTGCTCGCCGAACAGGGGCACCGCGTATCACTGTGGGAAAAGGACAAGGATCTGGGGGGTACTGCACGCATCGCCGCACTGGCCTATGCACCTAACGAGCGCCTGATTGATTACCTCGCCAGTGAAATGCGCCGCCTGCCCATCGACCTGCAGCTGGGCCGCGAGGCGGACAGCGCACAGATTCGCGCCGCCAATGCCGACCACGTGATTATTGCCACCGGCGCATTGCGTGAGGCCCCGGATATTGCCGGCAAGGACCAGCGCCATGTATTCGATGGCGAGCAGCTGCGTGGGGTATTATTTGGTACCGACAAGGCCGCCATCGCCAAACTGTCCTGGTTTGCGCGTTGCGCCCTGTGGGCGGGCCGGCTCAGCGGTGCGCTGCGCAGTATCTCCCTGCTGCGCTTTGCCTCGCGCTTGTGGATGCCATTGGCAGACCAGGTCGTGATCATCGGCGGCGGCCTGGTAGGGCTGGAACTGGCTGAGTACCTGGTGGAGAGAGGCCGCAACGTCACCGTCATTGAACCCGGGCCTGCCCTTGGCGCCGAGCTTGCCATCGTCAGGCGAGCCCGCGTTCTGCATATGCTGCGAGAGCACCATGTCGACATTCACAAGGACGCGCCGGTGGTGGCAATCACCCAGGACAGCGTATTGTGCGAGATAGACGGGCAAAAGCAGGCCATACCGGCAAAACAGGTGATTGTTGCGCTGGGCGCCGAGGGCGATAACCGCCTCGCTGCCCAGCTGACAGATATTTCAGCCACGGTACACCGCATCGGCGATTGCCGCGAGGTGAGCTACATTGATGGCGCTATCCTGTCCGCCAGAGAGGCGGTAATGGCGATTCAGGGCGCCTGAGCAGACGCCCTGACCCAATCCCTCACCGTGCGCTCAAGAATAGGCAACGGCACTGAGCCACCCCCGAGCACGGCATCATGAAAGCCCCTGATGTCGAAAGACTCACCCAGCTCTGCCTTCGCCTGCTCGCGTAGAGCAAGAATTTTCAGCATGCCGGCTTTATACGACGTGGCCTGCCCCGGTGCTACCAGGTAACGCCGGATTTCGGAGCGCACGGCCGCTTCCGGAATCGCGGAGTTAGCCAGCATGTATTGCACCGCCTGTTCCTCGCTCCAGCCCATGGCATGCAGTCCCGTATCCACTACCAGGCGAATAGCACGCCATATTTCGGCCACCAGACGGCCAAAGTCATCGTACGGGTCGCTGAAGGCACCCATCTCTTTGGCCAGCAACTCCGCATACAGGGCCCAGCCCTCAGCGTAGGCTGAGTAACCCACTCTGGTACGAAAGCGGGGAATATCGGTAAGCTCCATGGCAATAGAGGACTGCATGTGGTGGCCGGGGTTGCCCTCGTGGTATGCGGTGGCCTCCAGATCCGTTTTGTTATACGCGCCAATCTGGGAAAGATGCACATAGTAAATTCCGGGGCGTGAACCGTCCCTTGTTCCCATCTCATAGAACTGGGCCGCGCCGTCTTTCTCCCGGTAGGGCTCCACCCGTTTTACCCGCAATGTTGATTTCGGTAACAGCCCAAAGTACTGCGGAAGGCGCTCATCCATACGCGACAGCAGTGAGCGGGTCCGGGCAAGGTAAGCCTCGCGCCCGGCATCCGTATCCGCATAGTAGAACTGCGGATCATCGCGCACGAACTGGAACAGCTCAGCGAGCGTGCCCTGGAAGCCAAGCGAGGCTTTAATTCGCTCCATTTCCTGGTGAATGCGCGCCACTTCGTCCAGCCCCAACTCGTGAATCTGAAGCGCGCTCATGTCGGAGTGCGTGTAGTAGCGCAGCAGAGTCTGGTAGTACTTTTCGCCATCCGGGAGAGCGTGGACCCCCTGGGCGTCGGGCGAAGTATTGGCCATGTCCTGCAGCTGCCAGGCAATCAGCCGTTTATAGACAGGCATCAACTTGTCGCGCAATGCGCTTGCCAGCTGTTCTTCCAGAGCGCGCGCCCGTGACGCGTCTATTGAACCGTGCTGCGCCAGCGCCGAAATCTTGGCTGTGCCATCGGCCCAGATGGGTGAATCCCCGCTGCCATTGCTGAACGGCCTGCCACTTATAATCCGACGGGAATCCTCAATCACTGACCGATAGGCGAAGCGCGGTGGCCTGATTCCCATGGCCGCCGCATCCTGCGCGCGCTGCAGCGATTGCTCCAGCCCCCGTGAGAATGCCGTCACCCGCCGGATATACGCGAGCATATCTTCCTCGGTATCAACCCGATGGTAGTTGAGTAGAAACTCAACTGGATACGTATGCGTCTCGTGGAACGGGTCAAACAGGTAGTGATGCTGCAGGTAGGGGCTTTCCGCTGCTTCGCTGCGGGCGCGAAACTGCCAGAAATCGTAGGATATCTGCCCCTGAGGGCTTAGTAGGTCATAATCGAAGCTGGCCGCCATGGTAGCTGCGCTCGCCACCAGCCGCGCGAGGCGCGCGCGCTCAGCGGCCAGACTGAAGTCATCCACCTCACCGTAGCGTTCCTTGCGCCCGT
This sequence comes from Gammaproteobacteria bacterium, assembly GCA_030431585.1. GTDB lineage: Bacteria > Pseudomonadota > Gammaproteobacteria > Pseudomonadales > Halieaceae > Halioglobus. Next base: position 2,479 of record JAUIIQ010000199.1, on the reverse strand, counting down.
GCTCCGCCAGCGTCAACGGGCTGCGCTGCAGTTCAGCCTCGTACTGCTGGTCCAGCCAGTTGTTCAGCCTGCTGGTCTCGTCTGTGGCCACGCTCTGCTGACTGCAAAACACAGCCGCCATAGCAACTGCAGGAATGATCATGCGCATGTGCTCGTCCTTGATACAACATTACTGAGTATGGGACGAACGAGGCAGGCGATCCCGCAACATCATAGCCTTCGCCGCCGTCGCGGCTCACTCGATCCCCAGCTGAATCTCCACACTGGGGGTGCCGCCGCCGGCGAACACCAGCCTCATCTCGCCGCTCAGGCTGTAGCCCGCCGCCAGCACCTGTTCCTGCAGGCTTGTGACCGCCCCCACCGGGTCAGCCTCTGCCTGTTCCAGGCGCAACCATGCACAGCGGAATTGCGGCGCGTTATGCAGGCGATAACGTCCCCTTGCTTGCGGTGCTCCGCGCGCAGGCAAGGCCAGCCGCAGGTCTTCACCGGGCAGGACCAGCAACGTCAGCGGCCCGTCAGCGGTACCTCCCGCCTTGACCAGACTCAGGTTGAGGCGAACCGCGAGCGCCTGAATATCCGGTAGCAGGTCCGCCAGGTCTTCGCTGTGCGCACTGTAGAAAAAACGTGCGCCGGAAACGGTCTTGATTGCCGGCTGCGCAATGGCAATCTGCTCAGCAGCGGATGAAGCGGCGGGCCCGGTAACGGGCTGTGCGGGTACCTTCTGCTTCTGCAGCGAGCCCTGCTTGCCCTCGCTGCCGACGCATGGGCCGCGTACCAGCCTGGCCTCTTCCGGGCTCGGCGCTGCCGCTTGCATAAATTCAAGCCATTCGCCGGCCTGCGCATTGGCGCCTCCGACCAATGTGGCGTTGATAAACGCCCTGCGCGCTTCTTCGTCGCGGCCAAGTTTGAACAGACTGACACCCAACAAAAGGTTCGCACGGCTCACGTGACGATCCTGCAAACGTTGCTCACAGGCTCCCAGCAAGGTGGTCAACATAGCCTGCCACTGCTGATCCTCCATCTGTAGTTGCGCCAGGTACAGGAACAGCTCGGTGTCGCCGCTACCGCGCGCGGCGCGTTGCAAGGCTGTCTTTGCACGGTTCCTTTCCCGTGCCTGCAGCCAAAGCTCAAAAAGCTTGCGCTGGTTGGCGGCGCTCGCCGGGACGCCACCTTCCGCCATGGCCTCCTGCAGCAGCGTGGCAGCTGTGTAGGGGTTACCGGTCACCGCGTGCAGGTCTATCAGCAATTGCAGCTCAGCGGCGGTGAAAGGAACCCGCTTCTCCAGCGCCAGCGTCAGCTGGTCCAGCGCCGCGCGGCGCTTGTTCTGCTGCAGATACACGCCAGCCAGTTGATGCCAGTGGCTTGGCTGACCCGGCTCAAGCGCGAGGAGCCGCTGCAGAATAAGCTCGCTCTGCTGGTACGCTCCTACACGGTAGTACAATGCCAGGGCCTGGCGCAGCTGGCGCACATCCAGTGACAAACCATTCGCCTCTATACCATCGAGCGCCGCAACCACAGCGACATAATCGCCCAGGCGATACTGGGCCTGCGCCAGCAGCAGGAAGTCTCCCGGCTCAGCCTGCAGCTTGATATCCAGCGCCCGCTGCAGGGTGATGGCGGCTTCCCGGTAATCCTCGTTCAGAAGATACACTTGCGCCAGTTCCCTGAGCATCTCGCGGTTGGCAACGTCCGACAGCCCCCTGGCCAGCAAAGCCTGCCGGTAGTAGTCGATAGCGGAAGCGTAATCACCCTGCTGCACCGAGTGCCGGGCGAGGAAACGACTGGCACTGGACTTCGCATAGGGTTCTTTAATACTGTCGATACTGGCTTCCAACTCAGCCACGGACATTTCCGAGCCTTTGCCCAACTCCCCGAGCGGGTCCAGCTGGATTCGGCTGCGATACTGGCCACTCTCCTGGGCAGCAAGGGGCGCCCACCAGCACAGTAAAGCCAGCAGCACAGCCAGCTGATATCGCCGTGCCCTAATCAACATTGGGCAGATTTTCAGGATAGTCCTGCCAGCGCACGTCAACGCGCTGGGTAAGCACGACATCGGCGGTTTTACGCCCGGAGAAATCGATGGAGTACTGCCAGTCTTCTACTGCCGCAATCACCTTGTCCTCAAACACGCCGCGCGGGCGCGCATCGAGCACTCTGACATTGCGCGTGGAGCCAGAGGGCGTTACCGAAAACGCAACCAGCACCCAGCCGCTGATCTTGTTCTGCCAGGCAACCTCCGGCACATTGGGTTTGCGCGTGTTATAGGGCACCACTTCAACAAATCCCTGTGCGTCCTGTCCGCCGCCGGGGAGACTGACTCCCCCTGCCCCCAATGGCGCGCGAAAGCTATCGCCTACTGCCTGTATCGCGATATCACCCAGCGCCATATCCAGGGCCGGCATCTCCATTTCCTGTGGTGTCTGTGGGCTGGGCGGAGCCAGTTGCGGAACCTCAAGCGCGGGCTCCCTGGCCGCATCCT
>JAUIIQ010000198.1 GCA_030431585.1 Gammaproteobacteria bacterium | reverse complement strand
GAGCGCAGCACTCATAATGCTGAGGTCGCGAGTTCAAGTCTCGCCCTTGCTACCATTTTTTCATTATTTGTATAAACCTCTGAGTCGGGCAACTGAGGACCCACCCGTACCCGCTTCCAATACATTCTCCTGATTACTAAGGGTACCCCCCTTGCCTAAAGACAGGTCGCCTATAGACTAACGCGCTAGCTCTCCGCCAGGGAACTGAATATTACGTAGAACACGACTTATCGTAGCCTGCATATGTGGCATCTTATTCGGTTGAGTATAGGTAAAAAATAAAAATAATTTTGCATCTGGGGAGCTCAACACAGATAACTGAAAGCTTTTATTTTCGCCATCTAAAACAATATTTTCTGTAACGGAATAACCCGTGAGCTGCCCGCCATGAAATCTCGTAAAGGGCCCCAACTCCTTCTCATCTACGTCAAATTGTTCAAAAATGCCGGCAGCAACGCCCATACACCAAGATTTAAAGGTAAGCGCTCAACAAACCCCACTTTTGCGTTCAGTCGTTTTCTAATCGCCCATCGATAACAGGCGACTGCGAGGAATCTTTGATAGCTGAGAGTAGGTGCGGCGACACGTTCCAGCGCTGCCCACTGTCCGTTACCACGGTTACGGTTTTACGATTAAATTTCATCACAGTAGCGATGACACGCTCGCCCTGAGGGGAGTCGAAGCTGACCCGTGCGCCGGGATGGAACTGCATCATCGATTTGTGCGCATGCAGCGACTCGAGCATCTTCAACCGTTCAATAATGCGCTGGTTCAGCGCCATCAATTCGTCGGCATCAAGATGATCAATATTGATATTCATCACCTGTTTCATGATGCTACCTTCAGGGGGTTGCCGTGAGCTTCCAGCACCTGCCAGGGCAGTAAGGCTTCGATACCATCCAGGCTCTGTGCGCTGGGTAGTTCTGTAAATACTCGCCGCAGGTAGGTATAGGGCTCCAGGCCATTGGCCCTGGCCGTCTCAATCAGGCTGTACAGGTTTGCACTGGCAGCCGCACCGGCGACGCTGGCACTGAACAGCCAGTTCTTCCGCCCCACCACAAAGGGCCGGATAGCGTTCTCTGCCCGGTTGTTGTCGATGCTCAGTCGGCCATCGTCGGTATAGACCGTCAGTTTGTCCCAGTTCTTGTCGAGATAACCCAGGGCTTTACCCAGCAAGCCTTTGGGCAGCGTGCTGTGCAGGGTTTTATCCAGCCAGGCGCGGATGGCCTGGAGCTGGGGAAGGCTCTCTTGCTGGCGCAGGGCATGGCGCGCCTCCGGGGACATGGACTCCGCTCGCTTTTCTATCGCATAGAGCTTGGCGATCATGCTCACCGCCACATCGGCTTTACCGGCTTTCTTCTGCTTGCCTGCGGCTTTTTGCGCCTCAACAAACTTGCGCCGGGCATGGGCCCAACAGCCCAACTGGATAATGCCGGTTTGCGCGCAGGCACCGTTGTACCCCGCGTAATCATCGGTCTGCACGTAGCCCTGATAGCCCATCAGCAACTGCTGAGCCACCTCGCCCCGGCGGCTGTCGGCGTAATGATAAAGCCGGATGGCTTGCGTGGGTGGCCCGCCGACCCGCACCCACATGTAAGAGGTACTTTCGGGGTCTTTGCCGGGCTCCTTGAGCACTTGGACGGTAGTCTCATCGCACTGCAGTACGGGGTAACTCAATAGACGATCTTGCAGAAGATTGATCAGAGGCTGTATCAGCTGGCCTGCCTTGACCATCCACAGCGCCAGGGTATTGCGGGGCAGATCGATACCGCTGCGCCCGAGAATGGCTTCCTGCCGATACAGCGGCAGCGCATCCTGGTATTTGGCAACCGCGATGTGGGCGAGCAAGCCCGGACTGGCGCTGCTCTTGGGGATGGGCTGTGGCGGCAGCGGTGCGATGGCGATATGGCCTTCACACTGCTTACAGGCATACTTTTTACGGACGTTAACCAGCACCTGCACTTTGGCTGGAATGATGTCCAGTTGTTCGCTGGTCTCTTCGCCAATACATTCGCGCCTACAACCGCAGGTACAGACTTTGTCAGCGTCAGGCAGGTCGTGTTCAATGCGGATGCGGGGTAGGTCGGCAGGAAGCGGCTTGCGGCCGCGTTTGGCCTTTGGGGCTGATGTGGTGGTTGACTCAGCCGCGACTGACTCGTCCTCTTCCTGCGCCAGAAGCTGCGCTTCGGCGTCGCCCAGCTCCGCTTCATCAAACAACTCTACCTGTTGGTCGCTCTTCTCACTGCTGGTGCCAAAGCGCTTTTGCTTGAGTAAACGAATCTGCTCTTCAAGCAAATCAATACGCTGCTCCTTCTTCAGAAGCAGCGCTTTCAATGCATTGATGTCGTCTGGTAGGGACTGTGTGAGGGGCGCCGTCATGGCGCCATATTATACCGGAGACGACTCAGGAGACCGAGTCAAAATGCAGGGTTTGATGCGGTCGTTGTTGCCAGATATCAAAGCCGTCGAGCAGGTAATTCAGATCGCGGCCATCGCGCTGCTCGTAGCTAAAATCGGACTGACGAGGCCAGCGGAAGCGCTGCTTCTCAAGACGCTTGTACCAGAGCACAAAGCCGTTACGCTCCCAATACAACATTTTGATTTTATCCCGGCTGCGATTACAGAAGACAAACAACGCTTCCGTCATCGGTGACAGCGCCAGCTCACTCTCCACGAGTATGGCCAACCCATCAATGGACTTGCGCATATCCACGGGCTCCATATACAAATACACGTGGGTGCTTGCGGAGGGGCGGAGCATCAGTTGGCGTCTCGCAGCGAACGCAGCACGGTTGGGAGAACATCAGCCAGGGTGTGTATAGGCAATTCCAGTCGGATGCCGTGGGGCAGATCCAATATCAAGCGCTCCGACACGGACGGCGAGGACAGCGGCATAAATTTGCGGCGCTTCTTGTTGCTCCGTGTGCGCCAGTAGGTGAAGTTAGCGAGCTTGAGGTCGTGCTGTTTGCAATACTCGGCTTGTGACAGACCGCTGGCTTCCCAGGCGGTAAAGTGCTCGTTCCAGTATTGCGCTTTGATATCTGTTTTGGATGAGTCCATCGGGTGCTCCGGATCAAGGGAAATCCGGAGCGTAAGCAAATTAACCGATGAATTTTAGATGGGGTTTATTGAGCGCTTACGGTAATACCCGAGCTGAAGTTCGTATTCTGGCAGAAAATGTTTACGAGTAGACACGATTCTCGTCTATGGAATCCGTATATCTACTCCTCATTTCCTAACGCAGATCCAGCACTGGGAACCCGTGCGGTAAGAACATTGATCTATAATGATCTGGAGCAAATCAGAAAGCTCAGAAATCGAATCGCTCACCACGAACCGATCTTTGCGAGAAATCTGTCGGATGATTACAAAAAGCTCACAGAGTTAGTTGAACTGCGCTGTTCGGTTACTGCAGGTTGGCTAAGGCTTACTCAGGATGTTAATGCCGTTCTGGCTTTACGGCCATAGTAGCCTTTGGTCGTCCTGGACGAAGCTGCTGACCAGAGAAGGGGCTGGCCCGCTGAGGTGCAGCAGACATCGATGCATAATTCTTAGGATGCGAGCTGAATCTTCGTAGTCTTTCCGAGACACATTTCAAGCACGTCAAAGTCCCAGTTGCCGTGGTAGAGGCGAGCCGCGAGGAAGTCGGATTTTTTGACGGCAGGAGAAACACTGGTGAAGTGCACTTCGCGGTCGAAGAGTTCTTCGAGATGGTTTCCTTTGGTTAGCTCAGCCAACCCGATTTGGGCAGCCAGGTAGAGCCCAGAGAGGACTTGTTGAGCGCAGTCGAGTGAGACGCCTCTCACGACGATCTCAGGCAGCCCTATGCGGTGAAAGCCCACAGTAGAGTGTTGTGAGGTGGTAGGAGTTTCGTCGCCGGTGTGGTCGATATAAAAGCCTGAACGGAGAACTTCAGCACCGATACGCGTTTTTTGAATTTCGAGTCCATTTTCAAATTGAAAGAGCATAGTCATAATTCCATAGATTAAAGGTGTCTTATATAGAGATACCACGGTCTCCATAACCAGCAAGTGCTCTTCCTGCAGGTTTTATAGATTTTCTTCCTCGTCCGCATAAAGGTTAAATGGCGCATCGTTGTGATCTGGAATGTAATCGGAATCGTCAAAGTGATCAGGCCCAGTATCTGGATCAGCCGGAGTCTGGGGGGCAGTTGCGGCATTCACTGCGGGGTTGTTGATAGGAGGTAGTGTCATGGCCGTGTCTTCATTTGCGTCCCAAATGTGAGCAGGAATCCCCGCCTCTTTAACCAGGCTGTCAAGCTCATCATAGGTAAGCGCTCAACAAACCCCGCTCTTGCGCTCAGTCGTTTTCTAATCTCCCGTCGATAACAGGCGACTGCCCCGCATCTTTTATCGCCGAGAGCAGATGTGGTGACACATTCCAGCGCTGCCCACTGTCCGTTACAACGGTGACAGTTTTGCGATTGAATTTCATCACGGTAGCGATGACACGTTCGCCCTGCGGAGAATCGAAGCTGACTCTCGCGCCAGGGTGGAACTGCATCATTGATTTGTGTGCATGCAGCGATTCCAGCATCTTCAGCCGTTCAATAATGCGCTGGTTCAGCGCCATCAGTTCGTCGGCATCAAGATGATCAATATTGATATTCATCACCCGTTTCATGATGCGGCCTTCACAAGGTTGTCGTGAGCTTCCGGCGCCTGCCAGGGCAGTAATGCTTCGATATCATCCAGACTCTGTGCGCTGGGTAATTCTGTAAAGACCCGCCTCAGGTAGGTATAGGGCTCCAGCCCATTGGCCTTGGCCGTTTCAATCAGGCTGTACAGGTTTGCACTGGCGGCCGCACCGGCGACGCTGGCACTGAACAGCCAGTTCTTCCGCCCCACCACGAAGGGCCGGATTGCGTTCTCTGCCCGGTTGTTGTCGATGCTCAGTCGGCCGTCCTCGGTATAGATCGTCAGCTTGTCCCAGTTCTTGTCGAGATAACCCAGGGCTTTACCCAGCAACCCTTTGGGCAGTGTGGTGTGCAGGGTTTTATCCAGCCAGGCGCGGATGGCCTGGAGCTGGGGAAGGCTCTCTTGCTGGCGCAGGGCATGGCGCGCCTCCGGGGCCATGGATTCCACTCGCTTTTCTATTGCGTAGAGCTTGGCAATCATGCTCACCGCGACATCGGCTTTCCCGGCTTTCTTCTGCTTGCCTGCGGCCTTTTGCGCCTCAACAAACTTGCGACGGGCATGGGCCCAACAGCCCAACTGGATAATGCCAGTTTGCGCGCAGGCACCGTTGTACCCGGCATAATCATCGGTCTGCACGTAGCCCTGATAGCCGGTCAGCAGTTGCCGGGCCACCTCGCCCCGGCGACTGTCGGCGTAATGGTAAAGCCGGATAGCCTGCGTGGGTGGCCCGCCGACCCGCACCCACATGTAAGAGGTGCTCTCTGGGTCTTTGCCCGGCTCCTTGAGTACCTGCACCGTGGTTTCATCGCACTGTAGTACCGGATAACTCAGCAAACGATCCTGCAAGAGATTAATCAGAGGCTGTATCAGCTGGCCTGCCTTGACCATCCACAGCGCCAGGGTGTTACGGGGTAAATCGATACCGCTGCGCCCCAGAATGGCTTCCTGTCGATACAGAGGCAACGCATCCTGGTATTTGGCAATGGCGATGTGGGCCAGCAAGCCTGGACTGGCGTTGCTCTTGGGAATGGGTTGCGGCGGAAGTGGTGCCGTGCTGACGCTACCCTCACACTGCTTGCAGGCGTATTTCTTACGCACATTAACCAGCACCTGCACTTTGGCTGGAATGATGTCCAGTTGTTCGCTGGTCTCTTCGCCAATGCACTCGCGCAGACAACCGCAGGTACAGACTTTGTCAGCGTCAGGCAGGTCGTGCTCAATACGCACGCGGGGAAGATCGGCGGGCAGGGGCTTGCGGCCGCGTTTGGCTTTTGGGGCTGACACGGCAGTGGGTGCAGTGGCGACAGCGACCGGTTCGTCCTCTTGCGGTGCCAGCTGCACTTCAGCGTCGCCCAGTTCGGCTTCATCAAACAACTCAACCTGCTGGTCGCTCTTCTCACTGCTGGCGCCAAAGCGCTTTTGCTTGAGTAAACGAATCTGCTCTTCAAGCAA
>JAUIIQ010000197.1 GCA_030431585.1 Gammaproteobacteria bacterium | reverse complement strand
GATGCGCGATCACATAGCTGTAGGCGATATCCGCCGACTCGCGCATGGTCTCCCCCAGACGGCCGGTCAACTTGAAGCCCCGGTTCAGCGTATGCACCTGTGAGGACTCTATCGCCAGGGTGGCGCCGCCCATGGCGGTCCAGGCCAGGCCTGTTGCCACGCCCAGGCCACGCACAGGCTTGTCCGGGCTGAAGGGCGGCTTGCCCAGCAAGTCCTCTATATCCTTCTTGCCCACCCGCAGTTTTTCGTCTCCTGAGTCGAGCATACGCACGATGGATTTGCGCATAATGCGCGACAACTGCTTCTCCAGGTTACGCACCCCCGCCTCACGGCAGTATGAGTCTATGACATACTTCAAGCCCGCGTCGTTGATCTTCAGCTGCTCGTCACCCAGGCCATGGCGCGACAGCTGTCGCGGCCACAGGTGGTTGCGGCCGATGGAGAGCTTCTCCTCCGCCACATAACCAGACAGTCGAGTCACCTCCATGCGATCGAGCAAGGGGCCGGGGATCGTGTCCAGCTGATTTGCCGTGCAGATAAACAGCACTTTTGACAAATCCACCCGCAGATCCAGGTAGTGATCGAGAAAGTCCGCATTCTGTTCCGGATCCAGCACCTCCAGGAGGGCGGAAGCCGGATCCCCCTGGTAGGACGCACCGATCTTGTCGATCTCGTCGAGCATAATCACCGGGTTGGCGACCTGCACTTCTTTCAGCGCTTGCACAAACTTACCGGGCATAGCACCGATATAGGTACGCCTGTGCCCTTTTATTTCTGCTTCATCGCGCATCCCACCAAGGCTGAAACGGTAAAACTCGCGCCCCAGCGCGTCCGCTACAGAACGCCCGATGCTGGTCTTACCCACGCCCGGCGGTCCCACCAACAACATGATGGAGCCAGCAATCTCCCCCTTGAAAGACCCCACGGCGAGAAACTCGAGGATGCGCTCTTTCACATCCTCCAGGCCCTCATGATGCTCATCGAGCACATCGCGGGCGTGCTTGAGATCCAGATTGTCGCTGGAGTGAACACCCCAGGGTACGGACGTGGCCCAGTCGAGGTAATTGCGGGTAACGCCATACTCTGGGGAGCCCGTCTCGAGAACAGAGAGCTTGTGCAATTCATCGCGGATGCGTGTGTTGACTGATTCCGGCATTGCCTTGTCCGCAATGCGGCCTTCAAAAAGCTCTACATCCGATGTCCTGTCGTCTTTGGAAAGGCCCAGCTCTTTCTGGATAATCTTCAGCTGTTCACGCAGGAAAAACTCCCGCTGTTGCTGGGAGACTTTCTCATTCACCTGACTGCTTATCTTGCCTTGCAGCTCGGCCAGCTCACGTTCCTTACGCAGCAACAGCAGCACTTTTTCCATCCGTGAAAGCAGCGGCAGCGTGTCCAGTATCTCCTGCAATTGCTCCCCTGAAGCGGTAGTCAGGGCGGCTGAGAAATCGGCCAACGGGCTGGGCTGGGTCGGGCTGAAATTTGCCAGGTACTGTTTCAACTCCGCGCTGTACAAGGGGTTCAGCGGCAGTAACTCCTTGATTTCCTTGATCAGCGCCATGGCATAGGCCTTGACCTCGTCAGATTCCCTGTCGCCCTGACTCCGGGGGTACTCAACCTGCACCAGGTAGGGGGGCTTGTCGTTCAACCAGCGCACAATGCGAAAACGGCGAATACCCTGGGCCAGAAACTGCCCCACCTGGCCTGCCTCCGGGGGCGGGCGGTGCAGCCGCACCGCGCAGCCAATCTGCGGAAACTGCCGGGGGTCTGCGGCGGCTGCATCATCCCTGGGCACATAGGAAAGGCCGATCAGGCTGTGTCCCTCCTCGCCAACCCGCTGCAGGGTACTCGCCCAGACAGCGGGATCGATGGCAATGGGCTGCACCTGCCCAGGGAAAAACGGGCGACCGGGCACAGGCATAATGTAGAGCTTATCTGGCAGCACGTCCTCAGCAACGGCTGGTGTGCCGGTGGAGTGGGTAGCGTTCACCGCGTCCGTGTCCACCGCGTCTTCCTGTTCATGTTGTGCCATTGGGGAACCCTGAATTGAAAAACCAATTCCTGTTATATGAGGCTGCGCTGCCGATTTTCAAGCGCCGGCCCCTGCCCTGAGCGCATCTCGCAAGGTATACTCACCGGCTTTACCATCCGACTTCCGGCAACCGAAAAAGGACCCTTTTCGTGCAGATCGACCAGCTCACTCCCGATGCCCTTGAATCGCAACTACATGACCTGGAGGCGCAATACGCCACATTGTCAGAACGCGGACTTTCGCTGGACCTCACGCGGGGAAAACCCGGTACCGACCAGGTGAGCCTCGCCGATGCGCTGGACGGCATACTGGAGGGCAATTACCTGGCTGAGGATGGCACAGACGCACGCAACTACGGTGGACTGGACGGTTTGCCAGAGGCCAAAAGGCTGTTCGCGCCCGTGCTGGGCGTTCCCGAAAGTGAAATCCTGATCGGCGGAAACTCCAGCCTCACGCTGATGTACATGGTGATAGATTTCGCCCTCACGGTTGGCCTGCGAGGCCCTCAGTCCGCCTGGGGCAATGCCGACGAGGTGAAGATCCTGTGCCCGGTTCCCGGCTACGACCGTCACTTTGCGCTCTGCCAACACCTGGGTATAGAAATGGTACCGGTTCCCCTGCTGGACACAGGACCGGACATGGACATAGTAGAAAAACGAGTAAGCGAAGACCCGGCCATCAAGGGCATCTGGTGCGTGCCACGTTTCTCCAACCCCACCGGCTGCGTGTATGACGAGTCCACTGTGCGACGCCTGGCAGGGCTGGGTAAGCTTGCCAGTGATGATTTCATCGTGATGTACGACAACGCCTACGCCGTGCACACGCTGTATCCGGATGCGCCGGAGCTGGCCAACATCCGCGACTTTGCGCAACAGCAGGGAACGCAGGATACCGTCTTCCAGTTTGGCTCAACCTCCAAAATAAGCTTCGCCGGAGCGGGAGTAGCCTTCCTGGCCAGCAGTGAAAGCAATCTGAAAGCCTTCAAGGCACACCTGGGTTACCAGAGCATTGGCCCGGACAAGGTAAACCAGCTGCGTCACGTCAGGTTCTTCAGGGACGCCGCCGGCATTCGCAGCCACATGGACCAGCACGCCGCCCTGCTCAGGCCACGGTTTGAGGCTGTGCTGGCCACCCTGGAGCGGGAGCTCGCGGGAAGCGGCATGGGAGACTGGATCTCACCACAGGGCGGTTACTTTATTTCCTTTGATACGCGACCGGGACTGGCCAGGGAGGTAGTACGACTGGCGGCCGGAATCGGCGTGGCGCTCACCCCTGCCGGAGCAACCTTCCCCTATGGTGAGGACCCGGACGACAAGAACATTCGCCTTGCCCCCAGCTACCCTTCACTGGAAGACGTGGAGGCAACTGCCGCAGCCTTTGCCCTGTGCGTCAAACTGGCATCGGTGCGGCAGCGCCTGCAGGAGGTCAGGGGATAGGCCTGCTCAGGCCCCATCGCCCATCGTTTCCAGCCGCAGCATGCAGGCGAATACCATCAGGCCGGTGCCCACCAGAAACACGGTAGTAGCCTCCAGCCCTACCACGTAATAGCTGCCGCTTAACCTCACCAGTCCAGCTACCAGGCACAACAGCACACCCAGTATGCCGGCAGCCCTGCCGGCCATACGCATCAGTTGGTTCATTGTTACCCCTCACTTCGGATTTGAAAGTCCACAGCATAGCCCAATTGCCGCCCGCTTGCGCCCGATGACCGAAGATCAACCTGGCAGGCACCGCACTGCCAGGAGGATTCGCGTGCCGATGCTCCGGGAGCCGATGCTCCGGGAGCCGATGCTCCGGGAGCCGATGCTCCGGGAGCCGATGCTCCGGGCGCCGCGCCCATTGGTCCCGCCGCCCGCCCGCGCTACAATCACCGGCCCCTTCCCGGAATCGGAATACTCCCGCATGCGCCTCTGGCGGCCGCGATCAGTCCTGCAGCTTGTTATCTTCGGTTTCTTCACCGCGCTGGCACCGCTGGGCGCTGCCATCGTGTTTACCGTGCAGACGCTTGACGAACTGGCGGATAACAGCCGTCACACTGCCCAGCTGGTGGTAGAGGCAACGCGCCTGGGACAACAGGTAGAAAACAAGGTGCTGGACCTGGAGCGCAGGGCGGGTCAGTACTTTGCCCTTGCCGACCCGGAACTGGCGGGCCTTTTCCAACGCGAGCGCGAGAGTCTCGTTCGCGACCTGCGTGCACTGCAGGAACGCGTACCCTCTGCCAGCCCGGATATGCAGGGACTGATGACGTCGCTGCAACGGCTGACCCTGTCCAACGACGCGGTGCCCTCGCCGGATGCCAGCAGTGAACCACCTTCTCCTGCAGCACGCATGAATAGGGCATTTGACCTGGTGGCGGAACAAAGCGCGGCGGTGCAGACCTGGTTACAGGCCTCTGTAGACCGGCTGTTGCGCCAGAATGCGGAGGATGCGGACGCCTTGATCGATCGCCTGGAGCTGCAACTGGTATCCCTGGCACTGTCCACCCTGGCCCTGCTTCTTTTCTTCACCTACTGGATCAACAAGCCGGTAAGGGACCTCACTCATGAAATCCATGCGCTGGGTACCGAGGGTCTCAGCCATACTATTGAGATATCGGGCCCACAGGAGATGCGTGACCTGGGCAGCAAGCTGGAGTGGTTCCGGCGTCAATTGCACGAAAGCGACCAACAGAAGCAACAGTTCCTGCGCCACGTATCCCACGAACTCAAGACACCGCTGTCCAGCCTGCGCGAGGGTGCAGACCTGCTGGCAGAGCAGGTGCCTGGTCACCTCTCGCGACAGCAGCAGGAGATAGTGGAGATCGTGCAGCAGAACGGGATTGAATTGCAGCGACTCATAGAGAACCTCATCGACTATAATCAGGTGCCCAGACAGGAACTCACCATTGAAACCTTCTCCATCGAGGAGCTTGTACAGGAACTGCTGGGGCATTACCGGATCAGTCTGGAACACAGGGCGTTGACCATCGAACTGCAGGGCAAGGTGAAGACATGGACAGCAGACCGCTACAAATTGCGTACCGCTATGGATAACCTGCTATCCAATGCGGTCAACTACAGCTCAGAGGGCGGACGAATCCAGATCCTGTGGCAACTCGCCGAGGGCAATCTGGTGATAGACGTCGCCAACACAGGTGTACCTATACCCCCGGAGGATGCAGACAGAGTGTTCGAGCCATTCGTACAAAGTGCCGCCAAGCGAACCGGGCCTATCAAGGGCTCAGGCATCGGCCTGAGCGTTGCACGTGAATGCATGGAGGTTCAGCGCGGCACGCTGTCGCTGGTGGATCACCCGGAATTACCCGTATGCTTCAGGCTGGTATGTCCCGCGCACTCTTCCTAGCCGCTGTGTGCCTGCCGTGGCTGGGGGGCTGTATTGCCCCCCCAACGCAGCCAACGCCGGCACCCGCAACACCACCACCCACGCTGGAGGTAGCCGATTATCAAGCACTGCGGGACTGGCTGGAACTGCAACAGGCGGTAGCGGAGATGACACCGGCCACCGTGATGTCTGAACTGGCCCGCGCCGGCAAACCGCAATCACCCCAACAGTGGTTTTACTATGGGCTGCTGAACCAACAGCTGAAATCCTTCGCCAGCTGGGCACGCGCCAGAGACGCCTTCCGTGAGGTGAGTCAGGCGGAGGGCCTCTCCGCTGGACGCCTGCAACTGGCCAGTATTTTCGAACGCTACAACCAGAGCCGTATCAACTGGCATCAGGAGTACTCGCAGTTGGCGGAAGAGCAGCTCAAACTGCAGGAACAGCTGCAGCTGGTGCAGGGCAAGAACGCAGAGCTGGAGCAGAAAATACAGGCCATCACGGACCTGGAAACCACTATCAGCACGCGTAAGGAACAGTAGCGTGGCACAGCATCGCTTGTTACTGGTAGACGACGACACCAGCCTGCTGAAGTTACTGTCCATCCGGCTGGAAGCCGAAGGCTACCAGGTAGATACCGCCGAGTCAGCTGAGAAGGCCCTGCAACAGCTGCGTAACGAGCCAGCTGAGCTGATGGTGACGGACCTGCGGATGGAGGGTGCCTCCGGGCTGGAACTGTTTGAGCAGGTAAGACATTTCTACCCGGGTATGCCGGTCGTCATCATGTCGGCA
>JAUIIQ010000196.1 GCA_030431585.1 Gammaproteobacteria bacterium | reverse complement strand
GGCGCCACCCTGGCGATAGAGTCCTCACAGGTGCATACGCTGAACCGGGGCTTCAAGTTGACCGGCCGTCTGGGGGAGACCATGCGCGAGTCGGCGGATATCGCCTACAGCTATGTGATCGCGCATCTCAAGGACTATGGCTGTGATCGTGACTTTTTTGATATGAGCATGGTGCACCTGCATGTGCCCGAGGGTGCAACGCCCAAGGATGGACCCAGCGCGGGTATCACCATGGCCACCGCCCTGGTGTCGCTGGCGCGCAAGGAGCGCATCAAGCGGCCGCTGGCGATGACCGGGGAGCTGACGCTTACCGGGCAGGTGCTGCCGGTAGGAGGTATCCGCGAGAAGGTGATTGCCGCCCGGCGCAGCAAGATCATGGAGTTGATTCTGCCGCACGGCAACCGGCGTGATTTTGAGGAACTGCCGGAATATTTGCGTGCGGACATAAACGTGCACTTTGCCCGTAATTTCAGGGAAGTCTTTGAGTACGTCTTCCACGAACACCGGCGCGACAAATCCCTGCATTGACGGCTGCGCCGCTGTTCCTTTTTCTCCACTTTTACGACCTTATTGGGCAAACCCCGTATAGGAGAGCCCGGTGCAAACTGCTAAAGTGCTGTTTGGCCCGGAGTCGCTGAAGGCGTGGGGTCCGGGCATCGATCTGATAATAACCCTGGAGTGGGGACAGCAACTGTGAGAATTACTGACTGGCTTAAATTTCTGGCCACTGAGAATGGTTCAGACCTTTACCTGAGTACCGGCGCGCCACCCTGCGCCAAGTTTGATGGCGCGCTGCGGCCTATTGACAGCGAGATCCTTCAGCCGGGTGAGATAAGGGATATTGCCTATGAAGTAATGGACCCTACCCAGCAGGCTGAGTTCGAACAGGAACTGGAAATGAACCTGGCCACGTCTATCCCGGGCTATGGACGTTTCCGCGTAAACATTTTCGTACAACGCAATGAAGTGGCGATGGTATGCCGCAACATTGTTGCAGACATCCCGCGCTGGCAGGACCTGGGCCTGCCGGATATTCTCCCCGAGGTTATGATGCGCAAGCGCGGGCTGGTGCTGTTTGTCGGCGCAACCGGTTCCGGTAAATCCACTTCCCTGGCAGCGTTGATCGACTACCGCAATGCCAACAGCAGTGGCCATATTGTGACAATAGAAGACCCGGTGGAGTACGTGCACAGCCACAAGAAATCTATCGTCAATCAGCGTGAGGTGGGGGTGGATACCCGCAACTGGCATAACGCGCTGAAGAACACCCTGCGCCAGGCCCCCGACGTTATCCTGATAGGCGAGATTCGCGATCGGGAGACCATGGAACACGCCATCGCGTTTGCCGAGACAGGCCATCTGTGCATCTCAACCCTGCACGCCAACAACGCCAATCAGGCGCTGGACCGAATCATCAACTTTTTCCCGGAAGAGCGGAAGCAGCAGTTGTTGATGGATCTGTCGCTCAACCTGCAGGCCTTCGTATCACAGCGGCTGGTGCCCACGGTGGACGGCAAACGCTGCGCGGCAATTGAGGTGCTGCTGGGCACGCCACGAGTGGCGGACCTGATCCTGCGCGGGGAAATAGACGGCATTAAAGAAGTGATGCAGAAGTCGGAGAACAGCGGCATGAAGACCTTCGACACGGCGCTGTTTGAGCTGTTCATGGCCGGTAAGATTTCTGAGGATGAGGCGCTGCGCAATGCTGACTCCCCCAACAATGTGCGCCTGAAAATCAAATTCGCGCTGGAAGACGGCGGCGCTGCGCCGCCCGTAGCCGGGCCTGTGGCTGCGCCGCAGGAAGCGGAGCAGGCTGAACCAGCGCCTGCTGCATCCTCCGCGCCTGCTTACGGTTATGGCGGTGACCTCAGCCTTGAACTGGTGGAGGACGAACAGGAAGAGGACGACCGGGTATTCTGATTGCGCTCAATCCTGCAAAGTCGAGATCAAATTTACCCAATGGTCGATGTCTGAGCCCTCGGACTGCATCAGCGCCAGCCCGGCGAGAAAACTGCCCTCATCCTGATCTGCCGGTCGGCACCAGCGAACCTGGGCGACAAGAAAGAACGTTGCTTCGGAAGTGCCTTCTGCCTGGGGCGGTTCGACCCCCACCTGCAAATAAGCGTCTTCCTGTAGCTCGTGATCCAGCAGCACGCGCATACCCTGCGCGGAGACGTCCAGGGTTTTGCAGATGGCGACAGAGCTCTCTCCCTCCACGGCGTCGACTGATGCATCAAGCTCAATAAACACCCGGCTTTCTACCGGCAGGCGTAGATGCTTTCTGTCCAGTTCCACAGCAGCCTCCTAGGTCTGATGCCGAGCCATGCGTTGGCGTGCCCGCTCTACCTGCTCGCGGAAATTGGTTTTGGTTTCCAGAATGTCCACCTGCCCATCCTGTAGCAATTCCATGTACTCATCCTCATGCAGGCGGCGCAGTTCTATTCCTTTGCGGTTGACGAAGATCAGCAGACGCCTGACTTTGTCGTGCATCGCCAGCTTCGCCAGTAGGGGCGGATCGAGATCATGGAAACCCAGCCATGTCCCCATGGGCAGTTCCGGGATGCCGGACTCGGGGAGGTCCGGCTGCGAAGGTGGCTCGCTCGCTACCTGCACCGGGGGTAGTTCATCCGGTTCAATCTCGGTTTGTGGCTGTGGCTGTGGCTGTGGCGGCGGTACTGGGCGCTCTGTGGGAGTCTGTTGCGGCGCTGCTGCGGCTGTTGCGCGGGCTGGTTCTTCCCGGGGCCTCGGCTGAGCTTGTTTTGGAGCTGGAGCTGGAGCTGGAGCTGGTCTCGAGGCGCCGGAGGGTTTTGCCTCAGGGACTGGCGCAGCTTCCCGCTGCTTGCGCACAGGCACGGGATTACCGGTCAGTCGGGCTATCGCTTCTTCTGTGTCCACCCCGATCACGGCAGCCAGTGATCGGCTGAAACTCGCCCCGGTATCCAGCAGATAGGCTTTGCCCTGGTTCAGCAGGTCCGCGAAGCTGGCGTAGTCCATGGACTGCACCCTGGCGCCGGTGTTATTGCAGAACAGCAGGCGCTGTTCCTTGGGCTGCATCATCGCCAGCTGTATGCGCAGCATACCGCCTTTGCGCGCCTGAACCAGGAACCACTGCCCGGTTTCAATACCTGCCAGCTCAGCGTCGCCACTGGCCTTTTGGTCTGTGGCGCTCACCGGGATAAGGCTGGTCGCAACGCGATCCACTGCCACGCCCTTGGCAACGCGCAGGTGAGTGAATTCAATGGCGCTGATGACTTCGTCAGTCAGTTGCTGGTCATGCTGCAGACTCATTAGCCACTGCCTCACCCGCTGCATGACCTGTGACCCCGGGTCCGACGCCGGCGTGTCTTCTGCTCGGGGAGCCAGCGTATCCAGCAGCTCCACAGTAGCGGCGTTGATCTCACGCCACTGTGACGAGTCCTCGCCGAACTTCAGCAATACCAGCTGTGCGCTTTCAAACCAGTGACTGGTTAGAAAGTCGCCAATATCAGCGGGCAGCGGGTGTCGGGTTATCTGCGCGTTTATCATGTTGGCGGCGGTTTCCCGCGCCCGCGCCGCGCGCAGCTGTCCACGTTCCGCATCAGCGGTGCGTTGCCCCATTCGGTGAGTACGGGTTTGCAGGCGCTGCGCGGATTTGGCTGACTCCCTGAGCAGCGCCATCAATCCTGCGCCGTTATCCTGCAGGCAGGCCAGAGCGCCTTCAATCATCTGGTCGATCAGTTTCTGGACAGGTTCTCCAGCGCGCCCCAACCCGTCCTGCCAGCCCACGGCAGCGTCATAGAGGTTGTCCAGTGCCTGGTGCAGCGGGTGGACACCGGGCGTGTAGAACTGGTTATCCGCCAGAGCCATCAGGCCGAGGACGGGTTTGATGCGGCGCAGGCTGATAGCGATCCCCTGGTCCAGGGGGAAGTGCTTCTCCCAATGGTCGTACGTGGCTCCGACCCATGCCAGCGCAGCGCTATCCTCACGAGAGGGCAGGGCGGGCTCGCCCACTACCTCGGCCTGCGCCAGCACCGCCTGCAAGGGGCTCACATCAAAGTCGTCGATGGCATGCAGGTAGTTGAACAGGTCTTCCCGGGCCATGGGCGGGCTGCTCTGAGCAGATGTCGCTTCATCGGTAAAGCCCTGCACGACCAGCGTCTGCAGTGATACGGGAAGTGGAAAATGTTCTTTTGAGAGTTTCAGGGGACCAGCTTCCGGGCAATCAAAATCAAGAGCAAAGACCACGTTGTGACCAGAGCCACCTTATGCCAGCGGGGGGAGCCTTCGCTGCGCAGGTGCTTTTCGCGTCCGGCGGAAATATTAGCTGAGCCGCAGGCAGGGCATTTTCCACCCTGACCGCTGGATTTACCGCGGTAGCTGCAATCTTTGCAGAAGTAAGCCATGTTATCGGGTACTTTTTAGAAGCTGGTCTATGATGCGTTCCAATTGCTTAAGATTATTGCATTCAGCAGCAAAATGACAGGCACTTTGGTAGCGTAGCATTTCCGAGTCGCCGGTACCCCATGCACGGCGCGACTCAGGATTCAGCCAGATCACCTGCCGCGAACGTTGATAAATACTCTGCATTATCTCCAGCTTGGGGTCGCCGCGATTATTGCGAGCATCTCCCAGGATAATGACGGTCGTGTTGTGGTTGATGTCATCCAGTGCCAGCGAGGCGAAATCGGTCAGGGCCGTGCCGTAGTCGGTAGCACCGCCATATTTCCAGTTGGCCAGCTCAATCGCCTTTTCCGCGGGGTGCTCGGCAAACAGGTCGCTGATCTCACCCAGATTGCTGGAAAAGGCAAAGCTGCGCACCCGCGGCAGTACATCCTGGAGACTGTACAGAAACAAGAGCAGAAACTTGGCATAGGCCGCCACTGAGCCACTGACATCACACAGCGCGAGAATTTGCGGTTTCTCCTTGCGAGTGCGACGCCAGTAGACGTCAAACATCAGGCCATCGTTGACGATACCCCTGCGCATGGTGCGCGGCATGTGCAGTTGCCCGCGGCGGTAGTTGCGTCTTTTTCGGGCATGCCGGGCAGCAAGTTTTCTCGCCATCTTGCGTACCAGTTCGTGTACCCGGTGCAGGTAGCTGTGCTCTATGTTACTGAGTCGGGTGGTGCTCAGCACCTCTTCCATAAATTGCCGGGTCTTTCCCTGCGCATGCAGCAGATACTGCGCTTCCACGTAGTCGCGAACCTGCTCGCGGAGGATGTCCCGGTAGCGCTGCACTTGAGGCAAGGCAGGACTTTGCGCCTGCTCCAGTGCAATGACGGCTGCGCGAATCTGCTCTTCGCCCATGGCTTCCAGGATACGGCGGGTGAATTGCCCTTTCTGGGTGAACAACTGGATTTGCTGCAGACCGGATTGCTCACCTGCCCGGCTGATGGCCAGGCTGAGGCTGTTGCGATCGTTGCCCTGCAGGGCCTGCATCAGCGGCGCCTCCAGCAGTGCCTGTAACTCGGGCGTCTGCATGGCGGCCTCGGCAAGCAAGTTGTCAGGCTCGCCCTCTGCCGCCCCCTCTGTGCCGCTGTTATTTTCCAGGGCGGCCTCTTCCAGGGCGGCCTCTTCCAGAGCGGCCGTTTCGTCAGCGGCTTGCTCGCCGGAGCTGGAGTCCTGCTCGCCACTGAAATCGGCCAGTTTGCGATCAAAAAATCGCTCAAAGCACTGCAGGAAAATCGCTTCTTCTTCTGCAGTCTTGGCGAGGGTCATAGCCAGGCCGTCGCGCAACACGGCTCGATCGTTATAGCCCAGAGTGGCGGCCACGTTCACCGCATCCAGCGTCTCAGCGGGTGAGACGCGCACGTCGTGTGTGCGCAGTACCTGGATGAAGCTGACCAGGTTCCCGGGCATCAGGGCCCTGTGGCCTCGCGCACCAGTTGGCGCAGCTCGCCATCGGTAGACTCAATGTCGTCCTCGAATTTGAGCAGGACGTTGAGCGTGCTGCGCACCAGGTCTTCATCCAGCGAGTCCGCGTGCAGTAACAGCAGGCTGCGAGCCCAGTCAATGGTTTCGGAAATGGCAGGCAGCTTTTTCAGGTCAAGCTGGCGCAACGAATGGACGAACTCAACCAACTGGTGACGCAGGGTTTCATCAACGTCCGGCACACGGCTGCGCACGATGCGCTCCTCGAGCTCCACCGTGGGGAAAGGAATGTAAAGGTGCAGGCAGCGTCGTTTCAGTGCATCGGACAGGTCTCTGGTGTTGTTGCTGGTGAGGAATACCATGGGCGAGGTGCGTGCTTTTATGGTGCCTATTTCGGGGATCGAAACCTGGTAGTCGGAGAGGATTTCCAGCAAC
>JAUIIQ010000195.1 GCA_030431585.1 Gammaproteobacteria bacterium | reverse complement strand
GGCAGCTGGCCGACAGCTCGGGCAACCAGGTCTGTTTTTACACCGGTTTGGCGCTGGTGCACCGCCATGCTGGCTTCGAGCAAGCGCTGAACGTACCGTTCATCGTGCATTTTCGCACGTTGAGCAAGACCGAAATCGAGAACTACCTCGCCCGGGAGCAACCCTTCGACTGCGCTGGAAGTTTCAAATGCGAGGGATTGGGCGTCACCCTGTTCCAGCGTTTACAAGGGGATGACCCCACTGCACTGGAAGGCCTGCCGCTGATAGCCACCTGTCACTTACTGCGGGCTGCCGGGCTGGATCCGCTCGCCTGAGCCGCGGCAGCGCCCCGGCACTGTGTGGTATCACCGGGCTTGCGGCAGTGCCAGCAACTCGCTCAATGTGTCGATGATTGCAACAGGGCGATGAGCCCGCAGACGCTCCGCGCTGTGCACCCCAAAGCTCACACCAACCGAGGCGATACCGGCATTGCTTGCCATCTCCAGGTCATACTCGGTGTCCCCCACCATAATGGCATCGCCATGGGCAACACCGCGCTCGGCAAGCAGTTCATGAAGCATAAGCGGGTCGGGCTTGGAGCGGGTTTCATCGGCACAGCGGGTCGCGTGAAAGACATTCTCCAGTCCGTGGATCGCCAGAATGCGATCCAGGCCCCGCCTGCTCTTGCCCGTGGCAACAGCCAACTCCCGCCCCCGTGCCTGCAAGCCTGTCAACAGATCCAGTGCACCCGGGAATAGCGCCGGAGGCGCCTCCTCACTGGCGATGTAGTGACGAGCGTACGCGGCAGCCATATCCTCCCGAAGCGCTGCAGCCATCTGCGGAAACAGTCTCGCCAGCGCCTGCGGCAGGCCCAGGCCGATGATATCGCGGGCTGCTGCATCCGTTGGCGCCGCAACCCCCACTTCCACCGCTGCGGCCTGTAGCGCGTGTACAATATGTCCAGCGGAATCACACAGGGTGCCATCCCAGTCAAATATAATCATAATTACAATTAGTTACGAAGGTTTTTTAATATAGTTTCAAGGCTGTGGTCCAGCGGCGCCTGCAGTGCAATCCGCCCCTCTTCCGGAAGCGCAAAACGCAGCGACCAGGCGTGCAGAAACAGGCGCTTGAGACCGATCTGGCGACACATCTCCTCACCTTTTTCTGAACTGTACTTGTTATCCCCGAGCAACGGAAAGCCAGCGTGTTGGGCATGCACCCTGATCTGGTGCGTACGCCCCGTTATCGGCTTGGCCTCAACCAGCGTAGCTCCGGCAAACCGCTCCACCACCGCAAACTCGGTAACGGAGGGCTTCCCCTCCCTGGCAACGCGAACCATGCGCTCCCCGGACTGCAGCACGTTTTTTTGCAGCGGCGCTTCCACCCTCTTCAGGGTACGTGGCCATTTTCCCGCCACCAGCGCCAGATATCGCTTGTCCACCTTGTCTTCACGCAGCTGCCGATGTAACTCACGCAAAGCCGCCGGACGACGGGCAATCATGATGAGCCCCGAGGTGTCCCGGTCCAGCCGATGGACCAGTTCCAGGTAGCGATCCTCAGGGCGCAGCTGCCGCAGACATTCGATAAGGCCGTAACTCAGGCCGCTGCCTCCGTGCACAGCCAGGCCAGAGGGCTTGTCGATAACCAGTAGTGAGTCGCTTTCAAGCACAATCTGCTGCGCTAATTGTTCGCCCAGGTAACGCGGTATGGCCGGCGCGTCGGAGGGAGCCGGTACGCGGAGGGGAGGTATTCTCACCTGGTCCCCCGCCGCCAGCCGATGATCCGCCTTCACCCTGCCCTTGTTAACCCGTATCTCGCCCTTGCGCATGGCTTTGTACAGCCGTGTGCGCGGCACCCCCTTCAATTCTCGAGTGAGATAGTTATCAAGGCGCTGACCGGCTGAATTTTCATCAACGGTAAGGTGGCGCACGGCTGGCCTTGATTCTTCGCTATCTGACATAACTCACGGAAATTGTTTAGTTTTCTGAATGTGACTGGTATAGTCACCCGGTTGTGGTCGTTCCCGCTCACTGGCAACACTGGGCCGGGATACAGCAAGAAGCCTGGCGATGATTGGGCCCTGCCTATAAAAATGCAAGGTACCGCCAGAAACAAACCACACAAAGAACGTCGAAGCGAGGGTCTCCAGGACGGACAGGATCCGTTCCCACCCATCCATATCGACAGTATTTAAAACCGAGCAGCAATGCCTGCCGGGACACCGAATCAGAAAAGTCACAGCGTCGTCGCCAGCTCCAGGTGCAGCGACACTACCAAAAAGGCGGAGTAAGTACCATTCCCGCCGACGCTGATAGCACCGTCGCCACGCGGCCGTGATGAGTATACCTGGATGCCGGGAGTGGCATTTCGCCAGCACGCTTCGACACAAGCGGCTGGGCACGTAATAGCGCAAAGAACTGTATCTCCCCTGCGAGCTTCATGCTCGGACACAATGATTCCTGCCCCGCCAGGCCTGCCAGTTCAAGGCTTAGGCACACTTACTTATGAAAAAAATGTTGATTAACGCAACTCAACCCGAAGAGTTGCGCGTAGCGCTGGTAGATGGCCAGCGTCTGTATGACCTGGATATCGAGAACCGCACACGAGTCCAGAAAAAATCCAATGTCTATAAAGGCAAAATCACTCGCGTTGAAGCCAGCCTGGAGGCCGCATTCGTCGACTTCGGCGCTGAGCGCCACGGTTTTCTGCCGCTGAAGGAAATCGCCAGAGAATACTTCAGCCGCAAGCCCGAGGGCGAAGGGCGCATGAAAATACGCGATCTCGTGAAGGAAGGCACAGAGATCATCGTGCAAGTGGACAAGGAGGAGCGCGGCAATAAAGGGGCTGCCCTGACTACCTTTATTTCCCTGGCCGGGCGCTACATGGTGCTGATGCCCAACAACCCGCGTGCTGGCGGCATTTCGCGCCGTATCGAGGGCGACGACCGCTCCGAACTTCGCGAAGCGCTTTCTGCCCTGGAAATACCCGAGGGCATGGGTGTGATCATCCGCACCGCGGGCGTGGGTCGTTCCGCGGAAGAATTGCAGTGGGACCTCAATTACCTGCTGCAGCTCTGGGAAAAAATCTGCACCGCCAACGACGAAGTCAAGGCACCCACCCTGCTGTTCCAGGAAAGTAACGTGATCATTCGCGCCATCCGCGACAACTTGCGGGATGATATCGACCAGGTGCTGATTGACTCGCCCGATGCCTTCACCCAGGCAGAGGATTTCGTCGGCCTGGTGATGCCGCAATACAAAAACCGGTTGCGCGTCTACGAAGACGCCATCCCCATGTTCAATCGCTTCCAGATTGAAAGCCAGATAGAGACGGCCTTTCAACGTGAAGTCCGCCTGCCCTCCGGTGGCTCGATAGTCATTGACCCGACGGAAGCTCTGATCTCGATAGACATCAACTCCGCCCGGGCCACCAAAGGAAAGGACATCGAGGACACGGCCCTGCAAACCAACCTCGAGGCAGCCGATGAAATCGCCCGCCAGTTGCGCTTGCGCGACATGGGCGGGCTGGTAGTGATCGACTTTATCGACATGCTGGCCTCCAGAAACCAGCGCGCAGTGGAAAACCGCATGCGCGACGCGTTGGCGATAGACCGCGCCCGCGTGCAGGTAGGCCGTATTTCCCGTTTTGGTTTGCTGGAGATGTCTCGCCAGCGACTGCGCCCTTCCCTGGGTGAAACCAGCGCCATTGTCTGCCCGCGGTGCACCGGCCAGGGCACGATTCGTGACACCAAATCATTGGCTCTGTCGATTCTCCGCCTGCTGGAAGAAGAGGCTATCAAGGAGCGCAGCGCGGAAGTGCGCGCCATTGTGCCTCTTGATGTGGCCGCTTACCTGCTGAACGAAAAACGCACGGCGCTTGGCGACATAGAGCGCGATGCGAAAGTACGCGTACTGGTGGTACCCAACCCGAACCTGGAAACACCGCACTTTGAAGTACAACGCCTGCGTGATGACGAGGTCGACGGCAACCACGAAACCAGCTACAAGATCGATATAGCGGCGCCTGATGTCGAGTCCATTTCCGATACCCATACTGCGGCAATCCCCCAGCAGCAGGCGGCAGTCCAGGGCGTAACGCCCAGGCAGGCCCCGGCACCCGAACCAGCACCTGCCGCTCCGGCGCAGAAGAAGCCATCGCAAGCCAGGAGTAAGCCCTCCGCGCCGCGCCGTGAAGCGCCACAGCCACAGCCCGGCCTCCTCGCCAGGTTATGGGCCAGCCTGTTCGGCACCGCCGAAGCCGCTAAACCTGCGCAAGCCGCGGCGCCAAAACAAGCCGCGCGTAAGGCTGCAGAGGACGACCAGGGCAAGAAAACCCAGGGCAACCGCAATAACCGCAGTCGCAATAATCGCAACCGCCGCAGCCAGAAGCCCCGCAGCGAAGGTCAGGAAGACAACCGCAACCAGCAGCAAGGACAGCGCTCCGCGCAGGGCGAAGCAAAACAGAAACGCGACCGTGATGATGAGCAACGCAGCCAGGGCAACGGTAAAAGCAGCAACCGCCGTCGCAATGACCGTGGCGACTCGCGGCGCAAACAGGAGGTTGCAGCCGAAGCCGCCAACGATACACGTCAGGCAGACGCGGTAGAGCCTCAGGAGCAGCGCGGGGAAAACCAGCCGCGTAAGCGCCCTTCCGACATGAAACGCAGTGATGCCCCGCGTCGCCGTCGGAATCGCAATCGTAAACCGGATCAGGACAGCACCGCTGTAGCAGCAGCAACAGTGGCCGCGACAGCAGCCACGGCAGCAGTAGCCACAGACATCGTGACAAAATCGGATGAGCCTGCACCACAGTCGGAAACGCAAGCAAGCGTTGCCAAACCACAGCAGCGGGAAGTACCTGCCGCAGTCGAGGCGAAAACCGGTGAGCAAGAAACTACGGCAGCCAACAAGCCAAAGGCGGCTGACAAGGAAGCCGTTGCGGCCGGGGAAACCTCGGTTGCGCCCGCTACTCCCCCTGCCAGGCAAGACGTTGCGGCGGCTGAGCCGGAGCCTGCTACTCAGACGGCGCCCAAAGCGGAGCCCAAGCCCGCCGCCCCCGCTGGCATCACCAGTGAGGGTAAAGCGGTGAATGACCCCAGGGTTTCCCCCAGGCCGGTAGAGGTGGTGGAGATCGTGACCAAACACATGCCTCTGTTCAAGGATGAGGTCGCCCCGCCGGCCACCTGCAGCGGCCGCGTAGAAGCCCGCGCAGAGAACGACCCCCGTGGTCCCCTGCCCTCAGCCCGGACTCCCGAAGCGGCGGCAAGCTGAACACGTAAAAATGCGGGCACCAGAGGCGTTTTTCCTCTTGTGCCCGTTTTTCATAACTGTATAATTCCGCCTTCTTCGCCGCACGGTGAAGGCGTTTCAAATCTGGTTTTTCGGTGGGCTGGCTGAGTGGTCGAAAGCGGCGGTCTTGAAAACCGTTGAGGGTTTATCCCCTCCCGGGGTTCGAATCCCTGGCCCACCGCCATTTTCGTGTTTCTCTCAAACTCTTTTCAATGATCCTGATCCACTCTTGCTTTAGGCAGGTCAGGAGTGGCTGCGCCGGGCACCAGACTGAGCCCCGGCGAACGCAAAGTGTAATGCAGTAAACGAAACCCTCTGAGAACGCTTCCAGAGTAACTAAAAAACAAGGTTTTCTTTGCCTATAGCAGCGGGAAGTCATAAGGTACTGAACGTGAAACGGATCAAATGCCCCCACTGCCATTCCCGGGATTTGGAACGAATCCACCGTTCAAGACTGGAGAAAATCTTTCGCCGCGGCGCAAAATTCCGCTGCCTCAAATGCGGGCATACCTTTTTCAGGAAAATCGCCTGATTTCTGACCGTCACATCAGTAGGTTATCTGCGGTAATTCATTACTACCTTATTCCGACACCCTTGATAGCGATAGCTGTCACTATTTTTTACAGCCCAGGCCAAATACTCGCCACGGAAATCCTTATCTATCTGTTTTATATGGTTTTTATTAATCTGGCCTCTTTTATGCATAGTGGTTGGTACACACAGCAAAAAGTGATGTTCTAACAAGGAGGTATTTACCATGAAGACATCAACATTATCCGGGCTCCTCTTGGGCAGTATGATCAGCATGGGCGTAAGCTCCGGAGCAAACGCCGGATTGCTTTTCACAAACAGTACTGGCGGCGTGGTGGACAGCAGTTCAATTACGCAGAGCATCACCGTCACTGCAGGTGATATCGCCGGGTTTGTGGATTCGATTCTCGATGTGAATCTAATCGTAGATTTCTCCAAATGCAGCAGCACTGCTAATGCCTCCGGATGCGTGGGGGAAGGTGGCAGCACGTTTAGCAGCGAAATTGACTTTGATCTCGCTTTTGGAGCCACGTCAGTCGCCATCGTTAACCCGGGTACGTTCAGCGGACAGAACGATAGTGCGCGCGTAACACAAATTTACGACGATGAA